>JACSRS010000183.1 GCA_014879655.1 Burkholderiaceae bacterium
TTCCATCGTTCCCTCGCTCCGCTCGGCTGACGCCTCCGGCCCGGCTTCCAGCTTCGGGCCTGCGCGCTTGCGCTTGCCGTGCGGTCGGCGTGTTGGAAGGCCGTTGCCTGTCCAGCCATCTTTCCTGAACTCATCACCTTGCTCGCGACTGTAGCCCGCGGCCGTGTGCCGTCAAGGCGCGCCAGGCCGTGTCCTCGCTGCGCTGCGGGCCGCACCAACCTGGCGCTTGTCTCCTTGACGGCCCCCGTCCACGGGCTCCCTTTCGTCGCGGGCGATGAACTCAGGAAAGACGGTGGCAACGAGGCCAACCGGGTTCTTCGTGCCGACCGCACCGAACAGCCGGAAGGCTGGGCTCCGAATCTAGGAACCCGGTGTGCGGTTTTCTTCAACAGCCAACTTTGTCAGGAGAAAGACCATGCTTGCAACCCGTTTCGCTTCCCACTCCCCGGCGCTGCGCAGCGACTACCCGCTGTCCGATGACCAGATTCGCAGGGTGGCTCCGTCCATCTTCGCGGACGCGCCGCATGAAAGCCGTTCCGAGCGATACAGCTACATCCCCACCGCCGCTGTTCTGACCGAGCTTCGCAAGGAAGGGTTTCAGCCCTTCATGGTGACGCAGACCCGCGTGCGCGATGAAGGCAAGCGCGAGCACACAAAACACATGCTGCGCCTGCGCCACGCCAGCCAGATCAACGGCGCGGAAGCCAATGAAATCGTGCTTCTGAATTCGCATGACGGCACGAGCAGCTATCAGATGCTGGCCGGAATGTTCCGTTTCGTGTGCAGCAATGGGCTGGTGTGCGGTGACACGGTGGCCGATGTGCGCGTGCCTCACAAAGGCAACGTGGCCGGGCACGTCATCGAAGGCGCATACGAGGTATTGAGCGGCTTCGAGCAGGTCAAGGAATCCCGCGACCTGATGCGCGGCATCACCTTGGACGATGGCGAATCCGAAGTGTTCGCCCGCGCCGCGCTGGCCCTCAAGTACGACGACCCCGACAAGCCCGCGCCCATCACGGAAAGCCAAATCCTGATGCCGCGCCGCTTCGACGACCGCCGCCCGGACTTGTGGAGCGTGTTCAACCGCACCCAAGAAAACCTGACCAAGGGCGGATTGCATGGCCGCGCCGCCAATGGTCGCAGGCAGCAGACCCGCCCCGTGCAGGGCATTGATTCCGACATTCGCCTGAACCGCGCCTTGTGGCTGCTGGCCGATGGCATGCGCGCTCTCAAAGCCTGACCCGCTCCCCCGCCGGAGGGGACGGTTTCCCCTCCATTCCTTGTCTGTTTCATTTGATTGGAGATACACCATGAACGCCGTTAACTACACCGAGGCCCAAGCCGTCACCACCGCCGCCAATGTGCTGCAAGCCGCCGACCCGAGCAAGCACATGATTCTGGTTCCGTTGTCGCGGCTGGTGCTGCGCCCTGCGGGTCGCAACGTGCGCAAGACCCCGCGCATGTCCATCCCTGAACTGGCCGCGTCCATCCAGCGCGTGGGCCTGCTGCAAAACCTGATCGCGATTCCCGCCAGTGATGGCGAGCACTA
The DNA here is from genome assembly GCA_014879655.1 of Burkholderiaceae bacterium. GTDB lineage: Bacteria > Pseudomonadota > Gammaproteobacteria > Burkholderiales > Burkholderiaceae_C > JACSRS01. The sequence goes on from JACSRS010000183.1 coordinate 1,550, forward strand.
CGAGGTGGTTGCCGGTGGCCGTCGCTTCGCCGCATTGAAGCTGCTGGCGAAGAAACATCGCATCGCAAAGGATTGGGAGGTGCCTTGCCTGCGAGTGGCCGATGGCACGGCCCGCACCGCCAGCCTCACGGAAAACGTGCAGCGTGAAGCCATGCACCCGGCAGACCAGTTTGAAGCCTTTGCAGCGCTGGTGGCCGAAGGACGGCCCATTGAGGACATTGCAGCGGATTTCAGCGTTACCCCGCTGGTGGTGCAGCGCCGCTTGAAGCTCGCTAATGTTTCGCCCCGGTTGATGGCTGACTACCGGGCCGATGCGGTCACGCTCGACCAGCTCATGGCGCTGGCCGTCACCGACGATCATGCTTCGCAAGACGCCGCGTTCTACGATGCGCCGCAGTGGCAGCGCAGTCCGTCCGCGCTGCGCGAACGCCTCACCGAGCGCGAGATTGATGCTTACCGGCATCCGCTGGTGCGATTCGTCGGGCTGGACACCTACGAAGCCGCAGGCGGCGGGATTCGCCGCGATCTGTTCGCGGAAGGCGATGCGGGCGTGTACCTCAACGACGCGGCCTTGCTGGAGCGGCTGGCGCAAGACAAGCTCGCGGGTATCGCCGCCGAGGTGAAGGCCGAGGGCTGGGCATGGGTGGATGCCGCGCCCGCCACCACCTATGCCGACCTGCAAGCCTTCCAGCGCGCCCCGAGGGAGCGGCGCACGCCGAGCAAGCGCGATGCCCTGCGCATCGAGAAGCTGCAAGCCAAGATGCAAGCGCTTGGCGAAGCCATCGATGCCGCGACGGATGCCGAGGACGAGGACAAGGCCGATGCCTTGCAGGAGGAAGGTGAGCGCCTGGGCCAGCAGTTGCAGGCACTGGAAGATGGCTTGCTGGGCTATGCCTCGAACGTGCGGGCCGCAGCCGGTGCCATCGTCACCATCGACCGCACTGGCGAGTCTGTGATTCATCGCGGGCTGCTGCGCGAAGCCGAGGCCAAGGCACTGCGTACGCTGGAAAAGCTGCGCCAAGGTTTCGGCAGCGAAGGCGATGCCGCGAATGACGACGAAGGCGACACGGCCGACGAAGCCCAAGCCCCCGCCATGTCTGACCGGCTGGCGCAGCGGTTGAGTGCCCATCGCACCGCCGCGCTGCAAATCGAAGTCGCACGGCATCCGCAAGTGGCGCTGGCCGCGTTGGTGCATGGCATGGTGCAAACTGTCTTGCAGGAACGCCACTATGGGCACGACCTGCCATTGGGCGTGCGCCTGACCGTGCAAGACCGGCTGGAAGGCATGGCCCCGGACTGGCCAGAATCGCCTGCCGCTGTGGCGCTGTGCGCATTGCAGCAGGCATGGAGCGGCAAACTGCCCGAGAGCAGCGCCGAATTGTTTGCCGCGCTGCTGGCGATGGAGCAAGGCGAACTGGTCAAGCTGCTGGCCGTGTGTGTGGCGTCCACGGTGGACGTGGTAACGCCACGTGCCACGCCGCACCAGCCCGGCGCGGAACTGGCGCAGGCCGTGGGCCTCGACATGACCGTATGGTGGAAGCCGACCGCCGAAGGGTATTTCAGGCACGTTTCCAAGGCCGTGATTCTGCAAGCGATGGGTGAGTTCGCACCGGAGCAGGTCAACCGGCTGGCGAAGCTCAAGAAGGCCGACATAGCCAGCGAAGCCGAACGACTGGCTGATGGGACGGGCTGGATGCCCGCAATCTTCCGCGCCGCGCCGCAGCAGGTCGCGCAGGACATGGCAACAGATGCGGAGGTCGATTCCGACGCCGATGCACCAGAGGATGCCGACGCCACGACCGATGCAGCGGAGGAGGCACTGGCCGCCTGACGCTGCACCGTAGGCAATCGCCCCGCCTTCGGTCGGGGCGACTTGCTGTCCTTTCAGAACCGGCCCCAAGCCGTTCCGCCTTGGGGCCGGTGGGCAACAAAAATCCGGACGCGGCGGTGGCCGCGCCCGGTTTCAACGGCCAAGACGGAAAGCGTGGCAGGTCAGCGACCTGCCAAGGAGTCCATCACAAAGTCGGCGCGCTCCGCCACACTGACTCTGGGCAGAGATACCGCATATCCCCAGGGCGGATAGACATGATGCAGCTGCTCGAACTCAGCCAGTGCGGCTCCATGACGTGCCGACGCCGCGCGTCCTGCGCGAAGATTCCAGCCACAGCGGGGTCAGAAATATGCACTGGTAGCCCGCATGCGCAAGCGCCTCATCATTTTGAACGCGATGGTGAGAACGGATAGTCCGTAGAAAGAGGTGATCGCAGATACCGAGGACGGTCCTCAGCGTGCCATCGTGGTCATTCGAGGTATTTGAGCGAGCACGTGCCTCAAGGCCTATAGGCAACCCAGCCCTTGAAGGTGAATGCGCAATAAAACAATTCGACGTTCACGAATCCAGCCTCACCCAGCAGATCGACATCCTGCTGCGGCGAGAGCACTGGAAGCCTCTCCCGAATTGCCTGAATGCTGCTTTCGGCCTGTGCCGCAGGCACTCCGGACGTCACCCCATACGCAGCATTGCGTTTGAGCCACTTGTCCGGGTCGGGGCCTTCACTCGAAAAGCTGTGGTGCGCAATCACAAGCGGAGCGCCAGGCTTGAGCCGCAGGTGCATCTCTTTCAAGGTTCTGAGGCGTTCGGCCCGCGGCAGAAAGTGCAGTGTCAGTAGGCAGGTTGCCCCATCAAAAGGCTCGGTTGGAGCACTACCGATCAAGCCTTCCCACAGCCGCACACGGGATGCAAAAGCGCCAAGCGTCGTCCCGGCCAGCCGGAGCATTTCCTTGGAGGGATCCACACCATCGAACTGCCAGCTCGGCTGCATTTCGGCAAAGGCCTTCAACTCCAACCCGCCACCCGCGCCAAGCACCAGAATGCGTGCATCGGACGGAGCCCGCTCGGCCAGCAGAACGCTCGCCATCTTGTGCAGGTCCCGCAGACCCGGCACGTGCCTCAGGGCCGTCTGGGCGTAGGTCGAGATGGCCTCAGGGTTGGAGAAAGCGCTCATCGGATGGCGGCCCCGTTCTGCACCGAAAAAACGGTCTCGGGCACGAACAGGGAACGGTGGATCTGGATGCCGGCCAAAGCGCCATTGCCCACGGCAATGGAAACCGAGTGCGGAACCCGCGCCACATCGCCGCATGCGAACACCCCAGGCACAGAGGTCTTGTTCTCGGCGTCGGTGCGCACCTGTAAGCCCATTGGCGTTTCTTCGATCGCGCACCCCATCGCCTCGGCCAAAGAGTGGGATGGAGTACAGAGCGCAGCAGTGAACAGACCCGCAAAGCTCAACAGTCTTCCATCGGCCATCCGCACGTCGGCATGCCCTTCGATCTTGTCGATAAGCACTTCCTCGATCACCACACCTCGGCGCTTCAAGTCGGACCGGGCGTCGGCACCCAGCGGCATGGCATTGTTCACGAGCAATGTGATGTCGCCCCACTCGGTGAGGAACTGCGCCTGATGGAGCGACATCGGACCCGTGGCGATGATGCCGATCCGGCCCTCGCCGAGTTCGTAGCCATGGCAATACGGGCAATGAAAAACAGCCTTGCCCCAGCGCTCATCGAGTCCGGTGATCGGCGGGAGCTGGTCGGCTACGCCGATCGCCAGCAGAATGCGGCGGCCGTGATGCGATTTGCCCTCAGCAGTTGTGACGGTGAAGCCGTTCACTTCGCCTGAAACGTCCTCTGCCCGACCTTCAAGCCAAGACAGCGTCGGATAGGCTTCGAGCTGGCGGCGCGCATTCGCTGCGATCTCGCCGGGATCGACGCCATCCTGGCCGAGAAATCCGTGTGAATGACTGGCAAAACGGTTGCGCCGCTCGCCCGCATCGATGACCAGCACGGACTTGCGCGCCCGCACGAGTTGCAGGGCCGCAGCCATTCCCGCATAGCTACCGCCAATGACGATGACGTCGTAGTGCATGGTTAACTCCTTTTGTGTCGTGCTGCTGAATGCCGGCGCTTGAAATCAGCAGCCAGATCGGCAAGGGTGATTTCCGAGAATCGCTTCAGCAGCAACGCCTCCGCCTCGGCAAACGTGCCTTCGAGCGCGGCATTTACCGATTGCTCGACCAGGCACTCCGGTGTTTCGTTGCGGTTGCCGATGGCAAACATGGCGGGCTCGCCCAGCGCTTCGTGCAACTGGCGCAAAGTGACGGAGCCAAGATCGGCATGAATACGCCATCCGCCCGCGTGGCCGCGTTCGGACGTAACGATTCCCGCCTCTCTCAAATACCCCATGGTGCGCCGGACCACGACGGGATTGGTGCCCAAGCATTGGGCCAAGATGTCAGAGGTGACGGGTTCAGTCTGCTCAGCCATGTGCAACAGCGCATGCAAGACGGACGACAAGCGACTATCGAGTTTCATGTAACTAATGATGTTACATATCAACGTGATTGTCAAGACGGACCTGCCCATCCGCTTCGGTTGCGTAGTGAAAGCGTACCCCGCTGCAACGAGCGGCTACGCCCTAGTTTGCTGCGACGGGTTGCACGAATACGCGCCGTCCTCGACGCTGTTGGTTCTTGCCCATCACGTCACGAAGGACGGATCACCGACACACTACCCGGCCTTGCTATGGAGTTTCCACGCGACGACTCAAGCCAGCCGCCAACGGCTTCGGCAGGGGGAGTTCCGCCGGTCATTGGGGTATTGATCCCAACCGTCTCAGGGCGCGAGCCGATGAAGCCCCCATGCGGGGATGCCGAGTCGGTCATCTCTCCTTGGCAGGACAGTCAGCCCCCGCGTCCTTGTCTTGTTGTGAATCCTGGCGACCGCACGGCTGCGCCTTGGGCTTCATGGCCGCAACCTTCCAGCGAAAACAATTTCCCCTGCGCTACGCGCATTCCTCGCGGGCCAAATTCTTTGCGCTTCCACGCCCTCCACTCTGTTGCGGCCCCCTCGCTGCGCTCGGCGGTGCGGCCAGCCCATCCCCCGCCAGTCAAGTCACAACAAGGACGCGATGGGCGCGACCTTGGTTCACCCGCAAGGAGAAATCATCATGGCCAACATCGGCACCTTCACCGCAGACAAAGACGGCTTCACCGGCACGCTTCG
>JACSRS010000174.1 GCA_014879655.1 Burkholderiaceae bacterium
GCTCATCGCCAAGATCGACGCCGCCCTCCTGCGCATCGAGGACGGCACCTACGGCTATTGCGAGGACACCGGCGAGCCGATCGCCCACGCAGGGGCCTGCTGCCGGGGGCGGCGCGCCGCCGCAGCGGACAGACGGGTCGGCGTCGATGCGCCCTGGCGGTGGCGGCAGACCGGTTGCCAATGGCCATCAGGGTGGCAGCGGGTTTGACGGCCGCCGGCAAGGCGCCGCCGATGTCGCCGGCCGGCCGCTGCAGGGTCCGCCGACCCTTGGGGGGCACGCAGCGCCTGGTCCGCAGGACGCGGCTCGCGGGCCCGCACCCACGGTGGCGTCCGTTGACGGCAACCGGCGCATCCGCACACCCGAGCAGGATCGCCGTGAAATGGACAACGGCCTGACCTTTGTCACCCGCAATGACGGCTTGCGTGAGGCGCTGCTGCCGGATGGCCGTGTGGTCTATCGGGACCGCTACGTGATGGTTCCGGGGCCGGCGGGCACGCCGGTGCGGATGATCGAGCGCACCCATTTCATTCGCTGGGTCGGACACCGGCCGGTGCCGCAGCCGCAACCGGTGGTGCGCTATTACGACGCGCTGCAGCTGCACGGCGCGCCGGCCGCGCTTTACCGGCCGGTGCCCGTTGCCCCGACGCTGTTCCAGGGCTTTTATGCACCACTTCCCGGTGCCGTGGTGATGGCCGGCGCAGGTTTCGCTTCGCCGCCCGTTCAGTTCGCCGCACCACCCCAGCCCTACACCGATCCGGCTGCGCTGATGGGCGATCTGCAGATCACCTCGGGTTTTGAAGACGGATCCTCGCAGGCCTGGACGCCGCAGACCCGACCGGCACCGACCCTTTCCCCGCCGCCAACGCCGGTGGAGGAGCGGGGGGCCGCCGCTGGCGCGCCGCGGGCCGGAGCCTCTGCATCAGCGCCGGCAACTGCCGCTGCGCCGCCGGTGGTGGTCAGCGACGAGGTGCGTGAGCAAATGCGCCAGCAGGTGCGGCTGAGCGTCGCCATGCTGCAAAACGGCCACCCGCTGCTGCTGAACGACGTGCTCGCTGCCGGCTACGCCAGCATCTACCTGTTTCAGGTGGCACAGCCAATCTGGGTGCCGTTGACCGGCGGCAGCGGCGAATGCCTGCTGAACACGGGCGATCTGATCGTTCTCGACAAGTCACCCGGCGCGGATGCCCGGAGCGTGGACATGTCGGTGGTTGCCGCCAGCGCCGCCAGTTGCCGCGCCGGCGAAGGCGTGCGGGTGGCGATGGCCGATCTGCAGGAGATGCTCAACGCCTTCACCATCCGCGTCGAAGAAAACCTGAAGAGGCTTAGCGCTTGCGCGGGCTCCGGACGCTGCTGACCTGTGGAACAGCCGATGAATCGTGAATCACCCGAGAACCCGACACCGCAGCCGGCCAGGCGCTGGAAGCTGCTGGTCGTGACGATGGTGATCGCGCTGGCCGGCACCGGCTGGTGGGGCTGGCAGCAAAAGCAGGCCGGTGAAGCCGCCAGCCGCGCGCTGGCCGAGCAGGCGCAGCAACGCGAGGCGGCAGCGGCTGCGGCCGCGCAAACGGCGGCCCAGGCGCAGGCTGAACAGGCGGCGCTGCAGCAGCAGGAAGCCGCCGCATCTCAGGCCGCCCGGTTGCGCGCGGCGCGCGAGGCGCTGCAAGCGCACATTGACGCCGAAGAAGCGCTGGCCCGCGCCCGCACAGCGACAACGCCCGCCAAGCGCTGAGCGCGGGCAATTGCCGGCACCGGGTTGCAGCGGGTTCTTGGACGCGCGCGAAGGGTCAGGCCCCCGGCGCTGGCGCTGCCTGCGCCGGCAGTTCACCGCCGAGTGCGTCGATCAGGTCGGGCAGCAACTTGCCCAGCTCGCCCGTTGAAATCGCCACATCGGCGTCAAAGCCGTCGTCCTTGCCGGTTGATGCGTCGTCAAAGACACCTTCGAGGAAGGCAATCTTCTTCAGTTGCAGCGATTCGGTCAGCACAAACCCGACCCGGCCGTTCCAGCTCAGTGCCAGCCGCGTCGGCAGTTTGCCTTGCGTGATGTGCTGGCGGATTTCGTCGTTCACCAGGTGGTGGCGGGTGAAGCGGACGACGGATTTCTCCTCGTCGGTCGACTTCAGCTCGCATTCGCGCTCCACGCTCAGATGGGCCGGCCACTCCGACGGGCTTTGCGCCAACAGCCATTGCGTCATCGCCGCCTGCGGGGATACCGTGGTCTGCACCAGCGTCAGCGCCAGCCCCGGCAGGCACTTGACCAGTTCGGTGGTCACCAGATCGGCGCGGGCCTGGGTGCCGGCGTCGGTCATCAAGAGGCTGGCGGTCGGGTCGATCCAGACGGTGACCGCGCTCTGCCGCGGAAAGGCCTGGGGCAGCAGCGACAGCAGCGCGTCCTCGCGCAGTTCCTTCGATTCCTTCTTGCCCGGCTTGCGGCCGGTCAGGGCCTCGATGCGGGCGATTTCTTCGTCGGCCTTGCGCCGGACCACGGAAGCAGGCACCGCGCGGGTTTCGACCTGCAGCCGCGCGATGTACTGGCCGCCGACCGATTCGAGCAGCGCGCCGTGCGCTTCGCCCCGTGGCGGCACCCAGCCGGCCGACTGCTGCTGGGTCGCGCCGCATTCGACAAACACGCCGGGTGCGAGCGCTTCTTCGATCTGCGCCGGCGTGGCCGACCAGTTGGGTGCAATGCGATAGACGATCAGATTCTTGAACAAGGGGTTTCCTTCAGGGAGAAAAAGAGGGGAAGAGAGACCAGGCGCCGCTGGCAGCAGGCCGTCCGGCCTGGCTGGTGGCCAGCGTTGCGGCCGGGCGCCCGAGGGGTCGGTGAAAGGCAGGGGGGTGGCGGGCTTTTTTAGGAAAAAATCAATGAAAAGTGGCAAAAGCCAGCGTCAAATGGTGCTATTTAGCTATCAATAACATAGCTGTCTTGAGCCCGGCAATGGTCAGCAGCAGCGACCCGAACAGGTGCAAGGCGGCGGTGCCGAGCGCCAGCGTGTAGCGCTGCAGCTGCAGCATGCCCACCACTTCGGCGCTGAAGCTGGAAAAAGTGGTCAGTGCACCCAGAAAGCCGGTGACCAGCGCCAGCCGCCACACGGGGTCGAGCTGCGGCACGTTGTTGATCACCGCCATCGCCATGCCGATCAGGTAGCCGCCGATCAGGTTGGCCGCCAGCGTGCCCCACGGCAGCAAGGCGGTCGAGCTGTTGAGCCACAGATGTAGGCCCCAGCGCCCCAGCGCGCCCAGGCTCGCGCCCAGACAGATGGCCAGGATGTTCAGCATCGGTTCGGTGCTCCTTCAAAGTCACAATACAGGCATGACTGTACCCGTGATGCAAAGCCCGGCCGATATCGGCAAGCGGCTGCTGACCCCCGGCCAGGCGCCTTTTCTGGGCGTGATCATGCTCGACACCCGTTTTCCGCGTCCGCCGGGCGATCTGGGCAACCTCGCCACCTATGCGGTGCCGGTGAACATCCGCGTTGTGCGTGGCATCTGGCCGGACAAGGTCGTGCAGTCGGCTGCCGGCCTGCACGCGGGTCGCGTCGGGCCGGCGTTTGCGGCTGTGGCCCGCGCGCTGGCCCGCGAGGGCGCAGCGGCCATCACCACCACCTGCGGTTTTCTGGTGCTGCTGCAGAAGGAGTTGCAGGCGGCAGTGAAGGTGCCGGTGATCACGTCCAGCCTGATGTTGCTGCCCGGCCTGCTGCGCCAGCAGGCGCGGGTGGGGGTGCTGACCATCAGCGCCGGCAAGCTGGGGCGCGAGCATCTGCGCGCAGCCGGTGTGCCGCGCGAGCGGCTGGCCGATGTGATCGTGCAGGGCGTTGACCCGGCCAGTGAATTTGCCACGCGCATTCTGGGCAACCAGCCGGCGATGGACCTGGCGCAGGCCGGGGCCGACGTGGTGGCAGCCGCGATCGCGCTCAAGGCGCGCGAACCTGCGCTGACCGACGTGGTGCTGGAATGCACCAACATGCCGCCGTACTGCGACGCCATCACCGCCGCGACGGGCCTGAAAACCTGGTGCCTGCTCGACGACACGCGGCTGTTCAAGGCCTGGCCGCAGCCGGCGCCGGCCCCAGCGGTGGCGGAAGCGGCGCCCGCCGGGGACGCAGCCCGGTAGCCGTCAGCGGCTCATCTGAGCCGGCAGCCAGGTGACGATGCCCGGAAAGACGTAGATCAGGACGATGGCCGCCACCATCAGCAGAAACATCGGCATCGTCACTTTGGCAATCCACGGCAGTTCGCGCCCGGTCATGCCTTGCAGCACGAACAGGTTGAAGCCCACCGGCGGCGTGATCTGCGCCATTTCGACCACCAGCACGACGAAGATGCCGAACCAGATCGGGTCGATGCCGGCGGCCTGCACGGTTGGCATGACCACGCCCATGGTCAGCACCACCATCGAGATGCCGTCCAAAAAGCAGCCCAGCACGATGAAGAACAGCGCCAGCGCCGCGATCAGCTGGCCCTGGCTCAGGCCCAGTGAGGCAATCCATTCGGCCAGGTGGCGCGGCAGGCCGATGTAGCCCATCGACAGCGTCAGAAAGGCGGCGCCGGCCAGGATCAGCGCGATCATGCAATACAGGCGCGTGGCGCCCATCAGCGAATCGCGGAAGGTGGTCCAGCTGAGCGAACCCTGCACCGCCGAGATCACCAGCGAGCCCACCACGCCGATGGCTGCTGCCTCGGTGGCGGTGGCGATGCCGGTGTAGATGGAGCCGAGCACCGAGGCAATCAGCAGCACCACCGGAATCAGGCTGCGCGACTCGCTGAGCTTGCGCGCCAGCGACATCGGCGGGTCGGCCGGCGGCACCTGGTCCTTGTTGCGCAGCGCCCAGACCATGATGTAGCCCGAAAACAGCGCCGCCAGCAGCAGACCGGGCAGCACGCCAGCGATGAACAGCCGGGCGATGGACACCTCGGCCGAAACCCCGTAGACGATCATGATGATCGATGGCGGGATCAGCAGGCCCAGCGTGCTGGCGCCCGCCAGCGTGCCGATGACCATGTGTTCGGGATAGCCGCGCTCTTTCAGCGTCGGCAGCGTCATCTTGCCGATCGTCGCGCAGGTGGCGGCACTGGAGCCCGAAACGGCGGCAAAGATGGTGCAGCCGACCACGTTGGTGTGCAGCAGCCGTCCGGGCAAACCCTGCACCCAGGGCGCCAGGCCCTTGAACATGTCGTTGGACAGCCGCGTCCGGAAGAGGATTTCGCCCATCCAGACGAACAGCGGCAGCGCGGTCAGGGTCCAGCTCGACGCCGAACCCCAGATCGTCACCGCCATCGCGTCACCGGCCGGGCGCGAGGCAAACAGCTGCATGCCGATCCAGGCCACGCCCGACAGCGTCAGGCCGATCCAGACGCCGCTGCCCAGGATCAGGAACAGCGACAGCACCAGCAGCGCCATGATGGCGACATCACTCATGGTTCAGTTCTCGAAGAAGCGTAGAGGGGGAGCGTTGGGGCTATTCACTGCGCAGCGCTTCGCCCGCCAGCGGCTCGGCCCGTTTGCCCATCAGGGCCAGCACCAGTTCATCGATCAGCGCCAGTGCAAAGATTGCCGTGCCCAGCGCCATCCCCAGCTGCGGCAGCCACAGGGGCGTGGCGTCACTGGCGGTGGAGATGTCATGGAACACGTGCGACTGCCAGGCCAGCTTGACGCTGTAGAAGGCAAACAGCAGCGCCAGCAGGGCGGCGGCTGCCAGCGCCCACAGCTCGACGGCGCGGCGGGCGCCGCCGTGCAAGGCGTTGATCACCAGCGTGACGCGGATGTGCTCGCCCTTCTTGAAGGTGTGGGCCAGCGCCAGAAAGCCGCTGGCGGCCATCAGGTAGCCGGCGTAGGCGTCGGTGCCGGGCACATGAAAGTGCAGCTGGCGGCTGATGATGGACAACAGCACCATCACCAGCAGTCCGACCATGAAAAGCGCCGCCAGGGCGGCGGCGCTGTTGTAGACAAAGTCCAGCAGTCTGCGCACGGGCACAGGCTTATTTGGCGGTGTAGGCGTCCACCAGGGTCTTGCCTTCGGGACCGGCTTTGTCCTGCCACTCTTTCAGCATGGTGTCGCCCACCTTCTTCAGGTCGGACTTGAGCTGGGGCGACGGCTGCACGATGTTCATGCCATTGGCCTTGAGCTTGTCGATCGAATCGGTGTTGACCTTCTTGCTCGCAGCCCAGCCACGCACTTCAGCATCGGCGGCGGCTTTCATCACCGCGTCCTGTGACGCCTTGTCGAGGGCGTCAAACGCCTTCTTGTTGACGATGACGGCGTTCTTCGGCAGCCAGGCCTGGGTGTCGTACCAGTACTTCAGGTGTTCGTAGGTCTTGGTATCGTAGCCGGTGGAGCCCGACGACATGTAGGACTCGACCACGCCCGTGGCCAGCGCCTGCGACAGTTCGGACGCCTGCACGGTAACCGGCTGCGCGCCCACCAGTTCGGCAATGCGCGAGGTGGCGGGGCTGTAGGCGCGCCATTTCACACCC
>JACSRS010000185.1 GCA_014879655.1 Burkholderiaceae bacterium
GGCCTGCTGGTCGGCGTGATAGCTTGAGCGCACCATGGCGCCCACCGCCGCGTGCCTGAAACCCATTTCATAGGCGCGGGTCTCGAACATCCTGAAGGTGTCCGGGTGCACGTAGCGCTTGACGGTCAGGTGTGAGGTGCTGGGCGCCAGGTACTGGCCGATGGTCAGCATGTCGATGTTGTGGTCGCGCATGTCCTGCATGACCTGGAGTACTTCTTCGTCCGTCTCGCCCAAGCCGACCATGATGCCGCTTTTGGTCGGGATGTCTGGAAACAGCGCTTTGAACTTCTTCAGCAGGTTCAATGAAAACTGGTAGTCGCTGCCGGGGCGCGCCTCCTTGTACAGGCGAGGCGCGGTTTCCAGGTTGTGGTTCATCACGTCAGGCGGCGCGCTCTTCAGGATTTCGAGTGCCCGGTCGTCGCGGCCACGGAAATCGGGCACCAGCACCTCGATCTGTGTTTTGGGCGACAGTTCGCGGATGCGCGAGATGCAGTCGACGAAATGCTGGGCGCCGCCGTCGCGCAGGTCATCCCGGTCCACGCTGGTAATTACCACGTAGCTGAGCTTGAGCGCGGCGATGGTGTTGGCCAGGTTCTGCGGCTCGTTCACGTCCAGCGGGTCCGGCCGGCCGTGGCCGACGTCGCAGAACGGGCAGCGGCGGGTGCACTTGTCACCCATGATCATGAAGGTGGCCGTGCCCTTGCCGAAACATTCGCCGATGTTCGGGCAGCTGGCTTCTTCGCACACGGTAACGAGCTTGTTGGCGCGAAGCACGTCCTTGATTTCGTAGAAGCGCGTGCTGGGGCTGCCGGCCTTGACGCGGATCCAGTCCGGCTTTTTCAGCACCTCTCCCGGCTGGACCTTGATCGGGATGCGCGAGAGCTTGGCAGCCGCCTTTTGCTTGGCGGTGGCGTCATAGGTGTCGGTGCTCTGGGCTTCGCGCACCACAGGGGTGGCGGCAGCGTCCGGGTTGCTCATGATGGTTTCCTGCAGGGGTGGTGCAAGTCAGGGTTGCAGGCGGGTGGCGAGCTTTTGGCCCAGCACCGAGGCGGCTTCGTCCCAACTGGCGGCAACCCCGATTGTAGAAAGGTCGACGGTCTGCAAGCCCGCGTAGCCGCAGGGGTTGATGCGGGTGAAGGGCTCCAGGTCCATCGCCACGTTCAGCGCCAGCCCGTGGTAGGTGCAGTGGCGGCTGACCTTGATGCCCAGCGCGGCGATCTTGCCCAGGCCGCGAAACGGGTCGCCGGCAGGGGCCGGGCCGGTCAGTGCAGCGTGCGAAAACGGGTCGTCCAGCCGCACGTAAATGCCGGGTGCGCCCGCCACGCGGTGGCCGGTGACGCCAAAGTGCGCCAGCGTGCGGATCAGCGCCTCTTCGATCCGGTAGACGTATTCCTTGACGTAGTAGCCCGTGCGTTGCAGGTCGATCAGCGGGTACGCCACCACCTGGCCCGGTCCGTGGTAAGTCACCTGGCCGCCGCGGTTGCTCTGCACCACCGGGATGGCGCCGGGGTTCAGGATGTGGTCGGCCTTGCCGGCCAGTCCCTGCGTATAGACCGGCGGGTGCTCGCACAGCCACAGTTCGTCGGGGGTTTCGGGCGTGCGCGCAGCAGTGAAGGCCTGCATGGCTGCGAACGTGGCCGCGTAATCGATCCGGCCGAGCACGGAAACCACCAGACTCATGACCGTCGCGGCAGTCTCGCGGGGCGCACTAGAGCACCACTTTCACCATCGGGTGGCTCGACAGCGTGCGGTACAGCTCGTCGAGCTGGTCGCGGCTGGTGGCGGTGATGGTGAGGGTCACGCCGAGGTATTTGCCGCCTTTGCTCTCGCGCAACTCCACGGTGGCGGCGTCGAAGGCGGGGTCGAACTGCAGCGCGATGTGCGTCAGCGCGGCAACGAAGCCGTCCACCCGCGCCCCCATGACCTTGATCGGGAAGGCGCTGGGATATTTGATCAGCGACTCCTTGCGCGGGTCGGGCGCCTCGCCGCCGGTCTGTTCCGAGTTGTTCATGATTCGCTGGCCGCCTTGGCACGCTGGTAGGCGGCGAGCAGGCGCGCGCAGACGGGGCCGGGCTTGCCGTCTCCGATCACCTTGTCGTCGAGCCGTGTGATGGCCAGCACTTCCTTGGTGGCCGACGACAGCAGCAGTTCGTCGGCGGCAAAGACCTCGTCGCGGCTGACGCGGCGCAACTCGAAAGGAATGCCTTCGGCCTGGCAGATCGATTCGAAAAGGCTGTAGCGGATGCCTTCGAGCACCAGGTGGTCGCGCGGCGGACCGTAGACGGTGCCATTCCTGACCACCCAGACGTTGCTGGCGGCGGCTTCGCTGAGAAAGCCGTCGCGGAACATCACCGTCTCGACCGCGCCGACGTCGGCACTGATCTGCCGGGAGAACACCGCGCCGAGCAGGCTGGTGGTCTTGATGTGGGCCTTTTTCCAGCGGAAGTCGTCGGCGGTGACGCAGGTCACACCTTGTGCGCGCTGTTCGGCGGTGGGCGGCTTCATTGCGCTGGCCATCACGAACACGGTGGGCTCAAGGTCGGCCGGCATCACATGGTCACGCAGTGCAACGCCCCGGGTGATCTGGATATAGATCAGCTGGTCGGAAGGTGTTTTGGCGCCATTTTGGCCGTCAGCCAGCGTCGAATGATCGAATTCAGCTATCAATTTGAGTGCGACTTCCCGCCATTGATCGCGGCTCAGCGGGTTGCGGATGCGCAGTTCTGCCAGCGAGCGGTCGAGTCGCGCCATATGTTCGGCAAAGCAGAACAGCCGGCCGGCGTAAACCGGCACGACTTCATAGACGCCGTCACCGAAGATGAATCCGCGGTCCATGACGCTGACCTTGGCGTCGGGCAGCGTGCTGTAGGCACCATTGAGGTAGCAGGGAAGGGGGGGGAGCAGATGGGGTTGCATGGGCTCGATTGTCGTTGTTCCGGGGGATGCCGCAGGGGCGGCGGGAGCGGTGGAGGCGTTCTCAGCGGACCAGGTAAACCGCCGCAACGGCCAGCCAGCCGAGGCAGAAGTTGAGCACCACGAGCGGATGAATGCGCCCCATCTGCTGGCCGGCTGCCGGCCATTCGCTCCGCGCCACCGCCGCCTTCAGGTGGCGGAACGGCATGAAGTACAGCCATGCAAAGATGGCCATCATGAGCAGGCCGATCGCCAGCATCAGGTGCACGCCGGCCGGCACGCCTTTCATGCCGGTGGCGGCGAGGATGGCGCCACCCGTGCCCAGCAGCGCGGCCATGCTGAGCCAGACCGTCACAAAGAAGCGGCCCATCACGGCGGTGAGCAGCGGCAGGCGCGCTGGCGGCTGAAGCTGGGCGATCGCGACCGGTCGCAGGGCCAGCAACACGAACGCCATGCCGCCAAGCCAGATCACGGCTGCCGCAACGTGGACAAGTTTGAAAAGATCATGCATGGTGGGCCGCCCGTTCTGGCAAAGGCGTCATTGTGGACCGGCTGCCGCCCCATGTGTACAAAGCCTTTGCCCGCAATTCAGACCGGGCATTTGGAGATGTTGCGGGTTTCTACGTATAATCAAGGGCTTTGCTAAGAAATGTAAGCAGGCCAAGGCGGGTCAAACCGCTGTAAAGCCAGCGTAATCTGACATGAAGACAATGCCTGCGGCTCCCGCCACTGCACCGCACCCGGGGTGGGATGAAGGAGATGGGGCGCAGGAGGCAGAATTCAAGCCGCTGACGGCCGAGCAGGCGCGGGAGTTGTCCCGCACCCAGTCGTCGTGGTCGCCCTGGATGGTGGTTGCACTGCAGGGAGTTGTCGGATTGCTGGTGGCGCTGGGTGCCTGGGCCTTGACGGGTCGGGTGCCGGTGGGATGGTCGGCGGGCTACGGTGCGCTGGCGGTTGTGATCCCCGCTGCTTTGTTTGCCCGGGGGCTGATGCGCCGGGTGCCTTTGGCAGATCCGAGGGCGCGCGCCATGGGTGCGGCTTTCGGGTTTCTGGTGTGGGAGATGATCAAGATTGCCTTGACGGTCGCAATGCTGGTTGCGGCGCCAAAGCTGGTTGTCGATCTGAGCTGGCCGGCCCTGCTGGTCGGCCTGGTGTTGACAATGAAGGTGTACTGGGTGGGGCTGATGCTTCGCCCGAAACGTGGAACTTAAAAAGAGTTACAGATGGCTGCTGAACACGGACCCACCGCAGGTGAATACATCGGTCACCACCTGACGCATTTGCAGAACAAGCCCATGCAGGGCGTGATCGACTTTTCGGTCTACAACCTCGATTCGATCTTCTTCTCGGTCGTGCTGGGCATCATTGGCAGTTTCCTGCTCTGGAAAGCGGCAAAGTCGGCGACCTCGGGTGTGCCCGGTCGGTTTCAGGCTGCGGTTGAGATCCTGGTCGAGATGGTTGACAACCAGGCCAAGGGCATCGTGCACAACGCAAACAGCCGCAAACTGGTTGCGCCGATGGCCCTGACGGTTTTTGTCTGGATCTTCCTGATGAACGCCATGGACCTGTTGCCGGTGGACCTTCTGCCCAAAATCTGGGAAATGATCTTTGCCGCCGGCGGCCACGATCCGCACCATGCCTATCTGCGCGTGGTTCCGACGGCGGATCTTTCCACCACGCTGGGTTTGTCGGTGTCGGTGCTGCTCGTCTGCATTGCTTACAACATCAAGATCAAGGGTGCGGGCGGCTGGGTGCATGAATTGTTCACGGCGCCTTTTGGTGCCCATCCGCTGCTCTGGCCGGTGAACTTCCTGATGCAGATGATCGAATTCGCCGCCAAGACCGTCTCTCACGGCATGCGACTTTTCGGCAACATGTACGCGGGCGAACTGGTCTTCATGTTGATTGCCCTGATGGGCGGTGCTGCCGCCATGTCGCTCAGCGGTGTGCTGCTGCCGATCGGCCACATCCTGGCCGGAACGATCTGGGCCATCTTTCACATCATGATCATCACCCTGCAGGCGTTCATTTTCATGATGCTGACCCTGGTTTATATCGGTCAGGCGCACGACGCGCACTGACATCCGGTTTCTCTTCGCGTTCCCTTTCCCTTAACCTTTTTTCTTTTTTTTCACTGGAGCATTAAATGGAACAAGTTCTCGGCTTTGTCGCACTCGCCGCTGGTCTGATCATTGGTCTGGGTGCCATCGGCGCCTGTATCGGTATCGGCATCATGGGCAGCAAGTATCTGGAAGCAGCTGCTCGCCAGCCTGAACTGATGAACGAGCTGCAGACCAAGATGTTCCTGCTGGCCGGTCTGATCGACGCAGCTTTCCTGATCGGTGTCGGTATCGCGATGATGTTCGCGTTCGCCAACCCGTTCGTGCTGAAGTAATCGCCCGCCTGTCCACCAACTGACTGAAAGGGTGTTGCTGTGAGTATCAACGCAACCCTGTTCGTCCAGGCCATCGTTTTCGCGATCCTGGTGTGGTTCACGATGAAGTTCGTGTGGCCACCCATCGCGGTAGCGCTCGACGAACGTGCCAAGAAAATTGCCGACGGCCTGGCTGCTGCCGACAAGGCCAAGACCGAGCTGAGCGCCGCCAACCAGCGCGTGGAAGCGGAATTGGCCAAATCGCGCGGCGAAGCCGCCGCCCGTCTGGCCGATGCTGAACGCCGTGCCCAGGCCCTCATCGAGGAAGCCAAGACGCGTGCCACCGAAGAGGGTAACAAGATTGTTGCCGCCGCTCGTGTGGAAGCTGAGCAGCAGACCGTGAAAGCCCGCGAGACCCTGCGTGAGCAGGTGGCCGTGCTGGCTGTGAAGGGTGCTGAGCAGATTCTCCGCAAGGAAGTCAACGCCTCGGTCCACGCTGATCTGCTGGGCCGCCTCAAGGCCGAGCTGTAAAGGTAGACCATGGCAGAACTCGCCACCATTGCGCGGCCTTATGCCGAAGCGCTTTTCAAGGCTTCTTCATCCGACCTCGCCGGCGCAGCCGGCTGGGTGGACCGGCTGGCCTCGATCGCAGGAAATGCCCAACTGCTGCAGTTTGCGGAAAACCCCAAGGTTTCTGCAGACCAGGTCATCGAAGTGATGACCGGCGTGGCGGGCACGGATTTGCCCGAAGCGGCGCGCAATTTCCTGCGCGCGGTGGTTGAGAACGGGCGCCTTGCAGCCTTGCCCGAGATTGCACGCCAGTTCCGTTCGCTGAAAAATGCCCAGAGCGGGTCTTCAGACGCGCAGGTGTTCAGTGCTTTCCCGATCGGAGGCGAAGAGCTGGCTGCCGTCACGCAGACGCTGGAGTCGCGTTTTGGTCGCAAGCTGAACGTCTCGGTGGAGCTGGAGCCGGCGCTCATCGGTGGAATTCGTGTGGTGGTCGGAGACGAGGTGCTGGACACCTCCGTCAAAGCCCGCCTTGAGCAAATGAAAGTCGCGCTGAAGGCGTAAGCCCTCGGCCCATTAAAGAAAGAAGGAAAGAGTCATGCAACTCAATCCCGCAGAAATTTCTGAACTGATCAAGAGCCGCAT
>JACSRS010000127.1 GCA_014879655.1 Burkholderiaceae bacterium
TGGCCGCGTCGCTGGACGGACAGACCGCCTTGCAAAACGGCGCCAGCCAGTGGATCACATCGCCGCCCGCCCGGGCCGATGGCCACGCCTGGCGTGCGCGGGCCTGCGCGGTGCTGACCGGCATGGGCACGGTGCGCGACGACAATCCGCGTCTGGACGTGCGCGAAGTCGAAACCCCGCGTCAGCCCAGGCTGGTGCTTGTCGACAGCCGGCTGGAGACGCCCGTCGACGCCGCCCTGTTCCAGCCGCAGCGGCCGGTGATCATCTATGCGGCCGTCATCGACGCAGACCGGGAAGCGGCCTTGCAGGCGCGCGGTGCCAGCATTCATTACCTGCCCGGCCAGGCGAGCGGCAACGCCGGCAAGGTCGATCTGGCAGCGATGATGCAGGATCTGGCGCGAAGGGAAGTCAACGAACTGCACGTCGAAGCCGGGCACCAGCTCAACGGATCGCTGATTCGCGCCGGGCTGGTCGATGAATTTCTGGTCTACCTGGCGCCGAAATGGCTGGGCCAGGGGCGTCCGATGACCAGCCTGGGGCCATGGTCCAGCCTCAACGAGGCCGTTGAACTGACGTTCAAGGCGATCGACCCGATCGGCCCCGACCTGCGAATTCTGGCCCGGATGGCCGGCGCCAGGCAGTTTTAGACCGGTATTTGAGCTGTGGGCGGGAAGTCCTGCCATTCCCTGCGAAAATGGCAGCATGTTCACCGGCATCATCACCGGCGTGGGGCGCATCGCCGCCGCCCACGACCTGGGAAGTTCTTTAGACCACGGCAAGCGCCTGACCCTCGAAGCGCCTGCGGGCTACCTCGACGACGTCGGCCTGGGTGACAGCATCGCGCTCAATGGCGCCTGCATGACCGTCACCACCCTCACCCCCGCTTCCAACCGCTTCACCATCGACATTTCGGCCGAATCGCTGGACAAGACGGCGGGGCTGGATCAGCCCGGTGGAGCGGTCAACCTGGAAAAAGCCCTGCGCGCCCATGACCGGCTCGGCGGGCACATTGTTTCGGGCCACGTCGATGGCATCGGCCGGGTCGTCCTTTTTGAACGTGTGGGTGAGAGCTGGCTGCTGCAGGTGCTGGCGCCCGCCTCGCTGGCCCGGTTTCTCGCCTACAAAGGTTCAGCCACCGTCAACGGCGTCAGCCTGACCGTCAACCAGGTGGACGACCAGACCGACGGTTGCCTGTTCAGCATCAACCTCATCCCCCACACAGTCGAAAACACCGCACTGGGCTCGCTGCAAGCCGGCAGCCGTGTCAACCTCGAGATCGACTTGATCGCGCGCTATGTCGAGCGCATGCTGTCAGCCGGCATCAATTTTTCAGCGAAAGAATCTGCATGAACGCACCCGTCGCCATTTCTCCGGTGGAGGACATCGTCGCCGATCTGCGCGCCGGCCGCATGGTAATCCTCGTCGACGAGGAGGACCGCGAAAACGAGGGCGACCTCGTCCTCGCGGCCGATCATGTCAGCGCCGAAGCCATAAACTTCATGGCCCGCTTCGGCCGCGGCCTGATCTGTCTCACGCTGACACGCGAGCGCTGCGAGCGCCTGCAATTGCCGCCGATGGCCACACGCAACGGCACCAAGCATGCGACGGCGTTCACCGTGTCGATCGAAGCGGCCGAAGGCGTGACGACCGGCATCTCTGCTGCCGACCGCGCCCGCACCGTGCAGGCCGCGGTGGCCGCCAATGCCCGGGCCGAAGATCTGGTGCAGCCCGGTCACATCTTTCCGTTGCAGGCGGTTGACGGCGGCGTGCTGATGCGTGCGGGTCACACCGAAGCCGGTTGCGACCTGGCCGCCATGGCCGGTTGCTCGCCGAGTGCGGTGATCTGCGAGATCATGAAAGACGACGGCACGATGGCCAGGCTGCCCGACCTGCAGCTGTTTGCTGCCGAGCACGGCCTGAAGATCGGCACCATCGCGGACCTGATCGAACACCGCAGCCGCCATGAATCGCTGGTCGAGAAGGTCGGTACGCGCAGCCTGGAGACGGCCTTTGGTGTATTCACCGCCCACGCCTTCCGCGACAAACCCAGCCAGTGCGTGCACCTGGCGCTGGTCTGCGGTGAATGGCAGTCGGGCGACACCGTGCCGGTGCGGGTGCATGAACCGCTGTCGGTGCTTGATGCACTTGAAGTGAACCGTTCCAACCATTCGTGGAGCCTGGACACCAGCCTGGACTACCTGGGCAAGCGCGGCAAAGGCGTGGCCGTGCTGCTCAATTGCGGCGAGAGCGGCGCGCAATTGCTGGCGCAGTTCGACGGCACGGCCCGATCCAGCCATGCACCCGAGCGCGGCCGCATGGACCTGCGCACTTACGGCATCGGCGCGCAGATCCTGCGCGAGTGCGGTGTGCACCGCATGGAACTGATGGGCACACCCCGGCGCATGCCCAGCATGACCGGCTACGGCCTCGAAATCACCGGCTACATCCCCAAGGAATAACCCATGTTTGGCGCAGACAAAGGAAAAGCCGACTGGCTCGATGGCAAGAAACTGGTCATCGGCATCGTGCGGGCCCGCTTCAATGACGACATTACTTCCGCCCTGGCCAAAGCCTGCCTGGACGAATTGCAGACTCTAGGCGTGAAAGCCGACCACATCGAGCAGGTGCAGGTGCCGGGTGCGCTGGAAGTGCCTGTCGCGCTGCAGGCCCTGGCCGAAAACGGCCGGTTCGACGCGCTTATCGCGCTGGGCTGCATCATCCGCGGCGAAACCTACCATTTCGAACTGGTGGCCAACGAATCGGCCGCCGGCGTTTCGCGCGTGTCACTGGACTATCAGTTGCCTATTGCCAACGCCATCCTGACCACCGAAAACCTGGCGCAGGCACAGGCCAGGCAGGACGAAAAAGGCCGGGATGCGGCGCGCGTGGCGGTCGAGATGGCCAATCTGCTGGACAGCCTGTCATGAGCGATCCGTCCACCAGCAAGCCGACCCGGCGCCCCGCAGCCACGTCGGCCCCGCGCAAGGCGGCTGCCAGAAACCTGCGCAGCCGCTCGCGCGAATTTGCGTTGCAGGGCCTTTACCAGCACCAGGTCGGCCGCAACACGGCTGAAGACATTGACCTGTTCACCCGTGATCTGTCCGGCTTCCACAAGGCCGACGCGGCGCACT
Organism: Burkholderiaceae bacterium; assembly: GCA_014879655.1. Taxonomy (GTDB): domain Bacteria; phylum Pseudomonadota; class Gammaproteobacteria; order Burkholderiales; family Burkholderiaceae_C; genus JACSRS01. The sequence goes on from JACSRS010000127.1 coordinate 3,132, forward strand.
ACGACGCGCTGCTGCACGGCTGCATCGAGCAGGCTGCCGAGCTCGACGCACTGATCATCCCGCTGCTGGACCGCAAGCTGGCCGAAATTTCGCCGATCGAGCGCGGGGTCATGTGGATCGGCACCTATGAATTCCTGCATTGCCCCGACGTGCCCTGGCGGGTGGTGCTGAACGAGTGCATCGAACTGGCCAAGGAGTTCGGCGGCACCGATGGTCACAAATACGTCAACGCGGTGCTCAACGGGCTGGCGCCCACGCTGCGGGCCGCCGAAGTACAGGCCGACCGGCAGAAGGGACTGGCGCGTCCATGAGGATTTCCGCGCGCGCCAGTCGGATCGAACCGTTTTATGTGATGGAGGTCGCCAAGGCGGCCTCGGCGGTGGCGCGCGAGGCGGCCCATACCGACCGGCCGATGATCTACCTGAATATCGGCGAGCCCGATTTCACCGCGGCACCGCTGGTCCGGGCGGCGGCCGAACAGGCCATTGAACGCGGACAGACGCAGTACACCCAGGCCACCGGGCTGGAAGCCCTGCGCGAGCGCATCAGCGGCTGGTACGCCACGCGCTTCGGCGTGCAGGTGCCGGCGCGGCGCATTGTGGTTACCGCCGGCGCCTCGGCCGCGCTGCAGCTGGCCTGCCTCGCGCTGATCGAGGCGGGCGACCAGATCCTGATGCCCGACCCCTGCTATCCCTGCAACCGGCAGTTCGTCAATGCCGCAGATGGCACGGCGGTGCTGCTGCCCACCGACGCGGCCAGCCGCTTCCAGCTCAGCGCCGACCAGGTCGAGGCGGCCTGGAACCCCCAGACGCGCGGCGTGCTGCTGGCGTCGCCCTCGAACCCCACGGGCACCTCGATTCACCCGGATGAAATGCGCCGCATTCATCAGTGGGTGCAGTCCCGGGGCGGCATCACGCTGGTTGACGAAATCTATCTGGGCCTCAGCCACGACAGCACCTACGGCCAGACCGCGCTGGCGCTGGACGATCAGGTCATCAGCGTCAACAGTTTTTCCAAGTATTTCTGCATGACCGGCTGGCGGCTGGGCTGGCTGGTGGCGCCCGAGACACTGGTACCGGTGATCGAGCGGCTGGCGCAGAACCTGTTCATCTGCCCCAGCACCATTGCGCAGCACGCGGCGCTGGCCTGTTTCGAAGACGCCAGCCTGGCCGAATTCGAACGCCGGCGCACCGAGTTCAAGGCGCGGCGCGACTACTTCATACCCGCCCTCAACGCGCTGGGCCTGACGGTGCCGGTGGCGCCCGACGGCGCCTTCTACGCCTGGGCCGACTGTTCGGCAGCGGGCGAGCGGCTGGCCGATGGCGGCGCGCCGCTGGACAGCTGGGACACGGCCTTTGCGCTGATGCGGCGGGCCCATGTTGCGGTGACGCCCGGGCGCGACTTCGGCAGCGCCCAGACCGGCCGTTTCATCCGTTTTTCCACCGCCAGTTCGATGGCCCATCTGCAGGCCGCCGTCGGTCGCCTGCAGGAACTGCTGGCATGAGCCTCACGGCACGCAACCGCGTTTTCGAGCTGCCGCTGCGCGTCTACTGGGAAGACACCGATGCAGGCGGCATCGTCTTCTATGCCAATTACCTGAAATTTTTCGAGCGTGCCCGCACCGAGTGGCTGCGCAGCCTGGGCGTGCATCAGCAGGCCCTGCGTGAGGCCACCGGCGGCATCTTTGTCGTCAGTGAAACCAGCGTCCGTTACCATCGACCGGCCCGGCTGGACGACGACCTGCGCGTCAGCGCCGCATTGCAATCCGCGGGACGGGCCAGTCTGACCTTCGTGCAGCAGGCCCGCCTGGCACCGGCCGGAGCGACGGATGGCGCGACGGATGACACCGGCGAGCCGCTGTGCGAAGGCACGATCCGCGTCGGCTGGGTTGACGCGGCCACCATGCGCCCGGCCCGCATGCCGCCCCATATTCTGGAAATCCTGAAATGAACACAAACATGTCCATCCTGCACCTGGTGCTCAATGCCAGCTTCGTGGTGCAACTGGTGATGCTGCTGCTGATGGCGGTTTCGGTCGCCAGCTGGGCGGCGATCTTTCGCAAACTGTTCGCGCTCAAGCGCGTGAAGGCGCTGAACGATGCTTTCGAGCGCGAGTTCTGGTCGGGCACCAGCCTGAACGAGCTGTTTGCCGCCGCCGCCCAGAACGCCAAGAGCGCCGGCCCGATGGAGCGCATTTTTGCCAGCGGCATGCGCGAGTACCAGAAGCTGCGCGAGCGGCGCATCGCCGACCCCGGCACCTTGCTCGACGGCGCCCGCCGCGCGATGCGCGCCAGCTACCAGCGCGAGCTCGACGCCATCGAGTCCAACCTGTCGTTTCTGGCCTCGGTCGGTTCGGTCTCGCCCTACGTGGGGCTGTTCGGCACCGTCTGGGGCATCATGCATGCGTTCACCGGTCTGGCCAGCCTGCAACAGGTCACCCTGTCCACCGTGGCGCCCGGCATTGCCGAGGCCCTGGTGGCCACGGCCATCGGCCTGTTTGCCGCAATTCCGGCGGTGGTGGCCTACAACCGCTTTGCACACGACATCGACCGCGTCGCCAACAAGCTGGAGACCTTCATCGAGGAGTTCTCCAACATCCTGCAGCGCAACCTGGGCAGTCACTCGCCCTCGGGGCTGTGAGCCGTATCGGAGGAACCTGACATGCCAGCCGTCGTTTCAAGAGGCCGGGGCCGCCGCACCATCAACGAGATCAACATGGTGCCCTTCATCGACGTGATGCTGGTGCTGCTGATCATCTTCATGGTCACCGCGCCGCTGATCACCCCCAGCCTGATCGACCTGCCCAGCGTCGGCAAGGCGGCCAAGCAGCCCGATACCGTGGTGCAGATCCTGATCGGCAAGGATGAGGCGCTGGAACTCAAGTCCGGCAAGAACACGCAAAAAATCGGGCAGAAAGAAGTGGCCGCGGCCGTCCAGCAGGCACTGGCGGGCCAGACCAACACGGCCGTCGTGATCAGCGCCGACCGCAGCGTCAAGTACGAAACCGTTGTCAAGGTCATGGACACGCTGCAGCGCGCCGGCATCGCGCGCGTGGGTTTGTCCGTGCAGCTGACGCCCTGACATGCAGCAGGGCCGCCCCGCATGAGCGCCGCCACCGCCGAATGGACCGAGTTCGCTCCGCCGCCCCCACCCGGGCGTGGGCCCGCGCTGGGCCTGGCCCTGGTGGCGCATGTGCTGCTGCTCGCCGCGCTGGCCTGGGGCTGTCTCTTATACACATCT
>JACSRS010000046.1 GCA_014879655.1 Burkholderiaceae bacterium
CAATGACGATCCGACGTCGTGCGGCTATGGTGGTGAGTGATCATGGCGGGTGCGCCCGCTGTGCGTTGCCGCGCGGGGTGAGTTGCCGATTGGGGCGCCACGGTGTCCTTGAGCCAGATGCGGTGATGTCTGAGTCAGCCCAGGCAGTTGATGGAGAGCAATGGTGAAAGACGACCTGGTTACTACGCTGGTCACGCTGCGCTTTGTGGTCGGTTTTCTCGGCGAACGTGAACAGTTCGGTTGGTGGCAATCTGCCTTCCTTTCTGCCCCCAGCCGCACTTTTCTGGCCCATGCGTTTGCCAAGACGATACCCCTGGCTCAGTACTCCGGGGTGACAGCGGCTGCGGCGCGTGTGCACGACGAACGCATCGGCGTCGGCAGCGTCTATCACCTTTTCCGTCTGCCCGAGGCTCTGGAACAGATGCTCTTTCGCGCTATGTACGAGCCTGCCATGAGTAGCGATGCGGGTAGCCAGACCGGGACCCGCGACATGGCATTGGCCTATTTGGCTGGTCGTAACGGGAAGGCGTCAATCGATGCGATTGGACCTACCTGGGTGGGCGACACCGCTGCCGTGCAGACTGTCGAAGGCTGGACACGCGTCTCCTCACTCTATCTGCACGGCTTCCGCTCTGGAACGGCTGTCTACCCCTATTTTGCGGACAGGTCGCTATGAACGGTCGCTATACGACGCAACTAGGCGCCGGCCTCGGCCTGATTGACGAAACCGTAATCCTGCTCGATCTGTGGCAGCCGGGCATGAATGCCCCTGATCTCTACCGGGCAGCCCTGCAGTCGGGCAATTTTGGCACGATCTCCGCCCGCCGGGTGCATGACATGATCGCAGTTGGGTTTGGCCCCCGTTATCTGGCAGACGATGCAGCGCCGGCGCTGCTGCTCAAGACGATCAAAGATGCTGTTCCCAAGGGTGCATTTGAGCAGATGCTCTTCCTCTACACGGCGCGCGCACATCTCGTACTGGCTGACTTCGTGCGCGATGTCTACTGGAGCGCGTATGGAGCGGGCAAATCCACCTTGAGCAACGAAGAGTCACTCCAGTTTGTCGAGGCGGCTGTCCGTGAGGGCAAAACGACGATGACCTGGTCGCCGCAGATGGTGCGGCGTGTTTCCAGTTATCTCACCGGTTGCTGTGCAGATTTTGGCATGTTGGAGCGCGGCGCACTGCGCGTGCGCAGGATTCTGCCCTATCGCGTCGAACCACTTGTGGCCACGCTCCTGGCCTATGATTTGCACAGCGCCGGTCAAGGTGACAATCAGTTGCTTGCCCACCCCGATTGGGCGCTCTTTGGCTTGCAGCGTGACGATGTGCTGGCCGAACTGAAGCGCGCGGCCTTGCAGGGCGCGCTGATCGTACAGTCGGCAGCCGGCGTCACGCGTATCAGTTGGATCTATAGCGGAATGGAGGAGTTGGCCAATGTCATCGCTCAACGCCAACTTTGAAGAACTGTTGGCACGGGTCCGTTATGGTCGTGAATTGAATCACGCCAGCTTTGAGCCGGTCTATTACCTGATCTTTGCACCGAAAGAAATCCTGGCCGTGAAGCGCGAAATGCCAGCCTGGACCGCCCGCCTACACAACGACGGCTGGGACGTGCATCGCTTCTCGATGGCCGAACATGTCCCGGCGATCTTGCAGGCGTCGCGGCTGCGCCAGCTCTGGCTAAGCGCCGACGGCAAGGCGCCCCTGGCCTGGGACAAGACCAACCAGGCGCTGGCCAATGCGCTCACAACTGGTGCACTCCAACAACGTTTGCAGGCGCAACTCGAAAGCCTGCGTGGCAAACCCAACGCCATCCTGCTGATCACCGACCTTGAGGCGCTTCATCCTTATTTGCGCATCGGTTCGCTGGAAGGGCAGCTTGCCGGCAGCTTTGTCGTGCCGACCCTCATCTTTTACCCCGGCAAACGCACGGGGAAGACGCGGCTGAAGTTCTTGGGCTTTTACCCTGAAGATGGCAATTATCGCTCCGTCCATGTTGGCGGATAGGAAGGCAACCATGCTGATCAAAGGGCTGTTTGACCCATCCAAAGACATCTATCGCACCATTGAAAAGGTTATCAACTACAACGCGGCGGAAGAAGCACGGTTGCGCACGGAAATCCGCGAATACATCTTCACCGAGAGCATCGAGGATCAACTGGAGCGTTGGCTCACCAAGATGCAGGCGGCGATGGAGGCAATCGGGCGCGGTGAAGTGGGTGTGTGGGTTTCGGGCTTCTATGGCTCCGGCAAGAGTTCATTCACCAAGTACCTGGCGTTGGCCTTCGATGAAGAGGTCTTGGTCGATGGGATTCGCTTTCTCGACCACTTCATTGCGCGGTTGAATCGACCGCAGACCAGGGCCCAGATGCTGGCGCTGGTCCGCCAGTTTCCCGCCGCGGTGATCATGCTCGACCTGGCAAGCGATATGCTGGCGGGCGCGCAGATGGAAGACGTGTCCACGGTGCTCTACTACAAGGTGCTACAATGGGCCGGTTTCTCCCGCAATCTCAAGGTGGCTGCACTGGAACGCCGTCTGCAACAGGACGGCCGCTATGAAGAACTGACGGCGCGGGTGGAGAAAGATCATGGGTTAACCTGGCGTGAGATGCAGAATGATCCCTTGGCCATTGACAGTCTGCTGCCCGAAATCGCCCACGACCTATATCCGAACCTATTCCGGACCCCAACATCCTTTTCGACAGAGACCGTGGAATTTGTCCAGTCGTTGAAGGACCAGGTGGAGGAAATTCTGGACATCGTGCGCAGGAAATCCGGGCGATCCTACGTACTCTTTGTGATCGACGAAGTTGGGCAGTATGTCGCCGACCGCAAGAATCTCATTTTGAACCTTCAGGGTCTGGCCGAGAACCTCAAGAATGTGGGCGATGGCAAGGCCTGGCTGATTGGCACGGCCCAACAGACGTTGACTGAGGACGACCCCAAAGCGGCGCTCAACTCGCCTGAGCTTTACAAACTCAAGGACCGTTTTCCGATCCAGATCGACCTCGAATCGCGCGATATCAAGGAAATCTGCTACAAACGGCTGCTGGGCAAATCGACGGCCGGCGAGGATGTGCTGGGCGACCTCTTCGACCGGCTTGGGCCGCCGCTGCGCCATCATACCCGGCTGGAAGATGCGCGCGCCTACGACGCCGACTTCGACCGCCAGACTTTCATCAATCTTTACCCCTTCTTGCCCGCGCACTTTGACATCTTGCTGCACTTGCTGGGGGTGTTGGCCAAGTCCACCGGCGGCGTCGGGCTGCGCTCTGCCATTAAGGTGATCCAGGACATTCTCATCGAAACCGTTGATGGCCAGCCAGCCGCCGCCGACCGCCCGGTGGGCTGGTTGGCGACGACGGTGACGCTGTACGATGCGCTGGAGAAGGACATCCGGCTTGCCTCTCCTTCCGTCTACCACGGCGTGACCCGCGCACGGCAGCAGTTCCCCGGCGCCCCGGTGCACCAGGACGTGGCCAAGACCGTCGCCGTGCTCCAGATGATGGGCAACCTGCCCATCACGCCGCACAATGTCGCCTGCCTGCTGCATCCGGCCATCGATGCCCCGACACAGCGGCCACAGATCGACGCCGCCATCCGTGACTTGAAGGACGACCCACTCGTGCCTTTTGGCGAAAAGGACAACACGCTCTGCTTCTTCAGCGAGAAGGTGAACAACATCGATCTGGAGCGCGCCACCATCCCGCTGCGGTCGATTGACACGGGGCGCATCCGCAATGAAGCGCTGCGCACCGCCTTTACGCCACTGCCTTCCACGCGGTTGCAGGGGTCACTACTGGTGACCACGGGTCTGGCTGTCAACAGCGGTTCGTCGACGGTCAACCTGGTCGGCGACCGCGAAACGATCCAGACGGTGATTGATTTTGTGGCGCCCGAGGATTTTGCTGCGGCCCGCACCCGCCTGCTGGACGAATCACGCCAGCGCAGTGCGCAATACACCATTTTTTTGCTGGGCCGCACCGACCGGGAGATTGACGCCGTGGTGGCTGAGATCTATCGCAGCCGCGAGATTGCCCAACGGCATCGCAATGAACTTGATCCCGAGGTCAAGGAGTACTGCACCGGACAGATGGAGCGTGCAACGCGTTTGACCAGTGAACTTGAGTATCTGCTCCGCCGCGCGCTAGGCCAGGGATCGCTGATCTTCCGCGGCGAAACGACGGCAGTCGAGAGTCTGGCGTTGGATGTGGTGGAGGCGCTCAAGAAGTATCTGGCTGGGGTCGCCGACCAGGTCTTCAGTCGCTACGCGGAAGCGCCCGTGCGCATCGAGACGGCCATCGCCGAGAAACTGCTGCGGCTCGGCAACCTGCGCAGCGTGACCGCCGCCGTCGACCCACTGAACCTGGTGCAAATCAGCGCGGGTACGCCGTCCGTCAACAACGCGCACAAGGCGCTGGTCAGCATTCGGGACTATCTGGACCGCAATGGCGCCACCGAAGGGAAACGGCTCACCGACCACTTTGCCGATGCACCCTTTGGCTGGTCGCCGGACACGCTGCGCTACCTGGTGGCTGCCATGCTGCTGGGCGGTCAGATCAAACTCAAGGTGGCCGGCCGCGACATTACTGTGGGCGGACAGCAGGCCATCGACGCGCTGCGCACCAACAACACCTTCAAGAATGTTGGCGTGGCGCTGCGCGACGGCGAGCGGCTGCCGCTGGAAGTGCTGGGACGGGCGGCAGAACGGCTCACCGAGTTGACCGGCGAGACGGTGCTGCCCTTCCCCGAGGATGAGATCAGCAAGGCCGCGCTCAAACATTTCCCACAGTTCCAGTTTCGCTATGGCCCGCTGGCTGAACGGCTGGATGGCCTCAGTCTCCCCGGCGGCGAACGGGTGCGAGAACTGAACCAGCAGGTGGCGGATATCCTGCTCACCGACGCATCCGATGCACCAGGGCAATTGGGCAGCGAGTCTTCTGCGCTTTACGACGGGCTGAAGTGGGCGAACGAAGTAGACCTGGCGCTCAAGGCGGGGCTGGAACAGACCGTGCGCGAACTCAAGCGCTACCGCAGCGCCATCGATGCATTGCGCAGCACCGGGGTGCCCGGACTTCTGCGCACTGACCTGACTCCTGAGATGGAGCAACTCCAGCAGCGTCTCGGGCAGCCAACCTTTTATCGCCATGCCGCCGACCTGGCCACGACCCTCACCGCCATCAGGGTGAAGGTGCGCGGCGCGGCGGAAGCGATGCAGGCATCGTTGGCCGAGAGTGTGCGCGATGCGCAGCGTGACCTGGCGCACCTACCTGACTGGAAGGACCTCGCCCATGAAGATCAGGTCAATGCCCAGGCCCAACTCGACAACATTGTCACGGCGTCAACGCTTGATCTGGCTGGGTTGGAATTTCTGCTTACCCAGGAGGCTGAATTGTGGGCACAGGTCAGTGTCCTGAAGCGCGAGATTGCCCAGCGCGCCGAAGAGCGCCGAAGAGTGGCGGTCGGTCCGGGGCAGGCTGAGGGCGGGCGCCCCATTAAGGAACGCCACACCAAGGTCGTGCGCATCCCAACGCGTGTGACCAAAGCAGAGCAGTTGGACGAGGCCATTGCGACCTTGCAGGCGATCCGTGCGGAGGTCCAGCTATATGAGCCAGTCGAGATTCGTGTTGAATGGACGGAGACAACCTGATGCCGTTCGACCAAACCACCCGCAACCGTCTCAATCGTTTCGTGGGTGAGGCGCGCACATTGCTCAGCGCCGAATTCACCCGGCAACTACAGCACGAATATGGCATGGACCCGGCCACCGGCAATGTCGCTGCCCTGGACAAGTTGACCGCGCTCAACGATGCGCAGCGCGAGACGGCGCGCATTCTGCGCACTACCCTGGGCCACTATGTCTTGAATGCGCAGTCTGAGCGCGAGGATCTGCGCGCAGAGGCCGCCACGTGGTGCATGCGCACTGCCGACTATGTGCTGGACGCCAGGCACGGGGCGAAACTCCGCAGCCTGGTTGCGCCGCTGCTGGAGCGCATCGTGCGCGAACAGGCGTTCACCGTCCTCAACCGGCTCGCGGCGCTGCGCATGGGCGAGGCGCGCGGCCTGATCATCGAATCGGTCGGGCGCGGCCACCGATCTCGCGGCTTCCCGTCTTATCAGCAACTGGCAGGCTCCGCCCTGGGTGAGACCGACGACGCCTACCGCTGTTACCTGTTCAGCCTGTTCGACGAACTGGCGACCGAGCTACCTGCCCTCTTTGACCGCTTCAGCCCGACAGGGCGGCTCTTCCCGCGGCCGGCAGCACTGCTGGAACTGCTGGCCCTCATCAACCATCCCGACCTGGAGCCACTCTGGCCCGAGGACGAAACCATCGGCTGGATCTACCAGTATTTCAACAGCCAGGAAGAGCGGCGCCAGATGCGCGCCGAGAGCCAG
>JACSRS010000116.1 GCA_014879655.1 Burkholderiaceae bacterium
CTACCTGGCCACGCGCTTTTCGGCCAAGGAGGCGTTCAGCAAGGCCATCGGCCTGGGCATGCGCATGCCGATGACCTGGCGGCTGTGCGAGGTCGGCAAACTGCCCAGCGGCAAACCGGTCATCGTCCTGCACGGCGCGCTGAAGGACTGGTTCGAGGCGCGCGGGCTCAGTGCCCACATCAGCGTGACCGACGAGACCGACTACGCGGCATCCTTTTGCGTTGTGGAACAGAATTTTCAATCAGATTGACATCAACCCATCGTCGAATGGTCATCGGTTGCTATCAACAAATGACCATTTGATGCACCCGCCGGAGACCCCCATGAGCCAGCATGCACCCGTGATTCTCGACATTGCCGGCACCCGCCTGAGCGCCGCCGACCGCCGGCGACTGGCGCACCCGCTGACCGGCGGCGTGATTCTGTTCGCGCGCAACTGGGTGGACCGTGCGCAGCTGCTGGCGCTGTGCCGGTCCATCAAGCGTGTGCGCGCGGATCTGCTGATCTGCGTCGACCACGAAGGCGGGCGCGTGCAGCGCTTTCGCACCGACGGTTTCACCCAGCTGCCGCCGATGCGGGCACTGGGCGAACTGTGGATGAGCGACGGCAAGGGCAGCGCGGGCAGCGGTGCGATGCGTGCCACCGACGCGGCCACCGCCACAGGGTTCGTGCTGGGCAGCGAGTTGCGCGCCTGCGGGGTTGATTTCAGCTTCACGCCGGTGCTTGACCTCGATCATCAGGATGTGGCCCCCACGCAAGCACAGGCGCTTGCTGCGTCCCGAAAGGGCGCGGTCAACTTGGAGCGCCCCGGCGCTGCCCGAAGTGGCGTGATCGGCGACCGTGCCTTTGCCCGCGACCCCCGTGTGGTCACGCTGCTGGCCAAGAGCCTGATGCACGGGCTGCTGCGAGCCGGCATGGGCAACTGCGGCAAGCATTTTCCAGGTCACGGCTACGTGCGTGCCGATTCACACACCGATGTACCGGTCGACCGGCGTAGCCGCAAGGCCATAGTCACTGATGACGCCGCGCCCTACGGCTGGCTGCGCAGCAGCCTCACCGCGGTGATGCCGGCGCACGTGATCTATCCCAAGGTCGATGGCCGACCAGCGGGTTTTTCGCGCATCTGGCTGCAGGATGTGCTGCGCGGCGAACTGGGCTTTGCCGGCGCGGTTTTCAGCGATGACCTGTCGATGGCCGGCGCGCGCCAGATCGACGGCCGGACGGTCACCTACACCGAAGCTGCACTGGAAGCACTGGTCGCCGGCTGTGACCTGGTGCTGCTGTGCAACCAGAGCCTGGACGGCGGCGCTGCCGTCGACGAGTTGCTCGATGGCTTGGCTCAGGCGCAGCTGACGGGCCGGTGGACGCCGGACGAAGCCGCCGAACTGCGCCGCTCCAGCCTGCTGCCGGTGGCGCCGGCGCGGGACTGGGAGACGCTGATGCGCTCGCATGACTACCTGCAGGCACTGGACCTGTTGCCCTGACGGGGGTGGGTCTTTCGGGACCTTTTCCGTCATTTCGGTTGAAAATGCACCGATTCGCCCGCATCTGCGGTTTTCCTGAACTTGCCGGCCAGCCCAAGGCAGCCGGTTTTCCCTTCCATGTCCCTGATTTCTGACCTGATTGGCGGCGTTCTCTCGCTGGCGCTTCGCATCGTGCTGGCGCTGATGGCGGCGGTGTTTGCCGTGAGCCTGCTGCTGGCCGGCCTGTTCGTCGTCGTCTTTCTGGTGCTGCGCGGGCTGATCACCGGGCAGAAGGCGGCGCCGACCATGGTCTGGCAACAGTACCGGCAGGCATCACAGCAGCGCTGGACGCGCCGTCCGGGTGCCGCGCCCGGCCCGGGCCAGCGCGCCGCTGACCCGGCCGACGTGGTGGACGTCACTCCGCGCGATATCACGCCGCGTTGATTCCACGCCCGACCGGCAGCGGCCGGGCAGCGCCGCTCAGGCCTCGCGCGGTGGGTGCGCGGGCGCTTCGTGTTCGCGGCGCAGCGCCGGAAACAGGATCACGTCGCGGATGCTGGGGCTGTCGGTCAGCAACATCATCAGCCGGTCGATGCCGATGCCGCAGCCGCCGGCGGGTGGCATGCCGTACTCGAGCGCACGCACGAAGTCGTGGTCGTAGAACATTGCTTCATCGTCGCCACCATCCTTGGCCGTCATCTGCGCGTGAAAGCGCGCGGCCTGGTCCTCGGCATCGTTCAGCTCGCTGAAACCGTTGCCGAACTCGCGCCCGGTGATGTACAGCTCAAAGCGCTCGGTCACCTCGGGGCGCAGATCGTTGGCGCGCGCCAGCGGCGAGATTTCGGTCGGGTGTTCCATGATGAAGGTGGGCTGCCACAGCTTGTCTTCCACCGTTTCCTCGAAATACAGCACCTGCAGACTGGCCAGGCTGCGCGTGGACAGCCGGTCCTTTTCTTCGGTCATGCCTAGTTTCTTGAGGGCGCTGGTCAGCCAGGCCGGATCGTCGACGTGGGCGCCAGCTTCGGTGTGCTGGAAGATCGCTTCGCGGATCGTCAGCCGGGCAAAAGGCTGCGACAGATCCACCGCACGTCCGCCGTAGGTGAGGGCGAGCGAGCCGACCGCTTTCATCGCGACGTCCCGGATCAGCGCTTCGGTGAACCCCATCAGGTCGTGGTAATTCCAGTACGCCGCGTAGAACTCCATCATGGTGAACTCGGGGTTGTGGCGGACCGAGATGCCTTCGTTGCGGAAGTTGCGGTTGATCTCGAACACCCGCTCGAAGCCGCCGACCAGCAGGCGCTTCAGAAACAGCTCGGGTGCGATGCGCAGGAACATCTCCTGCTCCAGCGCGTTGTGATGCGTGACGAAAGGCCGGGCGTTGGCGCCGCCCGGAATCGGGTGCAGCATCGGCGTTTCGACTTCCAGAAAGTCGTGCGAGACCATGAAGTCGCGAATGCTGCTGACGGCGCGGCTGCGTGCGATGAAGCGCTTGCGGGCCGCCTCGTCGGTCATCAGGTCCACATAACGCTGGCGGTACTTGACCTCCTGGTCGGCGATGCCGTGGAACTTGTCGGGCATGGGCCGCAGGCTCTTGGTCAGCAGGCGCACGCGGCTGGCATGGATCGACAGTTCGCCGGTGCGGGTCTTGAACAGGTGGCCTTCGCAGGCCACGATGTCCCCCAGATCCCAGTGCTTGAAGGCGTTGTAGACGGCTTCGCCGACGTCGTCGCGCGTCACGTAGATCTGAAAACGCCCCGAGCCGTCCTGCAGCGTGGCAAAACTGGCCTTGCCCATCACGCGCTTGAGCATCATGCGGCCGGCAATGCTCGCGGTGACGGGGGTGACACCCTCGCCCGTCAGCGCTTCGTTGGTCTTTTCGCCGTGCGCTGCCAGCAGCGTGGCGGCGTGGTCACCGGGCTTGAAATCGTTCGGAAAGGCGACGCCTTCGCCCTGACGCTGCGCTTCGCGCAAGGCCCTGAGTTTTTCGCGGCGCTCGGCGATCAGCTGGTTTTCGTCCTGGGGGGCTGGCGGGTTTGCGTGGTCAGACATGAGGGGCCAAGGTTGGGGCGGCGCGGTCGGCCGCGCGGGCAGGCTGGCGGTTTTTTGCGCCAAAACCCTGTATTTTAGTTTTTTGTCGGGCTGCCGGGCCGCGCGAGGGGTCGCCCTAGCGGGTGGGCCCGGATAATCCGTCCCATGTTTCTGAAAGCCGGTGCGCTGTCCCTTGCCCTGTTGCTGGCCAGCCGGCTACTCGGACTGGCGCGCGAGTCGGCGCAGGCCGCGGCTTTTGGCACGACCGGCCTGGCCGACGTGGCGGTGCTGATGCTGACCCTGCCCGACTGGCTGGCCGGCCTGCTGGCCAGCGGTGCGCTGGCCTATGTGCTGCTGCCGCACTGGTCGCGGCAGGACGGTGTTGCGCAGGCAGCCACGCAGCGCGCCGTGGCCATGGTGCTGCTGGCGGCCGGTGCGGCGCTGGGGCTGGCAATCTGGATCGGGCGTGAGCCGGTCATCGCGCTGCTGGCGTCGGGTCTGCCGCCGTCGCTTCGCGGTCTGGCGGGCGCTTCGCTGGGCTGGAGCGCACTGGCCCTGCCGGCGGCGCTGCTCGCGGCCCTGTGGACCACTCGCTTGCAGCATGAGCGCGACTTTCCTGGCATGTACGGCGCCAACCTGGTGGTCAACGGCACGCTGCTGCTGGCGCTTGTTTTGATAGCAAAGACTATCGATCCGACGCTGGGTTTGACCCATCTTGGCTGGTTTTTGCTGCTGGCGATGGGGTTGCGGTTGCTCTGGCTGCGGGTGCGGCTGGGCCGGGTCCGGGCGATTCCTGTACCAGGCCAGTCTGACGTGGCCGCCGCCGGTGAGTGCGTCGCCCGGTCTGGCGGGCCGATGCCGGCGGCCAACGTCTGGTTCTGGGCCGCACTGTCGGCCGGCCTGCCGCTGGCGCTCCCGTTTGCGGCGCGCTCGATGGCGTCGGCCGGTGGCGAAGGCGGGCTGGCCACCTTCAACTATGCGTGGAAGCTGGTCGAGTTGCCGCTGGTGCTGGCGATCCAGCTGGTGGCCACGCTGGCGTTCCCGGCGATCACACGTGCCTTCGCGGCCGATGCGCACGCAGCCGATGCCCCGGCCGGGCAGGCGGGGGAGGCCGTGCGCAGCGCTTTTGCACTGGCCTGGGCGCTGGCCTGTGCGGCCGCCACCGGCTTGCTGCTCGGTGCGCCGGCTGTCGCGCAACTGCTTTTCGGTTGGGGCCGCATGGAGCCGCAGGCGCTGGCGCAGGTGGCGGCGTGGGGGGCGGCCGGCGCCTGGGGGTTGTTGCCGCAGGCGCTGATTGCAGTGGCGCTGACCGTGCTGGCCACGCAGGGGCGCATGCGCTGGGCGGCCGCGGGCTACGCCGCGGCGCTGGCCGCGCTGCTGGCGCTGGCGCCCCGGGCCGGAGGCGACGGTGTGCGGCTGATGCTGGTGCTCAATGTGCTGCTGGCGGGCGTGGCGGCCATTGTGCTGACGGCGCTGGGCGGTGCGGTGCGCCAGTGGCTGCCGGTGCGGCTGATGGCCGTCACCGGCGCGGCGCTGGTGCTGGCGGCGCTGGCGCTTGCGGCCGGCTGGCTGCCCCTCGCGCAGGGCAAGGGCCTGGCCGCACTGGGCTTTGCGGGTGTTGCGGCGGTCGCCGTGCTGGTGGTCGGCTGGCTGGCCAGCCCCGAGCTGAAACAGGCACTGCGGAGATAATCCGCCGCTGACATGATGGACCTGCTGCAAATCACCAACGACCCGGCCTTTGCCCGGCGCTGCGATGCCCTTGAAGGCATGCGGCTGTTCGTCGACCTGGAGCGCCTGGGCAAACAGACACGGCAGGCCGGCCGCAACACTTTCATCAGCGCGCATCAGCTGGACGATGTCGCCCGTGTCAAGACGGCGTTGCGGCGCTCGCGCCTGATGGTGCGCGTCAATCCGCTGAACCCCGATTCCGCCGACGAGGTGGACGCGGTGCTGGCGCAGGGCGCGGATCTGCTGATGCTGCCGATGTTTGCCAATGGCGACCAGTTGCGCGCTTTTGCCGAGCTGGTGGCAGGGCGCGCGCCCATCGTCCCGCTGCTGGAGACCGCAGGCGCGCTGGCCACGCTGGACGACTGGATCGCCACGCCCGGCCTTTTTGAGGTGTTTGTCGGTCTGAACGACCTGCACCTGTCGCTGGGCTGCCATTTCATGTTCGAGCCGCTGTCGCAAGGCATCGTCGAGCGGGTCGCGCGGGCGGCCCGGGCGCAGGGGCTGCGTTTCGGCTTTGGCGGCATCGCCCGGCTCGACGAAGGCCTGCTGCCCGGCCGCGACGTGCTGGCCGAACATCTGCGCCTGGGCTCGCAGGCGGTGATCCTGTCGCGCACCTTCCACCGACCCGACGAGGCCGCCGACGGCGCCGAATCGTTTGAGACCCAGGTTGCGGCGCTGCGGCAGGCCGAGCAGCAGCTGGCAGCACGCGCTCCCGCGCAGGCGGCGGCCGACAGCGCGCGCATCGCCGCAGTGATCGGCGACATTGCCCGGACCATGGCGGCGCGCCCGGCTGTGCCGCCGGC
The DNA here is from genome assembly GCA_014879655.1 of Burkholderiaceae bacterium. GTDB lineage: Bacteria > Pseudomonadota > Gammaproteobacteria > Burkholderiales > Burkholderiaceae_C > JACSRS01. The sequence goes on from JACSRS010000116.1 coordinate 6,023, forward strand.
GGGGACGGCGGTTTGAAGCGTCTGCTGGACATCGTGCTGTCGCTGGCGGCGCTGCTGGTGCTCAGCCCGCTGATGCTGGGCGCGGCGCTGGCAGTTGCGCTGGAATCCGGCGTGCCGGTGCTGTTTCGCCAGACGCGACTGGGGCTGCACGGCCGCGAGTTCGGCATGTTCAAGTTCCGCAGCATGGTGAAGAACGCAGCGGCCATCGGCCCCTATTTCACCTCGGGCGACGACCCGCGCATCACCCGCGTCGGCCGCTTCATCAGGCGCACCAGCATCGACGAACTGCCGCAGATCCTGAACGTCCTGAAGGGCGACATGAGCCTGGTCGGTCCGCGCCCCGATGTGCCCGCGCAGCGCAAGCTCTACAGCGACGCCGACTGGGCGCAGCGCTGCAGCGTGCGGCCCGGCATCACCGGACTGGCGCAGGCGCTGCTGCGTTCCGAAGGGACCGAGGCGCAGCGCCTGGAAGCGGACCTTCGCTACACCCGCGAGGTTTCGCTCTGGCTGGACCTGAAAATCATGGTCTGGACGCTAGGCCGGCTGACGGGCAAGGGGAGCAACTAGACCATGTGTGGCATCTTCGGCTACTGGGACCGCAGCCGCCGGGCGCTGGACGACGCATCGCTGCGGGCCATGGCCGGCGCGCTGGTGCATCGCGGCCCGGACGACGAGGGCATCTGGCACCAGCCGGCGCGCGGCGTCGCAGTGGGCAACCGGCGGCTGTCCATCATCGACATCGGCGGCGGCCACCAGCCCTTTGTCAGCGACGACGGCCAGATCGCCGTCGTGCAAAACGGCGAGATCTTCAACTACGTCGAACTGGCCGCCGAACTGCGCGCGCAGGGCGTGCACCTGCGCAGCCATTCCGACACTGAAGTCATCCTGCGCCTGTACGAGCGAGAGGGCATCAACTGTCTCAGGCGCCTGAACGGCATGTTCGCCATTGCGATCGACGACGCCCGCGAAGACGCCCTGTACCTGGTGCGCGACCGCATCGGCGTCAAGCCGCTGTACGTGCTGGACCGGCACCCCCAGCTGCTGTTTGCCTCGGAAATCAAGGCTTTTTGGGCACTACCCAGCGTCGAACGGTCATCTGCTGCTATTGATCTTGAAGCGATTCACCACTATCTGACGTTCAACTACATCCCGGCGCCGTGGACCGCATACGAGGGCGTGCGCCACGTGATGCCTGGCACCTGGATGAAATTCACCCGCGGCGCCCATGTGGAAACCCGCCGCTGGTGGAATCTGGCCGACCAGCACGAGCGGGACTTCAGTTTCGACCACTGGGCCGAAGAATTCATGTCCACGCTGGACGACGCCACCCGCATCCGGCTGCGCGCCGACGTGCCGTTTGGCGCCTTTCTCTCGGGCGGCGTGGACTCCAGCACCATCGTCGGCCTGATGGCGAGGCATGTGCAGCGCCCGGTCAAGACCTTCTGCATCGGCTTTGAAGATCCGCGTTACGACGAATCGGCATTTGCCTTGCAGGCCGCCCGGCGCTTCGGCTGCGATCACACGAGTGAAGTGGCCGAGCTGAACATGCTGGCCAACTGGCCACGGGTGTTGCACCACCTGGATCAGCCGCATGGCGACGCCTCGTTCATGCCGACGCTGCGGGTGAGCGAACTGGCAGCAAAGCATGTGAAAGTGGTGCTGACCGGCGATGGCGGCGACGAGCTGTTTGCCGGTTACGACAAATACGCACAGTTTTTTGCCCGGCCGGGCGTTGACGGGCTGGACGAAGCGGCCTTCCAGCGCCGCTATTTCGATTCGATCTCGCTGTTTTCGCCGGATGCCAAGCGTGCGCTGTACCGGCCGGAATTACAAAAGCAGCTGGATGGCATCGACAGTTTTTCCGCAGCCGCCCAACCCTGGTTCGATGAGGCCGCACACTTCGACCGCGTGAATCAGGCGCTTTACCTGGACATGCAACTGCTGCTGAGTGGCAACAACCTCGTCAAGCCCGACCGCTTGGGCATGGCGGTGAGCATCGAGGCGCGCACGCCGTTTCTGGACTGGCGCATGATGGAATTCGCCTTCCGCTCGCGCGGCCACACCAAGTTGTCGGCCGATGGCGACAAGAAGAACTGGTTCAAGCGTGCGGCGGTTCCGCTGATCGGCGAGGAACTCGCCCACCGCAAGAAGCAGATGTTCACCGTGCCGGTGGGCGACTGGTTCAAAGGCGAATTGCACGGCTGGCTGCGCGACACGCTGACCGGCAGCGAACTGATCGGGCACCTGTTTCAGCCTTCCGAGGTGCTGACGATGCTGGAGCGGCACCGCTCGGGCACCGCCAACTTCACGCGCGAGTTGCGGGCGCTGGCGGCGCTGGCGCTGTGGCAGCAGGGCGCGGGAGGGCGCGTCGCTTGAAGAAGGTCCTGTTCGTCGCCTATGGCAGCGGCCATATCCAGATGGTGCTGCCGCTGGCGCTGGCACTCAAGGCCAGCGGCCTGGCGCACCCGGTGGTGCTGGCGCTGACCACCGCCGCGCCGGTGGCCCGCGCTGCCAATCTGGATGTGGTGCAGGTGGCCGACTTCGTCACCGATGCCGACCAGGCCGCACTGGCGCTGGGCCGCACGCTGATGGCCGACCTGACCGGGCCCGTGGCCGACGCGAGCGAAACCGCAGCGTATCTGGGACTTTCGATGACGGACCTGATCGAAACCGAGGGCCGGGAGCAAGCCGAGGCGGCGTACCGGCAGCGCGGTCGCCAGGCTTTTTTGCCCGTCCCCACGCTGCTGCGCATCCTGCGCGTGCTGCAACCCGATTTGCTGGTGGCCACCAATTCGCCGCGCGCGGAGAGGGCGGCGGTGCTGGCCGCCCGGGAACTGGCCATTCCCGCCCTGTGCGTGGTCGACCTGTTCGCCATTGATGAAGTCCAGTGGATCGGCCAGCCGGGTTATGCCGACCGCATCTGCGTGATCAACGAATCGGTGCGGCAGTTCCTGCTCGCTGCCGGGCGCGGCGCCGGCGAAGTGGTGGTCACTGGCAACCCTGGCTTCGACCGCCTCAACAGCGCCGAGGCGGTTGAAGGCGGCCAGCGCCTGCGCATTGAGAAGGGCTGGCAGGATCGCCGCGTGCTGCTGTGGCCGAATCAGGTGGAGCCGGCCGCGCATCCGTTTGACGGTCGCGTGGGCGATCCGACCCTGCCAGCGCGGGCACTGGCGCAGGTGATTGCCTGGGTGCAGCGCCAGCGCGATGCGGTGTTGTGCGTGCGCGAACGTGCGGGCGAGCCGCCACCCGTGCTGCCGGCTGATCCGCGTTTTGTCCGGACCGGGCAGGACTGGCCGCTGGCGCCACTGCTGCACGCGGTGAACCTGGTGGTGACGCTCAATTCGACAGTCGGCCTGGAAGGCCATCTGGCAGGCTGCCGCCTGGTACAGGTGCTGGGCTCGGTCTTTGACGCGGCCATGCCGCTGGCGCGATACGGCATGGCGGACGAGGCGGTGGATGTGGCAGGCATCGGCGCGGCGCTTGATGCGTGGAGCGGGGCGCCGCGCGCGAAGGTTCGTGAACACGGCGGCGCCACGGCCCGGGTGCTGTCGGAGATGGCCAGATTCCTATAATCAGAAACTTTGCCAGCCTCGCCGCCCGCAGGGGCCGAAGCCCGGTGGCAACGCACTGCACGCCCTTTCCAACGCCATCGCTACCGAGTCCTTCCGAATGCCGCTGATTCCCAACCCCGCACCCGTCAATCTGGCAGATTTTGACGCCAGTGATGATGACGCCCGCGTGATGTACGGTCTGCCGCGCTATGTGCATTTCTGCAAGCGCTGTGTGATTTCCAACCAGCGCCCGAATTCGGCCGTCGAATACCAGCACACCAAGGCGAGCAAGAAGGCGACCATCGCCTTTGACGACGAAGGCATCTGCGATGCCTGCCGCTTTGCCGAGCAGAAGCACGGCACCATCGACTGGAATGACCGCGAAGACCGGTTGGCGGCGCTGTGCGACAAGTTCCGCAGCCGCTCCGGCTACGACTGCCTGCTGCCGGGTTCCGGCGGCAAGGACAGCTTCTATGCCTCGCACATCCTGAAGACCCGGTTCGGCATGCACCCGCTCACCGTGACCTGGGCGCCCCATGTCTACACCGAATGGGGCTGGAAGAACTTCCAGTCGTGGCTGCACGCCGGCTTTGACAACTACCTGATGACGCCCAACGGCCGGGTGCATCGCCTGCTGACCCGGCTGGCGGTAGACAACCTGTTTCACCCGTTTCAGGCGTTCATGTTCGGCCAGAAGTCGCTGGCGCCGAAGATGGCGCTGCTGCACGACATCCCGTTCGTCGTCTATGGCGAGAACGAGGCCGAGTACGGCAACCCGATCGGTGACACCACCAGCGCCCAGCGCGACTGGTCGTACTTCACCGCCGCCAACAAGTCGGAAATCTATCTGGGCGGCACCTCGGTGCAAAGCCTGTATGACGATTTCGGACTGGAAGAACAGGACCTGCTGCCCTACCTGCCGGCCGACCCGGCGCAGATGCAGCGCAAGCAGGTCGAGGTGCACTATCTGGGCTACTACCTGAAGTGGCATCCGCAAAGCTGTTACTACTACGCGGTGGAGCATGGCGGCTTCGAGGCCTCGCCGGAGCGCACGCCCGGCACCTACAGCAAGTACAACAGCATCGACGACCGCATCGACGATTTCCACTACTACACCACCTTCACCAAGTTCGGCATCGGCCGCGCCACCTACGATGCGGCCCAGGAGATTCGCTCGCAGGACATCACGCGCGACGAGGGTGTGGCGCTGGTGCGGCGCTATGACGGTGAGTTCCCGGAGCGGTTTGCCGAAGAAATTTTCCGGTACCTGAGCATTCCCGAAAAGGAATTCGGCCGGGCGAGCCGGGTGTTCGAGTCGCCGGTGATGGACCGCGACTACTTCATGCGACTGGCCGACCAGTTCCGCTCGCCGCATCTTTGGAAGCGCGATGGCGGGCAGTGGAAGCTGCGCCACGCCGTGTACGACCCGGCCTGATTGCACATCCATGGCGGGCTTGCGCATCATTCCCCGGCTGGACGTCAAGGGACCGAACCTGATCAAGGGCATCCGGCTGGAGGGCCTGCGTGTGGTGGGTGACCCGCACGAATTTGCGCTGCGCTACTACGAAGACGGCGCCGACGAACTGGTGTTCATGGACATCGTCGCCAGCCTCTACCAGCGCAACAGCCTGGTCGACATCATCCGCCGCGCGGCCAACCGCATCTTCATTCCGATCACGGTCGGCGGTGGCATCCGCTCGCTCGATGACGTGCGCACGATGCTGCGCTCCGGTGCCGACAAGGTGGCCATCAACACCGCCGCCATCGCGCGGCCGCAGCTGATCACCGAGGTCTCGGGCCGCTTCGGCTCGCAGTGCATGGTGCTGTCGGTCGAGGCCAAGCGCATCGGTCCGGGCCGCTGGGAGGCTTACACCGACAACGGGCGCGAGCGGACCGGCAAGGACGTGCTCGACTGGATCGAACAGGGTGTTCGGCTGGGCGCTGGCGAGGTGCTGATCACGGCCGTCGACCAGGAAGGCACGCGCAAGGGGCTGGACATCGAGCTGCTGCGCGCAGTGAACCAGCGGGTGAACGTGCCGGTGATCGCCAGCGGCGGCTTTGGCGATCCGGTGGACCTGAAGCGGGCCAGCGACGTGGGCACGTCGGGCGTGGCCATCGCCGACGCGCTGCACTGGCAGCGCATGACCGTGCAGCAGATCAAGCAGCACGGCCGCGACCAGGGACTGGAGATTCGCCTGTGACCGCGTCGAAGGTGATGGTGATCGACTACGGCATCGGCAACCTGCTGAATGTGGTGCGGGCAATCGAACACTGTGGCGCGCAGGCGCAGGTGGTGGAACAGGCGCACGAAGCCGGGCAACTTCCCGACCGTCTCGTGCTGCCGGGCGTCGGCGCGTTCGGCGACGGCATGAAGGAGTTGCAGGCGCGCGGCTTTGACGATCTGGTCAAACGTTTTGTGCAGACCGGCCGGCCTTTTCTGGGCATCTGCGTCGGCGTGCAGATGCTGTTCGACGTGGGTGAAGAGTTCGGCGAGCATGCCGGCCTCGGCCTGATACCAGGCCGGGTGCAACCGGTGCCCAACCTTGACGCCAGCGGGCAACTGCACCGCATCCCGCACATCGGCTGGAGCCCGCTGACACGTCCGAGCGCGCGTGAAAGCTGGCAGGGCACCCTACTGGCCGACACGCCGCAGGGCGAGCCCGCGTATTTTGTGCACTCGTTTGCGCCGGTGCCTCAGCGAGAGTCGCACCGGCTGGCCGATACCTGGTACGGCGGTGTGCGCATCTGCGCCGCCGTGGCCCGCGACAACATCATGGGTTGCCAGTTCCACCCCGAGCGCAGCGCGGCGGCGGGGCTGACCATGTTGCAACGGTTTCTGAAGTTGTGATGCAGGCCGCGGGATCCGGGCAGACCATTGCCAGCATCTGCGCACGGGGTGGCAGCAAGGGTCTGCCGGGCAAGAACATCCGCCCGTTTGCTGGCAAGCCGCTGATCGTCCATTCGATCGAACAGGCACTGGCGTGCGCGCAGATCGACGGGGTCTATGTCTCGACCGACGACGAAGCCATCGCCGCGATCGCGCGTGCGGCCGGTGCCACGGTGCCGTTCCTGCGGCCTGCCGCGCTGGCGCAGGACTCCACGCCCAAGCTGCCCGTGATCGAGCATCTGGTGCAGCATCTGGAGCAGGGCGGCGCGGCGATCGACCGCATCGTCGACCTGCAGCCGACCTCGCCGCTGCGCGACAGCTCGGACATTGATGCGGCGCTGACAGTCTGCCCGGACGCGCCGCTCACGGTCAGCGTGCGTGAAGCCGCCGACAACCCGTACTTCAACCTGGTGGAGCCGGACCCCAATGGCTGGCTGCAGCTGAGCAAGGGGCTGGGCAACACGCGGCGGCAGGATGCGCCGCCCGTTTATGCGCTCAACGGTTCGATCTACGTCTGGCAACGCCGGGCGCTGGCGCAGGCGGCGACCCAGGGGCTGTGGAGCGTGCGGGTGGGCAAGTATCTGATGCCGCGCTGGAAGTCGGTGGACATCGATGACTTGGAAGACTTTGAATACGCCGAGTGGCTGCTGCACCGGCATGGAGGCTCATCGGGATGCTGAGACCGGACAACGACGTATTCGTCATCGCCGAAGCCGGCGTCAACCACAACGGCGATCTGGCGCTCGCCCTGCGCCTTTGTGATGCGGCGAGGCAGGCCGGCGCCGATGCGGTCAAGTTCCAGACCTTTCGCGCGGCCGACCTGGTGGTACCCGGCGCGCCGACGGCCACTTATCAGGCGCGGCAGACCGGCGACCGGGATCAGTACGCGATGCTGCAACGGCTGGAGCTTACCGAGGACCAGCATCGCAGCATCAAGGCGCATTGCGACGCCGTCGGCATCGAATTCTTTTCAACCCCGTTTTCCGTCGACGCGGTCGACATGCTGCTGCGCCTGGGCGTGTCGCGCCTGAAGATGTCGTCGGGCGAACTCACCCACCGTGCCTTGATCGAGCACGCGGCGGCGACGCAACTGCCGCTGCTGCTGTCGACCGGCATGGCCACGATGGAAGAGATTCACGAGGCCCTGTCCTGGGTCACCCGGGCCCGGGGCCATGACCGGGATGTGGCCGTGCTGCACTGCACCTCGGCCTACCCGGCGCCGGACGATGCCCTGAACCTGACCGCCATGGCGCAGATGGCCCGGGAACTGGGCGTGCCGATCGGCTACTCGGATCACAGCCTGGGGATCGAGGCTGCGCTGGCGGCCGTGGCGCTGGGTGCTGCCGTGGTGGAAAAACACCTGACGCTCGACTGCACGATGACCGGGCCGGATCATGCGGCTTCGCTCGAACCGGATGGCTTCGCACAGATGGTGCGCGGCATCCGGCGCGTGAGCACCATGCGCGGGGACGGCGTGAAAGCGCCGCGCAGCGACGAACGCGACACCGCGCGGGTGGCGCGCCGCAGCGTGGTGACCACGCAGGCGCTGGCCGCAGGCGCGGTGCTGACCGCCGACATGCTGAACTGCCGGCGTCCGGCAACCGGGATTGCGCCGCGCGAGCTGGAATCGCTGGTCGGCCGCCGCGTGGCGCATGCGCTTTCGGCGGGCACGGTGCTGCAGTGGACCGATCTGGACGAGGGCGGGTGATGCCGGGCGATGCATTGCCACGCCGGCGGCTGGTGTACGTCAGCGGCACGCGGGCAGATTTCGGCCTGATGAAGGCCACCTTGCTGCGGCTCGCACAGTCCATGGACCTCAGTGTGGCGGTCACCGGCATGCATCTGGCGCCGCGCTTCGGCCAGACCATCGACGACATCCGCGCTGCGGGTCTGCGCATCTGCGGCGAAGTCGCGGTCGACGTCGAGACCCGCACGCCACCCAGCATGTCGGCCGCCATCGGCCATGAGCTCGTCGGCCTGACGGACGTGCTGGCGCGCGAGCGTCCGGAGATCGTCCTGCTGCTCGGTGACCGCGGCGAGATGCTGGCCGGTGCGGTGGCGGCGCTGCATCTGGGCATCGTCAGCGTACATCTGCACGGCGGTGAGCGTTCCGGCACGGTCGACGAGCCGGTTCGTCACGCCATCAGCAAGCTGTGCACCTATCACCTGGTGGCCAGCGCCGAGTCGCGCGAGCGACTGATCCGCATGGGTGAGGCGCCTGATCGCGTGGTGGTGACGGGCGCGCCCGGGCTGGACGGGCTGGTGCAGGACGCAGCCATGCCCGCCCCTGCGGTGCGCGAGGCGCTCGACCTTGCTGGCGACGAACCCTTTCTGCTCGCGCTGTTTCACCCGGTGGTGCAGCAGTCCGGGCAAGCGCGTGTGCAGACGCTGGCTGTGCTGGATGCGCTGCATCGCATCGGACTGCCAGTGGTCTGGCTGGAGCCGAACGCCGACGCGGGTTCGCTTGGCGTGTTGCAGGCGCTGGACGAACGGGGGCTGCCGCCCGGTTCCCGGCGGCTGGTTCACCTGTCGCCGAGGGCGCTGTTCGTCAGTGCCATGCGGCAGGCCGCCGTGCTGGTGGGCAATTCATCGGCGGGGATCATTGAGGCGGCCTCGCTGGGCACGCCGGTGGTGAATGTAGGTGACCGGCAGCGCCAGCGCGAGCGCAATGCCAACGTCACGGACGTGCAACCGCTGACCGATGACGTGCATGCGGCGCTGGTGGCTGCCATCGCCCACGGTCCGTGGCCGTGTGAGAATCGCTACGGCGACGGCCAGGCGGGTGCGCGCATTGCCCAGTTTCTGCTGCAGTGCCCGCTCGACGCCGAACTTCTCGAAAAATCCAACTTCTACTGACGCCCGGACAACCATGGCAGGCTTCACGGCTCAGGCAGACCTGAAAACCCCGTTACCGGACGCACCGGAAGCTGGGTCTTCGACGACTTTGCTGCTGTTCGGTGCGGGCGGGCATGCCCGGGTGGTCGCCGACGCTGCCTTGCTGTCCGCCGGCTGGCGCCGCCTGCTGGCTTGCGACCGGGATGAGGCCCGCTGCAAAGGTGAACTGTTGCCGGGCGTTGCGCTGTGTCTGCCGGCGATCGCCGAGCGGGAAACGACGGCCGGTGTGCACGTCAGCATCGGCAACAACGCGGCGCGCGAGCGTGAAGCCCGAGCCTGGGGTCTGGAACGGCTGGTATCGGTGCTGCACCCTGCCGCGTCGGTGTCGTCGATGGCGCAAATCGCCGCCGGCTGCTTTGTGGCGGCGCAGGCCGTGTTGGCGCCGGGTGCCCGCCTGGGGATGGCTGTCATCGTCAATCATGGCGCGGTTGTCGATCACGACGTGGCCGTCGGCGCGTTTTCGCACATCGCACCGGGTGCGGTGCTGGGCGGCGCGGTCACTATCGGCGAGCAGGTGCTGGTGGGCGCCGGCGCCGTGGTGTTGCCGGGCATCAGGGTTTGCAGCGGCGCCGTGCTCGGTGCCGGTGCAGTGGTTGCGTCGGATATCGGTCAGGCGGGAACCTATGTCGGTGTGCCAGCCAGGAAGGTGAAATGAACGCTCAACAGTTTCAGGCGCTTTGCATCAAGCCGGACAGCACGTTGCGCGACGCGCTGGCGAGGCTCGACGCCACGGCGCGTGGCATCCTGATGGTGGTCGGCGAGGACGGCGCCCTGCTGCGCACGCTGACCGATGGCGATCTGCGCCGCGCCCGGTTGCAGCAGATGGACGACCAGCAGTCTGTCGACCAGCTCCCCGCCCAGGCGCCGATCACGGTGAACGAATCGGAGCCCGCGCCAGCGGTGCTGGCACTGATGGACGAACACCAGATCGACCACGTGCCGGTGCTCGATGGCGCTGGCCGGCCGGTGGACATCGTGTTCCGGCGCGAGCTGACGCAGCGTGTCTGGCTGTCTTCGCCGCATCTGGGCGAGGAAGAAACCGCTTTTGTCGAAGAGGCCTTTCGCACCAACTGGATCGCGCCGCTGGGCCCGCACGTCGATGCCTTCGAACGCGAACTGGCGGCCCATGTTGGCGTGGCGCACGGGGCGGCACTCAGCTCGGGCACGGCCGCCATCCACTTGGGGCTGCTGCTGCTGGGCGTGCAGCCGGGCGATACGGTGTTCTGCTCGTCATTGACCTTTGTCGGCAGCTGCAACCCCATCCTCTATTGCGGCGCGCGTCCGGTTTTCATCGATTCGGAGCCGCAGAGCTGGAACATGTCGCCAGCGGCGCTGGAGCGGGCGCTCGAATGGGCCCTGCGTGAAAACCGCCTGCCGCGCTGCATCGTGCTGGTGAACCTGTACGGCCAGAGCGCCGACATGGACGCGCTGGTGCCGATCTGCGAGCGCTACGGCGTGCCGATTCTCGAGGACGCCGCCGAATCACTCGGCGCGAGCTACAAGGGGCGCGCCAGTGGCGCGTTCGGGAGGCTGGCGGTGTATTCGTTCAACGGCAACAAGATCATCACCACCTCGGGCGGCGGCATGCTGGTGTCCGACGATGGCGATCTGGTCGCGCGGGCGCGCAAGCTATCGACCCAGGCGCGCGAGCCGGCGCGTCACTATGAACATGTCGAGGTCGGCTTCAACTACCGCATGAGCAACGTGCTGGCCGGCATCGGCCGCGGCCAGTTGCGCGTGCTGGAGCAGCGGGTGCACCAGCGCCGCGCGGTCTTTGAACGTTATCAGCAGGCTTTTGCCGATTTCCCTCAGCTTCAGTGGATGCCGGAGCCGGCGGGCATGCGCTCGACGCGCTGGCTCAGCTGTTTCACGCTGTCCGGCCCCGATGCCGGGCGGCAATGCGAGTTCATCATGACCTTCCTGGAGCGCCACAGTGTCGAGGCCCGGCCGGTGTGGAAGCCGATGCACCTGCAGCCGCTGTTCAGTGGCGCGCCGTATTTTTCGCATCAGGCCGGCGACGACGTGTCCGCCCGGCTGTTTGCCGCCGGCATTTGCCTGCCGTCAGGTTCCAACCTCAGCCAGGAGCAGCAGGAGCGCGTGATGGCGCTGCTGCGCCGGGCGCTGACACTGTCTGAAACACCCCATGCCACTGCGTAAGGAAGCGCTGCTGCTGCTGGCTGCCGACCTGGCGCTGGTGCTGCTGGCCTGGTGGGGCGCTTTCTGGTTGCGCTTCAACCTGGACATCCCGGACGAATTCGCGCAGCTGGCTTTCGAGACGATGTTCTGGGTACTGCCCTGTTATGCGGGCAGTCTGGTGGTCGCCAAGGTCTATCGGCATGTTTGGCGCTACATCGGCTTGCCCGAGTTGCGCCAGCTGGGTGCTGGCGTTTTGCTGGGCGCGTTCGTCTCGGCCGCCGTGCTGCTGATGCAGCGCATTCCGAATTTTCCGCGTTCGGTGCTGCTGCTGCATCCGCTGCTGGTGCTGCTGCTGCTGGGTGCGGTTAGGGCGGGCTGGCGCACATTTTCCGAGCGATTCGCGCAGCCGCAGGGGCGTGGGCGCCCGCTGCTGATCGTCGGCGCGCTGCATGACGCGGCCGACGCGCTTCGTGCGCTCAAGGGTTCTGGCAACTGGCACGCGGCAGGCATTGTCTCGCCGCTCGCCGCAGAGCTTGGCCGGTCGCTGCAGGGCGTCAGCGTGCTGGGCCGGCTGGAGGATCTGGCCGATGTGGCCAGGGGTGCCGGCGTTGCCACGGCCCTGATGGCGCTGCCGCCGGGTGCCACCGGTCGGCGCGATGTGCTGCTGCGCGCGGCTGAAGCGGGACTCACGCTGGTGACGTTGCCCCGCGCTGACCAGTGGCTGCAGGCCGAAGGCGCCCACCTGCGAAAGGTCGAGCTGGAAGACCTGCTGGGGCGCGACCCGGTGCAGCTTGATGTGCAGGGCCTGTCGGAAATGCTGTCGGGCCAGACCGTGCTGGTCACCGGCGCAGGCGGCTCCATCGGCTCGGAGCTGTGCCGCCAGATCGCCCGGTTCGGGGTGGCTCGGCTGGTCTGCGTGGATGTGTCGGAATACGCCATCTACCAGCTTGAGCAAGAGCTGCGAGCCGGGCATCCGCAAATGCACGGGCACTACTACACGGCCAATGTGCGTGAACTCGACCGGCTGCAGGCGATTGGCGAGCGGCACCGGCCCGCCGTGGTGTTTCACGCAGCGGCCTACAAGCACGTGCCGCTGATGGAGGAGCTCAACGAGATCGAGGCCCTGCGCACCAATGTGTTGGGCACGCTGCACGCGGCGCGAGTGGCCGGGCTGTGCGGCGCCCGGCGTTTTGTGATGATTTCAACCGACAAGGCGGTCAATCCGACCAACGTGATGGGAGCGAGCAAGCGCCTCGCCGAGCGGGTGGTGCAGGATGTGGCGGCGGAGTTTTCTGCTACCCAGTACGTGTCGGTGCGGTTTGGCAACGTGCTGGGTTCCAGCGGCTCGGTGGTGCCACTGTTCACTGCGCAGATCGCCAGGGGCGGGCCGCTGACGGTGACGCACCCGGACATCGTGCGCTATTTCATGACGATTCCCGAGGCGTCGCAACTGGTGCTGCAGGCCGGACTGATGGGGCGATCGGGACAGATCTTTGTGCTCGACATGGGCGAGCCGGTGAAGATCGTTGAACTGGCACGCATGCTCATTCGCCTGTCAGGCAAGACCGAGCAGGACATTCCGATCGCGTTCACCGGCCTGCGGCCCGGCGAAAAACTGTTCGAGGAACTGCTGGCCGACGACGAAACCACGGCGCCCACGCCGCACCCCAAGTTGCGGGTGGCGCGCACCGGCGCGGCACCGGAGGCGCAGGTCGATGAGTGGGTACGGTGGATCAGCAACGCTGGCGCGGCGCCCGACAGCAAGGCGCTGCGCGAGTGGCTGCACCAGCAGGTACCCGAATACCGGTTTTCGGGGTGATTATGGGTCTTTTTGGCAGCTAGCCAGCGTCAGATCGTCGGTTTCAGCTACTGATTCAGGAATTGTTCAGCCGACGATGCCGGTGCGCCCCAGGATGTCGCTGACCAGTTCCAGCCGCACCAGCGGGTTGTCGAGCACCATCAGGCGCTGCTTGAGTTCGAGCGGCACCGGCAGCAACTCGCACCAGCGGTTGGCCACCCAGCCGGCGTCATCCAGTTTCAGGGGCAGCGTGATCGGGAAGTCCGAAGCGTCGGCCTGCTGGGCCCGCAAGGTTGTCACCAGCCGGGCCAGCGCGTCTGACGCATAGCGCAGGTCGGGCGGCACCGCCACCTGCAGGTCGTCGGCCAGCCGTTGCACCTCGGCAATCCACAGGCCGTGGCGCATGCGCTCGCTGGACATGACGCGAAAGCGTTGCTGCCCCGCGCAGCGGATGGACAGCAGTCCCGGCTGAGGCTGGCTCAGCGTTTCAATCGTCGCCAGCGTGCCGACTTGTGCGAAGACCTCGGTCGCGGCGCCCGGCAGCCGCACCTCTGCGCCGTCGGTCAGCGTGACCACGCCGAACGGAGCGCCGGCCTGATGGCAGCGGCGGATCATGTCCAGGTAACGGACCTCAAAAATGCGCAAGGGCAGGCGTCCACCGGGGAAGAGCACTGCCTTCAGCGGGAATAGCGGCAGCGAGGAAAGGGTGAAGGTTTCGGTCACGGGCACAACGAAGAAAACAGGGCGCAGCCCGTTTGGTTCAGGGCAGTATCATCCCACGACCTCTGTGCTGATTCACCCATGATCTATCAAATCCTGAGCTTTCTGCTGGAAGTCGTCGCCGGCCTGCTGGGCGGCGCCTGCCTGCTGCGGCTGTACATGCAGGTCCAGCGCGTGCCGTTTTCCAACCCGGTCGGACGCTTCGTCTTCGCGGTCACCGATTGGCTGGTGCTGCCGTTGCGCAAGGTCATCCCCGCGCTGGGCCGGTGGGACATGGCCAGTCTGGTCGCGGCCTGGCTGGTCAAGGTGGCGCAGTTCTCGCTGCTGTGGTTGCTGTTCGGGGCCCACGCCGGCTTGATCTGGGTGCCGGTGCTGGCAGCATTTGGCCTCGCCCAGATGGCGATTGGGGGTCTGGTCGTGCTGCTGATCGTGTACGTGATCCTGTCCTGGGTGCAGACCGACTCGCCGGTGGGCGCCATCGTGGAGCGGCTTTGCCTGCCCTTGCTGGCACCTTTGCGTCGGCATATGCCGCTGGTCGGTGGCATCGACCTGTCGCCGCTGGTTTTGCTGGTGATGTTGCAGGTTGCGGCGATGGTGCTGAGCGCGTTGCAACGCAGCTTGCTGGGCGGCTAGCGGGTCGCTGCAGCGGCCACTCACCGGCGGGCCACGAGGCGCGCGGCCTTCATCCGGTCGATCAGGTGATGGCGTCAGCCGGTAGCCGCTGCAGCATCGCCAGGGTGCTGGCGATGGTCTTGCGAAGTTCGCGGCGGTCGCAGATGAGGTCGACCGCGCCTTTTTGCTGCAGGAACTCCGCACGCTGGAAGCCCTCCGGCAGCGTGACCCGCACAGTTGATTCAATCACCCGCGGGCCGGCAAAACCGATCAGCGCCTTGGGTTCGGCGATGACGACATCGCCCAGGAAGGCGAAGCCGGCACTGACCCCGCCCATCGTCGGGTCGGTCAGAACGCTGATGTAGGGCAGCTTCTTCTTTGCCAGACGGGTCAGTGCGGCGTTGGTCTTGGCCATCTGCATCAGCGAGAGCAGGCCTTCCTGCATGCGCGCGCCACCGGTCGCGGTGAAGCAGATGAAGGGCACCTTCTGTTCGATGGCGGTCTCCACGCCGCGCACGAAGCGTTCACCGACGACCGAACCCATGCTGCCGCCCATGAAGTCGAATTCGAAGCAGGCAGCGACCAGGCTGACGCCGTGGACCGCACCGCCCATCACCACCAGTGCATCGGTCTCGCCGGTGTTTTCCAGCGCTTCTTTCAGGCGCTCGGGGTACTTGCGGCTGTCCTTGAACTTCAGCGCGTCCACCGGAATCACTTCCTGGCCGATCTCGTAGCGTCCCTCACCGTCAAGGAAGACGTTCAGGCGCGCGCGCGCGGTGATGCGGTGGTGATGACCGCAACTCGGGCAGACGTTCTGGTTGTGCTCCAGGTCGGTCTTGTAGAGCACCGTTTCGCAGTTCGGGCATTTGACCCAGACGCCTTCCGGGATGCTGCGGCGCTCGGCCGGGTCCGACTTCTGAATCTTCGGGGGCAGCAGTTTTTCAAGCCAGCTCATGGATGTTTCTCCGGTTCTGTCGATGCGTCGCAGCGGCGTTTGACGGCTGCGCCGATTATGAATCCAGCGCGGCGCGGATGTCAGCCAGAAACGCGCCGGCAGTGGCGACCACCCGGTCACGCGGCTGGTCTTCGATCAGCTGGATGATGCGGCTGCCGATGACCACCGCATCTGCGACGCGCCCCACCGCACGCGCCGTCTGCGCGTCGCGGATTCCAAAGCCGACGCCCACCGGCACGCTGACATGCCGGCGGATGCGTGGCAGCATCGCTTCGACCGCCTGGGTGTCCAGCGTACCGGCGCCGGTCACGCCCTTGAGTGAGACGTAGTAGACATAGCCACTGGCGACTTTCTCCACCTGAGCCATGCGCTCGTCGGTCGAGGTGGGCGCCAGCAGGAAGATCAGGTCCATGCCGTGCTCGCGCAGTCGGGCGGCGAAATCGACGCATTCTTCCGGCGGGTAGTCGACCACCAGCACGCCGTCCACGCCGGCCGACGCCGCGTCGCGGATGAAGGCATCCTTGCCGTGCAGCAGGTCGTAGCGTTCAACGGGGTTGGCATAACCCATCAGCACCACCGGGGTGGCGGCGTCGGTCTGGCGGAACTCGCGCACCATCGCCAGCACCTGCGTGGTGCCGATGCCCAGCGACAGCGCACGCTCGCCGGACTTCTGGATCACCGGGCCGTCGGCCGACGGATCGCTGAACGGCACGCCCAGTTCGATGACGTCTGCGCCGGCGCGGACCATGCCGTGCATCAGCTCGGGTGTGATGTCGGCAAACGGGAAACCGGCCGTCACATACGGAATCAGCGCCTTGCGGCCCTGCGCCTTCAGCGCAGAAAAAGTGGCAGCGATGCGGCTCATTTCACCACCTTCACAACTTGGGCGTGGGCGGCAGCTTCGCCCTTGACGCTCTGCCCCTGGCAACTGGGGCGGCAATAGAACTCGGCGCGGCTCAGGTCGGCCACCGTGCCGATGTCCTTGTCTCCACGCCCTGACAGGTTGACCAGAACCGACTGGTCCTTGCGCATGCCGGCGGCCAGCTTCATTGCATAGGCAATGGCGTGGCTCGATTCGAGCGCGGGGATGATCCCCTCTGTGCGGCACAGGTAATGGAAAGCTGCCAGCGCCTCTGCGTCGGTGATGCCGACGTACTCGGCACGGCCGATGTCTTTCAGGAAAGCGTGTTCCGGTCCCACGCCCGGGTAGTCGAGCCCGGCACTGATGCTGTGCGTCTCGGTGATCTGCCCGTTGTCGTCCTGCAGGATGTAGGTGCGGTTGCCATGCAGCACGCCGGGGCTGCCACGCTGCAGCGAGGCTGAGTGTCTGCCGCTGTCCATGCCTTCGCCCGCCGCCTCGACACCGATCAGCCGGGTGGCCGAATGGGAGATATAGGGGTGGAAGATGCCCATCGCGTTGCTGCCGCCGCCCACGCAGGCGACCACCGCGTCCGGCTGCGTCGTGCCACAGCCGGCTCGCGCCAGCATCTCGGGCATCTGGGTCAGGCATTCGTTGCCGATCACGCTCTGGAAGTCGCGCACCATCATCGGGTAGGGGTGGGGCCCGGCCACGGTGCCGATGATGTAGAACGTGTTGTCCACATTGGCTACCCAGTCGCGCATCGCTTCATTGAGTGCGTCTTTCAGCGTCTTGCTGCCCGACTCGACGGGCACCACCGTGGCGCCCAGCAGCTTCATCCGGTAGACGTTGGGGCTCTGACGCTTGACGTCTTCCGCACCCATGTAGACCACACATTCGAGCCCGTAGCGGGCACAGATCGTCGCGGTGGCCACACCGTGCTGTCCCGCACCGGTCTCGGCAATGATGCGCGGCTTGCCCATGCGGCGCGCCAGCATCGCCTGGCCGATGGTGTTGTTGATCTTGTGCGCGCCGGTATGGTTGAGGTCTTCACGCTTGAGGAAGATCTGCGCGCCACCCTGTTCGCGGCTCATGCGTGCAGCGTGATACACCGGCGACGGCCGGCCGACAAAATGCGCCAGTTCATCGCGGAATTCCGCCAGGAATTCCGGGTCGTGCTGGTAGCGCGCATAGGCTGCGCGCAGTTCGTTGATGGCATGGGTCAGCGTTTCGCTGACGAAACTGCCGCCGTAAATTCCGAAGTGGCCCGTCGGATCGGGTTGTTGGTAGTTGGTCATGAAGAGGTTCAGGCTGCAGGCTGGTCGGCAGCGCGAACCGCTGCGACAAACCGGTGGATCTTTTCCGGGTCCTTGACGCCCTTCACGGGCTTGCCGTCGGGGCCGTCAAGCTCGACGCCAGAGCTCACGTCAACGGCCAGCGACAGTCCGCGCGGCCGCACCTGCAAGATGCCATCGGTCACGTTTGCAGGCGTGAGTCCACCACTTAAGACGAGGTGAGAGTTGACGCTTGGAGGAAGAAGTGACCAATTGAAAGCCTTGCCGCCGCCACCAAAACCGTCGACATGGGCGTCGAGCAGGATGGCCTGGGCTTGCGAGTAATCTGCCCCGAATTTTACCAAGTCGAACGGTACGGTCGATTCCAGCGGAATGCGAGCCGCCCGCAGCCAGGGCCAACCGGTCGCGCGGCCGACCCCCTGACATGTTTCAGGGGTCTCATCACCATGAAATTGCAGAAAACCCAGCGTCAAATGGTCGGTTGCTGCTACGATTTCTGAATTCGTCGCGTTGACGAACAGCAGCACCGGCGTGACGAATGGCGGCAGCCGGCGCGCCAGTTCGCCTGCTCGCCGGGCCGTGACGTGGCGCGGGCTGCGGTCGTAAAGCACAAAACCGATGGCATCGGCGCCAGCTTCAACGGCGGCATCGACGTCCTGCTCGCGGGTCAATCCACAGATCTTGATACGGGTGCGTTGACCAATCATGGCAACCAATCATACGCAGGGGTGCGGGTTGGCAACCCCCAGCGCGGGTCATAGACCGGCCCCAGAAAATACAGGCCGTCCGGTGAAAACGTCGGCGCAGCCGCGTCTCGGCTGCGGGCCGCGAGGACTTCGCCCATCCAGTCGGGGCACTGACTGCCCTGACCGATGCGCACCAGGCAGCCCATGATGTTGCGGATCATGTGATGCAGGAAGGCGCTCGCTTCAAAATCGAAGCGCCAGTAGTCACCCCGGCGGGTGAGGGTGATCTGCCGCATGGACTTGACCGGGCTCAGTGCCTGGCAGCTGCTGGCGCGAAATGACGTGAAGTCGTGCTCACCCAGCAAGTAGAGGGCGGCTGCCCGCATGGCTTCGCCGTCAAGCGGGCGAAATACCCAGCCGGCGCGGCCTGCTTCGAGGCTGGGCCGTACCGGCGACTCCAGCAGCACGTAGCTGTAACGCCGCGCAGTTGCACTGTTGCGGGCGTGGAAGTCGTCGGGAACGATCTGCGCCCATTGCACTGCGATGTCCGGCGGCAGGAAAGTATTGGTGCCGCGAACCCACGAGACCGGTTCACGCACGATCTCGGTGTCGAAATGCACGACCTGCATCAGCCCGTGCACCCCGGCATCGGTCCGCCCGGCGCAGATGGTGCTGACGGGCCGGGTGGCAAACGTTGCCAGCGCGGCCTCCAGATTGTCCTGAACGGTCTGCCCCGAAGGCTGGCTCTGCCAGCCCTGGTAGGCCTGACCCAGGTAGCTGATACCGAGGGCCAGCCTCACGGAAGGGGGCAAGGGCGCTGCTGCATCGCTGCCGGCGGGCTCAGCTCAACTCAGAGAGGAAACGCTGGGCCTTGGCCTTGAGCGCACCGGTCGAACCGGCAATGACCTCCTCGACCAGCGTGCGCGCGCCTTCGGCATCGCCGATCGCGTGGAATTCCTGCGCCAATGCGAGTTTGGTCTCCATCGGATCGCCCTCACCGCCGGCTGCAGAGGCCGTTGAATGTGTGGCGGGCAGGGACTGGTCCAGATCCAGCGACAGCGAGCCGAGATCGAACTCGATCATGCTGGCGTCGGCAGGCTCGGGCGCAGGCGCAGCGGTGCTGAGCGACGCTGGCTCGGTAGCCGAACTGAGATCCAGATCGGGCACGTCGAAGTCCAGCGTCGGCTCGGGGGGCGTGGCGCTGGCGGCGGGCGCCGGCGAAGGTGCAAGAGGTGCCGGCGCAGAGTCGAGCGCTTCCCAGCTCAATCCGTCATCAACCGGCGGCGTGGCAGTCGGCGCGGCGACTGCGGCCGAAGGCGCAGGCGTGTCGTCAAGCGGCAGATCCAGATCGCCCAGATCCAGGTCGATGGGCACGTCGACGCCATCCTGCGGTGCTGGCGCGGGCTGCTGGGCGACCGGCGTCACCGGCTGTGTTGCGGTGGCCAGGCCGGGCATCATGACCATGGTCTTTTCCGTGGACGAATCGCCCATGTTGGCCACCGGACGGCCGCCTGGCTGGTACAGCGCGTTGTCGCTGTCCAGATCGCGGCCCATGCCGCAGATGCGTTCCCAGTCGGTGCCATCGCCGCCGGTCAGCTTCAGAGCCTGTTCGGCGACCACCTCGAAGGCGCGCACATCGCGGCGCTTGGCATAGATTTCCAGCAGCTTGCTGTGAATGGCAATGCGCGTGGGGTTGACGCGCAAGGCTTCGCGCAGGATTTCTTCAGCCTGCAGGTCGCGGCCGTACGCCAGGTAGACGTCGGCCTCTGCAACCGGGTCGACGTCACCCGCAGCATCGAGCTGGCTGGGTGAGTACGCCAGGGACGACCCTGTGGGCGTCTCATCATTGGTGTCGACGTGCTGCCCGCCACTGGAGCCGAAGAAGGAATCCGGTTGCGCCTTGCTTTCCAGGAACGAGCTGTCCACCTGGGCAGATTGCTTGCGCTGTCGCATCCGGTAGTAACCAAACCCGCCCAGCAGTGCGAGCAGGCCGACGAGTCCGGCGGGAATCAGCGGGTTGTCGAGGAGTTCGTCCAGGAACGATGGCTCGGGCGGCGGTGGGGGCGGCGGCATTTTCGGTTTGGCTACCGATGCCGGTTTGGAAGCAGGGGCGGCGGCTGCACTGGCTGCGACCGGTGCCGCAGTGGCGGCTGCCGGCGCTGCGCTGGCGGCGGCCACCGCGCCAGAAGCGCCGATCACCGCGGTCGACGCTGCACCTGATGCGGCCAAGGCAACAGCAGGAGCAGCAGCCGAAGCTGAAGCCGATGCTGAACCGGCAGTTGCAGAAGCTGCTGGCGCCACCACAGCGGCGGATGCTGGCAGTGAAGCCGTTGCGGCTGGCGCGGAAGCAGCGGCTGAGGCCGGTTTCGCTGTCGCGACCACAGACGTCGCCGGGGCACTCGCCGAAGCGGCAGAGGCCGGTCGGGCAGGTGCGCTGCCCACGCTGACGGGCAGGCCTGATGCCGACGCCGTGCCGGCTGCCGGTGCGGCGCCGGTGGCGCCAGCCGGCGCCGATTTTTGCAGCTGATCCAGATCCTTGATGTTGCGCGACAGCTCGGCCACGCGCTGGTCGGCCTCCTGCTTCTGGCGCTGCGAGGCGATTGCGGCCTCTGGCGACTGGCCTTTCACGCCACCCTTGGACAATTTGAGTTTGTCCGGCGAGGCTGCGGCTGCCTGGCGGTCTTCCACGCTGGTCTGCAATTTGCCGCCAGCCTGGCGATTCGCCGATCCTCCGACGGTGGTGGTGGCCGATTCGGCGAGCTTTCGACGGAACTCGTTGAAATTGGCCGCCTGAACCGCAACCAGCTTGCGTGCTTCAGCCGCTGAGACACTGGCGGCCTGCTGGGCTGTTGGCAGTTCAATCAGTGCTCCCGCCTTGATGCGGTTCACGTTGTCGCCGATGAAAGCATCCGGGTTGGCGCGCAGCATCGCCACGAGCA
>JACSRS010000175.1 GCA_014879655.1 Burkholderiaceae bacterium
CAGCTGGCCAGTGGCGCGCAGACCCGCGAGCAGGTGCTCACCGGGTTCTCGGAGTCTGCCGAGAACCAGTTGGCGCTGATCGGGGTGATTCAGAACGGCATGGCCTATCTCGCGGCCTGAGCAGCAAACCGCATTTCGGACTGCTGCATTTGTCACAGCGGTGCAATGACTATCAGCAGCGTCGGCTCACTGCCAGTACCGTTAGTCGATACGCGGTCAAGGTCGACAAGGCCTGAAAGCCCGTGCTAAGCTGGCAAGTTCCGCTGCGCGGCCCTCGGGCAAACCCTGCCTCACGCTGCGCCAGCCTTTATCTGATTAGGAGACGCCCATGTCCGGCCTGCTGCAAAACGTTGATCCCGACGGCCTGCTTGAATTTTCTGTGGTCTACACCGACCGCGCGCTCAACCACATGTCCAAGAGCTTTCAGAGCGTGATGAAGGACATCTCGGGCATCCTCAAGACGGTTTACCACGCGCACTCGGTGGCGCTGGTGCCCGGCAGCGGCACCTTCGGCATGGAGGCCGTTGCGCGCCAGTTCGCCGGCGGCAAGAAGGTGCTGGTGATCCGCAACGGCTGGTTCAGCTACCGCTGGACGCAGATTTTTGACATGGGGCAGATCCCGGCCGAATCCATCGTGCTCAAGGCCCGCCGCACCGGTGAAGGCAAGCAGGCGCCCTGGGCACCCGCCCCGATTGACGAAGTGGTAGCGACCATCGCCCGCGAAAAGCCCGCCGTCGTCTTTGCCCCGCACGTGGAAACCGCCAGCGGCATGATCCTGCCCGACGACTACCTGCGTGCCGTTGCCGACGCCGTGCACGCTGTGGGCGGCCTGTTCGTGCTGGATTGCATCGCCTCGGGTGCGATGTGGGTCAACATGGAAGCCACCGGCGTCGACCTGCTGGTCAGCGCGCCGCAAAAGGGCTGGAGCAGTTCACCGTGTTGCGCCATGGTGATGTTGAGCGAGCGCGCCCGCAAGGCCATCGACGCCACCAGCAGCTCCAGCTTTGCCTGCGACCTGAAGAAGTGGCTGCAGATCATGGAAACCTACGAGGGCGGCGGCCACGCCTACCACGCGACCATGCCCACCGACGCGCTGACACGCCTGCGCGAAGTGATGATGGAAACGCAGGCCTACGGCTTTGACAATGTGCGCGCCGAACAGATCGAACTGGGCAGCAAGGTGCGTGCGCTGTTCGAGAGCCGGGGTATTCCCAGCGTCGCCGCTGAAGGCTTCAAGGCGCCGGGCGTGGTGGTCAGCTACACCACCGACCCGGAGATCCAGTCCAGCCGCAAGTTCCTCGCCGAAGGCCTGCAGACTGCAGCCGGCGTGCCGCTGCAATGCGACGAGCCGGCAGATTTCATGAGCTTTCGCGTCGGACTGTTCGGCCTGGAAAAGTGGCACAACGTGGATCGCACGGTGGGCCATCTGGCTGCGGCGCTGGACCGGCTGGGTATCAGCCGACCTGAAAAGGTCGCTGTCGCCGCCTGAGCCCGCGAGCACGGATCAGAACAACCGCGCCGCGAGCGGTATCAGCAGCGAAGCCGCCACCACCTGCAGCCCCAGCGCCAACGCCGCCCAGGCACCGGCATCGGCATTCACCTGCAGTGCGCGCGCCGCACCGATGCCGTGGGCGGCGGTTCCCAGCGCGAAGCCGCGCGCCATCCAGCCGGTCGCGTCGGTGGCGATGCCCAGGGCATCAAACAGGTACTTGCCGCTGAGCGCCCCCACCATGCCGGTGACCACGGCAAACACAGCTGCCAGTGCCGGAATGCCGCCGATCTTTTCGGCCACGCCCATCGCCACCGGCGCGGTGACCGATTTGGGCGCCAGCGACAGAATCACGTCCAGCGGCAAGTTCATGGCCCAGGCCACTGCGACCGCACTGCCTGCGGCTGCAGCGCCACCGATCACCGACGCCAGTGCAAAGCGCGCCCAGTGCGTGCGCAGCGCTGCGCGCCGCTGCCACAGCGGCCAGGCCAGCGCCACCACGGCCGGCCCGAGCAGGAAATGGATGAATTGCGCCCCGGAAAAATACGTGGGGTATGCGATGCCACTGACCAGCAGCGCGCCCGCCAGGGTCACCACCGACCAGAGCACCGGATTCGCCCAGGGCGCTTGCCCCATTCGGGCATAGAAGGCGTGGGCCAGCACATAGACCACCAGCGTCGCCGTCAGGCCGAACAACGGCGTGGACGAGAGGTAGACCCACAGTTGCACAAAATCAGTCATGGTGCGCTGCCCGGCGCGCCGTTGGCGCTTTCACCGGTACCGGCGGAATCCGCACGCATCAGCGCCCGAAGAACCAGCGCCGTCACCGCCAGGCCAACCCAGGTCGACAGCACGATGACCAACGCCAGGCGCAGCCCGTACTGACCGAGCAGTTGCAGGTGCGTCATCACGCCCACACCAACGGGCACGAAAAGCAGCGACAGGTGCGCCAGCAGAAACTCGGCCACCGCGCCCACGCTGCTTCGCACGATGGACCAGCGCAACGCCACCAGCAACAGCACCATGCCGACCACCGGACCGGGAAAAGGCAGTCGCAATCCGCGTGAAAGCAGTTCACCCAGCGACTGCAGCACCAGCAGCCAGGCCAGTCCCTGCAGGGTTTTCATGGCGTTCGGAGCCACCACCGGCGCTAGAAGCGCTCCAGCTCCGGGTGCTTGATCTGCCCGCCGCGCACCAGCATCTTGCCGTACTCGGCGCAGCGGTTCAGCGTCGGGATCACCTTGCCGGGGTTGAGCAGGCCCTTGGCGTCAAAAGCGCGCTTGACGCCGAACATCTGCTCGTTTTCGTCGGCTGAAAACTGCACGCACATCGAGTTGAGTTTTTCCACGCCCACGCCGTGCTCGCCGGTGACCGTGCCGCCCATGGCCACGCTGGTCTCCAGGATGTCGGCACCGAACAGCTCGCAGCGGTGCAGCTGGTCGGGGTCGTTCGCATCGAACAGGATCAGCGGGTGCAGATTGCCGTCGCCCGCGTGGAAGACGTTGGCGCAGCGCAGCTGGTATTTCTCTTCCATCTGCTGGATGGCCAGCAGGATGTCGGCCAGGCGCTTGCGCGGGATGGTCGAGTCCATGCACATGTAATCGGGGCTGATGCGGCCGCTGGCCGGAAACGCGTTCTTGCGCCCGCTCCAGAAGCGCAGCCGCTCGGCTTCGTCGCGGCTCACCGCAATGGCAGTGGCTCCACAGGCGCGCAGCACTTCGCTCATGCGTCCGATTTCTTCTTCCACCTCTTCGGGCGTACCGTCGCTCTCGCACAGCAAAATGGCCTCGGCCGTCAGGTCATAGCCGGCGTGCACGAAGTCTTCGACTGCGGCGGTCATCGGCCTGTCCATCATCTCCAGCCCGGCCGGGATGATGCCCGCCGCGATCACGCCGGCCACCGCGTCGCCCGCCTTGCGGATGTCGTCGAAGCTGGCCATGATGCAGCGCGCCAGCAGCGGCTTGGGAATCAGTTTGACGGTGACTTCGGTGACCACCGCCAGCATGCCCTCGCTGCCGACGAGTACGGCCAGCAGGTCGTAGCCGGGCACGTCCAGCGCGTCGGAGCCGAACTCGACCGCTTCGCCTTCCATCGTGAAGCCGCGCACCTTGACCACGTTGTGCACCGTCAACCCGTATTTCAGGCAGTGCACACCACCCGAGTTCTCGGCCACGTTGCCGCCGATGGTGCAGGCGATCTGGCTGGACGGGTCGGGCGCGTAGTACAGGCCGAGCGGCGCCGCCGCCTCGCTGATGGCCAGGTTGCGCACGCCGCCCTGCACCACGGCGGTGCGGCTGACCGGGTCCATCTTCAGGATCTTGTTGAACTTGGCCAGGCTCAGCGTCACGCCCATCTTGTGCGGCATGGCGCCGCCCGACAGCCCGGTGCCGGCGCCGCGCGCCACCACCGGCACCTCCAGCGCATGGCAGGCCTTGAGCACGGCCTGCACCTGCTCGTAGGTCTCTGGCAACGCGACCAGCAAAGGACGCTCGCGGTAGGCGGTGAGGCCGTCGCACTCGTAGGGCACGGTGTCTTCGGGCGTGTAGAGCAGGGCGTGCTCCGGCAGCAAGGGCGCCAGTGAGGTGACCACGGCGCGCTGGCGTTCCGCGCGCTGCAGGCGTTCGAGTTCGACGGAATCGGTGGGTGCGTTCATGGCCGTACTCTAAGCGCCGCCCGAGCAACTGTGGTGAAGTTTCTTGCACGCGCTGTTGAAAACCGGTCCGCCGGGCCCGTTACATGGCCTGTCGAAACGGCGCTCCATCCTCAGGCCACGCTTTTTTGCAGCCATTCGGCAAAGGCCGCGCACTCCCAGCGGTCCATGGCGCCGGTGCGCCAGCACAGGTAGTGGGCATGCGGGCTGGGCACGCTGCGCTCGGAGATGCGCTCCAGCGAGCCGTTTTCGATCCACGGCGCGCCCAGTTTAAGCCGCACCAGGCCAACGCCTAGCCCTTGCGCGGCGGCGTCGCACATCAGCCCGATGTCGTTGAAGGATGAGCCGTCCACCGGTTCGGGCCAGTCCAGGTCGTGCGCGGCAAACCAGGTGCGCCAGGGCTCCAGCGGGCTGCGCAGCAGCGCCACCGATTTCAGGTCTTCCGGGCTGTCGAACGGACCGTTTTCGCGGATCCACGCGGGCGACGCCAGCGGCGTGACGTCGTCCTTCATCAGGCACAGATGCTCCACGTCGGCGTATCGGCCGGTGCCGAAGCGGACCGTCAGGTCAGCGTCTTCGGCCACCACGTCAAGCAGCGGAATGCTCACCTGCAGCGTGATGTCGATTTCGGGGTAGGCCTCCAGAAACGAGCGCAGCCGTGGCATCAGGATGGAGCGCGAAAAGGTCGGCGTCACGGCCAATCGCAACTTGCGCTTGCCGGGTGATGACGCCGCACCCGGAAACTTCTGCAAGTACGCAAGTCCCTCGCGTACATGGGCGAGATATTCGATGCCTTCGGTGGTGAGTGAAAAATCCGCGCGGCCGAACAGCCGCGTGCCGATGATCTGCTCCAGCTGCTTGACTCGGTGACTCACGGCGCTGGGTGTCACGCACAACTCTTCCGACGCCTGCGTCACGCTGCGCAGCCGCGCCAGCGTTTCAAAGGTGAGCAGGCACTGTATGGGCGGAATGCGGGCGGTCATGTTGGGTTGCACGGCAGCGGTTTTCTGGCAAGTGTGCGCCATTTGCCGCCGCAGACCAACCGGGAGAACCCCGCCCGCGTTCAGCTCACCAGGCGATCACTTGAAGATCACCGTCTTGTGGCCGTTGATCAGCACGCGGTGCTCGCCATGCCACTTGACGGCTCGCGCCAGCACCTGGCTTTCGGTATCGCGCCCCTGCGCGGTGAGGTCTTCCACCGTCATGCTGTGGTCCACCCGAGCCACGTCCTGCTCGATGATCGGGCCTTCGTCCAGATCGGCCGTCACGTAGTGCGCGGTGGCGCCGATCAGTTTGACGCCGCGGTCGTGCGCCTGGTAGTAGGGCTTGGCGCCCTTGAAACTGGGCAGAAAGCTGTGGTGAATGTTGATGGCCTTGCCCGCCAGTTCGCGGCAGAGGTCGTCCGAAAGGATCTGCATGTAGCGCGCCAGCACCACCAGTTCGGCGCCTTCGCTGCGGATGATCTCCAGCTGCCGCGCCTCGGCCTGCGCCTTGGTCGCAGCGGTGACCGGAATGTGATGAAACGGCACGTTGTAGCTGGCCGCCAGCTGGTAGAACTCGCGGTGGTTGCTGATGATGGCGGCGATGTGCAGCGGCAGCAGCCCACTCTTCCAGCGAAACAGCAGATCGTTCAGGCAATGGCCTTCCTTGCTGACCAGAATGACGGTGCGCATCGGCTCGCTGGTGGCGTGCAGCGTCCAGCGCATCTGCAGCGGCTCGGCGAACAGCTTGACCTGCAGGCGGAGGTCGTCGTGTGTCAGCTGGCGGCAGGCAAACTGCACCCGCATGAAGAACAGGCCGGTGTCGTGGTCGTTGTACTGCGCGGCTTCTTCGATGTTGCCGCCACGGTCGAGCAGGAAGCCGGAAACGGCGTGCACGATGCCCGGGCGGTCGGGGCAGGAGAGGGTCAGGATGTAGGCGTGATTCATGGCCTGCGGATTGTCGCAGGATGGGCGCCGCGCGACAGCGGCCCGGCTACCATGGCGCATTACGTCTTGACCGGAGCCCGCCCGCCATGGACCTGTCCCGTTTCCCCCGCCGCCGCTACACACCCTTCGTGACGCCGCTGGAATACCTGCCCAATTTCACCCAGGCGCTGGCCGCCAGCTGCCCGGATGGCCGGGGG
>JACSRS010000191.1 GCA_014879655.1 Burkholderiaceae bacterium
GATCGAGTCCTCGAAGTTGTAGCCGTTCCAGGGCATGAACGCGATCAGCATGTTCTGGCCGATGGCGATTTCGCCCAGGTCGGTGGAGGCACCGTCCGCGATCACGTCACCCTTGGCCAGTTTGTCGCCCTTCTTGACGATGGGGCGCTGGTGGATGTTGGTGTTCTGGTTGGAACGCTGGTACTTGATGAGGTTGTAGATGTCCACACCCACCTCGCCAGCGAGCGCCTCTTCGTCGTTGACCCGGATCACGATACGGGTCGCATCAACGTAGTCGACCACGCCGCCGCGTGTTGCGGTGACGACGGTTCCCGAATCGATGGCGGCGACGCGCTCGATGCCGGTACCGACCATCGGCTTCTCCGGCCGAAGCACGGGGACCGCCTGACGCGACATGTTGGCGCCCATCAGTGCGCGGTTGGCGTCGTCGTGCTCAAGGAACGGCACCAGCGATGCGGCGACCGACACGATCTGTGCCGGCGACACGTCCATGTACTGCACACGATCGGCACTGACCAGGATGGATTCGCCCTTTTCACGCGCGGAGACCAGATCGCCGGTGAGCTTGCCTTCCTTGTCCAGTGCTGCGTTGGCCTGGGCAATGACATACTTGCCTTCTTCAATCGCCGACAGGTAATCTATTTCCATCGTCACCTTGCCGTCAGCGACTCGCCGGTAGGGCGTTTCGATGAAGCCATATTCATTCAGGCGCGCATACAGCGCGAGCGAATTGATCAGGCCGATGTTGGGACCTTCCGGCGTCTCGATCGGGCAGACGCGGCCGTAGTGCGTGACGTGCACGTCGCGCACCTCGAAGCCGGCACGCTCGCGTGTCAGACCGCCCGGGCCCAATGCGGAGACGCGACGCTTGTGCGTGATCTCGGCCAACGGATTGGTCTGGTCCATGAACTGCGACAGCTGCGACGCTCCGAAGAACTCCTTCAGAGCGGCCGAAATCGGTTTGGAATTGATCAGGTCGTGCGGCATCAGCGGCTCTTGCTCCGCCTGCCCCAGACGCTCCTTGACCGCCTTTTCGATACGGGCCAGACCGGTCCGGTACTGGTTTTCGGCCAGCTCACCGACACAGCGCACGCGCCGGTTACCCAAATGGTCGATATCGTCCACTTCGCCACGACCATTGCGCAGGTCAACGAGGATCTTGACGACCGAGAGGATGTCTTCGTTGGTCAGCACCATCGGGCCGGTGGATTCGTCGCGGCCCATCTTGGCGTTGAACTTCATCCGGCCAACGCGGGACAGGTCATACGTGTCCGGGTTGTAGAACAGCCGCTGGAACAGCGCCTGCACCGCGTCTTCGGTCGGCGGTTCACCGGGACGCATCATCCGGTAGATCGCGACGCGAGCAGCGAACTCGTCCACCGTGTCGTCGATGCGCAGCGTCTGCGAGATGTAAGGGCCCTGGTCCAGCTCGTTCGTGTATATGCACTGCAATTCCTGCACATTGGCTGTGCGCAGCTTTTTCAGCAGGGCTTCAGTCAGTTCGTCGTTGGCTTTGGCCAGGATTTCACCGGTATCTTCGTCCACAATGCTGCGTGCCACGACGCGGCCAACCAGAAAGTCTTCGGGTACGCTGATGTGCGTGGTGCCCGACTGCTCGAGTTCGCGGGTATGGCGCGCCGTGACCCGCTTGTCTTTGGCAACGACCACGTTGCCCGACTTGTCAGTGATGTCAAAACGGGCAACCTCCCCGCGCAGACGCTCTGCGACGAACGCCATCTGGGCACCGCTGTCCATCAGGCGGAAGCTGTCGTTGACAAAGAAGTTGGCGAGAATGGATTCCGGATTCAGGCCAATGGCCTTCAGCAGAATCGTCACCGGCATCTTGCGCCGACGATCGACGCGGAAGTAGAGGATGTCTTTCGGATCGAATTCGAAGTCGAGCCAGGAACCACGGTACGGAATGATGCGCGCCGAGAACAGCAGCTTGCCCGAACTGTGCGTCTTGCCCTTGTCGTGCTCGAAAAACACGCCCGGCGAGCGATGCAACTGGGACACGATGACCCGTTCGGTACCGTTGATGATGAAGGAACCTTTTTCGGTCATCAGGGGCACTTCGCCCATGTAGACCTCTTGCTCTTTCACTTCCTTGACTACTTTGGACTGCGGCGTCGAAGATTCGCGGTCGTAAATGATGAGCTGGACTCGGGCGCGCACTGCCGAGCCGAAGGTCAGGCCCCGGGTCTGGCACTCGCGGACATCGAACGCCGGTCGCGCCAGGTTGTATTCGACGAACTTCATCTCGACAAAGCCGTTGTGCGAGACGATCGGGAACGCCGCTTCGAATGCAGCCTGCAAGCCCTCGGGCGTGCGCTTTTTCGGATGAGAATCTGCCTGCAGGAACGCGGTGTAGGCGTCCTTTTGCATTTGCAACAGGTAGGGAACCTCGAGCACGCTGTCTCGGGTACCAAAACTCTTGCGGATGCGTTTACGTTCAGTGAAGGAATAGGCCATGGAATCTCCGGTCAAAGACATTTGTCCTGGGTCTTTGGCGACTGGGGTTTCGAGCGGCTCGCTCGAACTGCTTGGTGGCTGGCCTCTACCAACCATTGGCGGACGGTTGCGCATTGCACGCAACCCGAACCAAGTCGTTTTCTGCAGTCGGGTTCAGAAAACACTCAAAAGCGCTGGAATACCGGCAGCTTTTGACTGTGCTCTGTAAGCACCAAAGGCTGGAAGCCCGTTCGGACCTCCAGCCTTTCAGATCGAACGCAATTACTTGAGTTCGACCTTGGCGCCGGCTTCTTCCAGCTTCTTCTTGGCGGCCTCGGCATCGGCCTTGGACACAGCTTCCTTGACGGCCTTGGGCGCGCCATCAACCATGTCTTTGGCTTCTTTCAGGCCCAGACCGGTGATTTCACGCACGGCCTTGATGACCGACACCTTGTTCGCGCCGGCTTCCAGCAGCACGACGTTGAATTCAGTCTGCTCTTCAGCGGCAGCGGCAGGCGCTGCGCCACCAGCTGCGGGTGCAGCCATGGCGGCGGCGCTGACGCCAAATTTCTCTTCGATGGCTTTCACCAGGTCGTTGAGTTCCAGGACCGTCATGCTGTCAAGCGCGGTCAGAAATGCGTCTTTATCGAATGCCATTTTTTCTTCCTAACAAGTTGGTTTTCGGGATTGCAGGCGGGACTCAGGCCGCCTGCGCTTCGCCTTTTTTCTCGGCCAGTGCGGACAGCACGCGGGCTGTACGCGAAATGGGCGATTGCATCAAGCCCAGCAGCTGCGCCAGCAACACTTCCTTGGAAGGAATGTTGGCCAGTTGCTTCACGCCGTTGACGTCCAGGGCCTTTCCTGCGAAGGCACCGCCGCGAATGACCAGCTTTTCGTTGGTCTTTGCGAACTCGGAAACCACTTTCGCGGCTGCCACAGCGTCTTCGGAGAACCCATAGATCAGCGGACCGGTCATCTGGTCGGCCACGACTTCAAAAGCGCTTCCGGCAACAGCACGGCGGGCCAGTGTGTTTTTCAACACGCTCAGGCTCACACCTTTGCTGCGCGCGTCGGAGCGCAGTTTGGTCATGGCAGCGACCGTGATGCCGCGGTATTCCGCCATCACAAGCGTTTGAGCTTTTGCGGCGAGGCTGGTCACTTCAGAAATGACCGCTTCTTTCTCACTGCGATTCAGACTCAAGGTCTACTCCTTATCAATGTGCCACCGGGTCGAAACCCTGCAGCACGCCTCATTGCAGCGACCAACCGTTCGGAACGAATTCCTCAGCAGCGGGATCGCCATCTGCGTTGGCCTTTGACGGATTAAGCGCAGTTACCTGCGCGCCAACGGTCTTGGATGGCCCGCGCAAGGTTTTCGCCCGCGCGGCCCACCACTTCGGACGGCACTTTCGCGCCGCCCAAATCTTTCAGTTACACCGTGATGGACTGGGTGTCAACGCGGACCCCCACACCCATGGTCGACGAAACAGCCACCTTGCGCAGGTAGACGCCTTTGCTGGAGGCCGGCTTGGCCTTGTTCAGCGCATCCACCAAGGCAGCCAGGTTGGCCTGCAGCTTGTCCGACTCGAACGAGCGGCGACCGATCGTGGAATGCACGATGCCGGCCTTGTCGACGCGGAACTGCACCTGACCGGCCTTGGCGTTCTTCACAGCGGTCGCGACGTCTGGCGTCACGGTCCCGACCTTAGGGTTGGGCATCAAACCGCGCGGACCCAGAATCTGACCCAAGGTGCCCACCACACGCATTGCGTCCGGGGCGGCAATGACGACGTCAAAGGGCATGTCGCCCGCCTTCACCATCGCAGCCAGATCGTCCATGCCGACGATGTCGGCACCGGCGGCCTTGGCTTCTTCAGCTTTCGCGCCCTGTGCAAAGACCGCAACACGCGTGGTCTTGCCGGTACCGTTGGGCAACACGACAGCGCCGCGAACGACCTGGTCGGACTTCTTGGCGTCGACGCCAAGCTGCACGGCCACATCGATGGACTCGTCGAACTTCGCGGTCGCGCATTCCTTGACGATGCCCAGCGCATCACCCAGCGGGTACAGGCGGTTGCTGTCAACCTTGCCCTGCAGGGCCTTTTGTTTCTTGGTCAGCTTGGACATTTACACACCCTCCACATTCACGCCCATCGAACGGGCCGAGCCCGCAATGGTGCGAACTGCAGCGTCCAGATCGGCCGCCGTCATGTCTTTCATCTTGGTCTTTGCGATTTCTTCGAGCTGGGCCCGAGTGATCTTGCCGACCTTGTCGGTATGGGGCTTTGCGGAGCCCTTGTCCAGCTTGATGGCCTTCTTGATCAAGGTCGTTGCGGGCGGCGTCTTGATGATGAAGGTGAAGCTCTTGTCTGCAAAAGCGGTGATCACCACCGGCAGCGGCAGACCCGGCTCAACGCCTTGGGTCTGGGCGTTGAACGCCTTGCAGAACTCCATGATGTTCAGGCCGCGCTGACCCAGCGCCGGACCGATCGGAGGGGAAGGATTGGCTTTGCCTGCCGGCACTTGCAGCTTGACAAAACCGACGATTTTTTTCGCCATGGTTTTTTACTCCTTGCGGGTACAAACGCTGTCGCTCACAGAGCAGCAGCTCCCCGGGGGTGACGACTCGGAAGATTCAAAAGAGCTGCGCCGAGTCGGAAAGCGCAGCTTGAAAAGTCAGGTCTTTTCGACCTGGCTGAATTCCAGTTCGACAGGTGTGGCACGACCAAAAATCGTGACAGAGACGCGAACCTTGTTTTTTTCGTAATTGACTTCTTCGAGCGTGCCATTGAAATCGGTGAATGGGCCTTCCTTGACCCGCACATACTCGCCGACTTCGAACTCGACCTTGTGCCGGGGCTTTTCTGTACCTTCCTGCATCTGGCTGACGATTTTCCGCACGTCATCGTCGGAAATCGGCGTCGGCCGGTTCTTCGCGCCACCGACAAAACCGGTGACCTTGTTGGTGTGCTTGACCAGATGCCAGGTGTCGTCATCCATGACCATCTGCACCAGCACATAGCCCGGGAAGAACTTGCGCTCGGCCGTCTTCTTCTGGCCGTTCTTGACTTCCACCACCTCTTCGGTCGGAACCAGAATGCGCCCGAACTTGTCCTGCATGCCGGCCCGGTTGATGCGTTCGGTGATGTTGCGCTCGACAGCCTTCTCCATGCCTGAGTAGGCATGGACCACATACCATCGCAAGTCGGGGTTGGCCGGCGTTGCCGTCAGCGATTCAATTGCGTCGGTCATCATTTCCTCCAGCCCAGCAACAGGTCGTAGAAGACCCATTCAAGCGTCTTGTCAGTCAACCAGAGAAACAGCGCCATGATGACAACAAAGCCGAATACGTAGGCCGTCATCTGGATCGCCTCTTTGCGGGCAGGCCAGACAACTTTCTTGACCTCTCGCCAGGAATCACGCCCGAACGCCACCAGTTCCTTGCCCGGCTCCGAGGTAAAGAACACGACCAGCGCCGCGCCCATGCCGGCAATCAGGCCGCCCCATTGGGCGACGGGACCTTGTTTACCCAGCAGATAGAACGCCGCGAGCGCCGCCAGGACCAAAGCCACCGCCACGGCAAGCTTGGCCTTGTCGGCAGTGGTGTTGACGGTGTCGACTGGTTGTGTAGAAGCCATTTTTTGGCGGATCCCGTGCTTTTCAGCGGTTGATTTCACGCGTCCTTCAAGACGCTGAAGCCCGCCAGGGCTCTGGCGGGCTTATGGGGCCACTTTTCAGGTGGCAGGGGCAGTAGGAATCGAACCTACAACCTTCGGTTTTGGAGACCGACGCTCTGCCAATTGAGCT
>JACSRS010000063.1 GCA_014879655.1 Burkholderiaceae bacterium
CTTGTTGACGAAGGTGATGATGGGCGTGTCGCGCTGGCGGCAGACCTCGATCAGGCGGCGCGTCTGCGCCTCGACGCCGTTGGCCGCGTCGATCACCATCAGCGCGGAGTCCACGGCGGTGAGCACGCGGTAGGTGTCTTCCGAGAAGTCCTTGTGACCGGGGGTGTCGAGCAGGTTCACCACATGGTCGCGGTACAGCATCTGCATCACCGAGCTGGCCACCGAGATGCCGCGCTGCTTTTCAATTTCCATCCAGTCGCTGGTGGCGTGCCGGCTGGCCTTGCGCGCCTTCACCGAGCCGGCGATCTGGATCGCGCCGGAGAACAGCAGCAGCTTCTCGGTCAGCGTGGTCTTGCCCGCGTCGGGGTGGGAGATGATGGCAAAAGTCCGGCGGCGCCGGGTTTCTTGCAGATAGTTGTGGCCAGCCATGGTGTCGGTTTGCAGTGGGGCGGCATCCGGCTGGATGGCGCCTGTCAGGCCGTCCGCAGGGGGTGGGGCGGCAAACCGCCTATTGTCGCGGGGTTTTGTCCGGGGCTGCCGGCCTTGCCGGTTCAGGCCGGTTGGGCCATCAGTGCGCGCAGGTCGTCCTCGTAGCCCTTGAGCTTTTGCGTCGCGCGCTCGCGCTGGGCGGGCGTGGCCAGGTTGTGCAGGCGCGCAAAGCTGGCGCAGGCCTCGCGCATGGTGGTTTCGCTGTAGGCGCGCCAGGCCGGGTCGGGTGAGGCGCTCAGCCGGGTGAGCATGGCGTTGAGCGTGCCGCGGGCGGCTTCGGGCTGCATGGCGGGTGTGGCAGACAGCAGTGTCACGGTGCGGATCATGTCCTGCTGGCGGCGCTGGCGCTCCTTCCACATCAGTTCGGGGTTCATCGCGGACTGGGCCAGTTCGGCGCGCAGCGCAGCCTGCTGGGCGTCGTTCAGCTTTCCGTAGAACATTTCTGCGCGGCTGGTGGCGAGCTTTTCGCGGCGCTTCAGGCGCTCCTGTGGTGTGCCGTCGAGCCAATCGCTGCGCCACTCGGCATTGTTCTTCTCAAACTTGCGCGCCATGTGTGCGATCTGCGCGGGGCTGAGCGATTGGGCCAGCCACAGCGCCGGCGCTTCGGCGCGGGTCTGCAGCGCCAGGTAGCGTTCGCGCACGCCATCGAACACGGCGCAGGTCTGCTCGGCCGTCAGGTTGTCGGGCGCGAGCGCCTGCATCTGCTGCAGCAGGCGCACCGTGCGCGGCAGCTCTTGCGCGCGGTGCCAGGCGAGAAGGCTGTCGAGCTCGCGGCGCAACTGGGGCGACTGGGCGTCGCTGGTGTCGATGTAGGCGTCGATCCACCAGTAGCTCAGCTCGGGTAGCTGGCCGTAGCCCAGCTTGAGCGCGCTGCAGGCGCCCAGCGCCAGCGCCAGCACGCACAGGCTGATGAGGCGGAGCAGACGGGCGATCAGTTTCATGGCAGCAATCGGGAATTCCTGGATGGTTTTGCCGGTGGGGGACATCCTGGCTGCCGGCAAGTGTGCGCGCATGGACATCCCCATCCAGCTGCCCGAAGTGTTGCACCGATGGGCCGCGCGCGCCGTGCCGGCGCGTGTGACCGGGAACGCCGCAGGGTTGATGCCGCAGATCATCACCGGTCACGGCGCAGCCGCCGGGGCAACCACCCGTCAGGCCGGCCAGCGCAACTGCACCTGCGTGCCGCCGCCGCTGCGCGGTGAAATCTCCAGCGCGCCGCCGATGGACTTGGCGCGTGCTCGCATGCTCGCCAGGCCTTCGCCGGCGGGCGCTGCGATCGGCGTCGGGCCGGTCCGCCCTGCCGGGCCGTCGCTGGCAGTATCTGTAGCGGGCAGGCCTTTGCCGTCATCGGCAATGGTGAGCCGGATGCCGCAGGGCGTATCAGTGCCCGACGTCGAAACGTCTGGTACCGGCTCGCATTGCACCCACACGGCGCTCGCATGGGCGTGCTTGAGCACATTGGTCAACGCCTCCAGCATGATGCGCTGCACCTGCAACACGGCGCTGGCGCCCAGGGCGGGCAGCACCGGCAGCTCCTGCACGTCCCAATGCAGGGTCAAACCTGCAGCTTGCAGCCGGGGTTGCACGCGGTAGCGCAGGGTGGCCAGCGCGGTGGTGAGGTCGCCGTGGCTGATCTGCATGGAGTCCACCGCCAGGCGCATTTCGTCCAGCGCTGCCTTGACCTGCTCTTCCAGCACTTCGGGTGGTGCGCCCGGTTGCTTGACCAGGTTGAGCAGGCCCACCAGCTGGGCGCCGACGCCGTCGTGCAGGTCGCGCATGATGCGCTGGCGCTCTGCCGCAGTGGCCTGCGCCGAGCGCTGGGCCTCCAGATCATCGAAGGCCTGATGCAGCTCCTGCTCCTTGGCCTGAATGCGGGTCTCCAGCGTCTGGTTGAGTGCTTTCAGGTGCCGGGCGCTGCGCGTGTAGCGGTCCACGATGATGCCGGCCATGATCACCACAAAAAAGAACATGGCATGCGGCGTGAGTGAGTAGCGCGAGCGCTCGCCCAGGCCGATGCGGACCCAGCCCAGGTCGTGGGCGCCGGCCAGCAGTGCCGCACCGCCGGCGACGGCCAGCACCATGGCGGTTGTTCGGTACCCGTTGCCGGGCCTTGCCGCCGTGCGCAGCACCAGCACCCAGGTGATCAGGCCGAGCGGACCCAGGGCCGCCAGCGCCAGTGTCCAGGCGAGCGGCCAGGGCCGGCCAAAAGCGACCACCACCAGCATCAGCGACAGCGGCAGGTACGCCAGCACGGCGCGCGCGGCCCAGTGCCGCTGCAGATTCAGGGCCAGCAGCGAAAAGAGGCACATCAGGGCCAGATGCCAGGCGTAGGCCGTGGCGACCACCATACCCCACGCGGGCCATGGCACTGGTACGTCGGCCCAGATGCGGTCCAGATTGCGGAAGATGCCCAAGAAAGAAGCGGCAGCGAAACAGGCAAACAAGGGGTCGCGCAGGCGCGCCCACAGCGCCAGCGCCATCAGGCCCATCAAGGCAAAAGCGATACAGAACGCCAGCGCCGAGGAATAACGCCAGTTGCGTTGCGATTCGAATTCCTCGCGCAGCACCTCGGCCGGGCCGTATTGCACCGTGGACAAACCGCCCCAGCGCGACGGCTGCACGGTGGTCTTGATCTCCAGCGTGTTCGCCGCGTCCGTCTTGAGCAGTTCCGGTGGTATTTCGGCCAAGTGCACCGTTTTGGCCGCATCGTGTTGCGGGTCACCCAGCTCGCCGCGGACCATGCGCACGTCGCCATTGACGCTGACGCGCACCTGGTTGCCCACGCGCGAGAACAGCAGGGCCAACGGCGCGTCGCCCTGCCGGGGTGGCAATTCGATCCGGTACGTTGCGGTGCCGCCGGTGGCGGGAAAGGCTTCGTCCCAGCGGTGCGACAGCGTAACGGCGCGCTCCACTGCCGGCTTTCCGCGGGGCTCCAGCAAGGCCTGGGCGCGGCGCAGGATGGTAACGCCCTGCGTTTCCGAGGCGCCAGGTTCGTCACGCGTTTCGGGCGTGCTGTCCGCCCGTGTGGCCGTCGCGGCGAAAACACCGGTCAGCGCCAGCAGCATGGCGAGCCCCGTGAGCCACCTGACGCCGGTGCAGTGCCAGCGGGTCAAGGCTTCAACAGCCCGAGCTGGCGGGCCTCGTAAATGGCTTCGGTCTTGGACTTCACACTGAGCTTGCCGTAGATGTTGCGCACGTGGCTGTGTACCGTGTGCACGGAAATGCCGAGCAGCCTGGCCGTTTCCTGATAGCTGAAACCCCGGGCCAGCAGACCCAGCACTTCCCCTTCCTTGGGCGAAAGAACGTCTGCGGTGGCCGGCGTGGGCGGTTGCGGGCCGAGCCGCACCAGCAACTGGCGGGCAATGATGGGCGACATCGGCGATCCGCCGTTGCGCAGGTTCATGATGTGGGCGGCCAGGTCGGCCTCGGTGCCATCCTTCAGCAGGTAGCCCCGGGCACCGGCGCCAAAGGCTTTCATCATGTGCGCCTCGTCGCCGAACATGGTGATGACCATGATCTCGCAGGCCGGCTGCACGCGCTGGCAATGGTGGATCACGTCGATGCCCGAGCCGTCTGGCAGCCCCAGGTCCACCAGCAGCACGTCCACCGCGTGGTCGTCCAGCCAGTCCCGGATGTCGGTCGCCCGGCCCGACGTGTGCAGCAGGCTGAGCTGCGGGTTGGCGCGGATGACCCGCTCCAGCCGCTCGCGCGTGCTGGGCTCGTCTTCGACCAGCGCGACGCTGACGGGTTCGGCGTCAGACATTGGTGGCCTGATAATAATTCCCATGCCCTGGGGAAGCGCTGAAACCGTTGAACGGCGGGTCCATGGTCTCACCGCGCACCATGGCGCGGTTCAGTGCCTCCAAGGCGGGGGGCAACTGGTCGCGCAGCAGGTAGTCGTGGTCCAAACCGATGCCGGGCAGCTGCGTGCAATCGAAATAGCGCGCGCACAGGGCCAGCCGATGCAGCACAGGCTCGCTCATGCCCAGGGGCACCTGCTTGAGCTCCAGCCAGTTGTAGATCTTGAGCTTGGCATCATCCCGATTGATCGTGACGCAGGTTGGAATGCCCCAATAGTCCAGCCACTTGGCGTGGTCGTTGACGGGCACTGCGGCGGCTGAAAGCACCAGGCGGTCGATCACCTGGTGCGGTGGCCGGCCCCCCCACCCATAGTCATGCAGGCCAGTTGGCGATCTGAACGTGCTCATGGCACCGAAGAAGGGTAGCGCGCCCAGGCTGCGCACCACGATGACTTTGCGGATTTCCGAGTAGCCCATGCCAACTTGCCCGAAAGCCAGCACGGCATTGCGAAGTCGACCGGTGGTCCAGAAGTCTTCGGCTTCCTCCTGTCCTTGCAACACCGAGCCCAACAACTTCAGAAGGCCACTGTGATCTTGGGTCTCTCCGGCAGACCAGCTCACCGGCACGGTTTCGACCTCGTATTTTTTAGACAAAGCCAACCCTTGACCCACACCGTCGGCAAAGCTCTTGCCAAAGCCGTGCACGTACAGCACCACGGCCGGGCGGCCATTTTGTTGCGCCCGCTCAAACGCTTCACGCAGCAATATGGTTTGGGGGTCGGAGTTGTTGTAGCTGCGCAATGCCTGCATGCGCAATCCATCAGGAGCAGGCGAAAAACGGACCACTTCGGCATATTCGTCTTCGGTTTCCGCCGGATCGCCGTGGTACAGGGTTTCGAAGTTGTTGCCGTCGAATTCCAGCGCGACAGAAGTTCTTGAAAATTTTCGTGTGCGGCCACGCAGGCACAGCACGCTCATGTCGCGGTCCAGCGAGGCGGTGCCTTCAAACCGCACGGCGTCGCCATCGGCGGCGGGGATGGCGCCTTCCCAGCCTGCGCGCCCGTATCGAAGCACCCGCAGGCTGTCCACACTGGGGTTGTCGGGGGTGGGGGGCAGGGTGTCCAAGCGCTTCAGCGCCACCTCGACGGCGCCCCCTCCGGCATCCGGGCTCACGGTAACGACACCGTAGCACGGGTCAAACCGCTTCAAAAACATATTGCCCAATGCAGCCCCAGATGACACAGCCTGCACGATGGGGCTGCTGCCGATTTGGCCGCCCCAAGCGTTCTTGTGGATGTCGCCCGCCAGGTACAACACCGCCTTGCCGCTGGCACTGGCAGCGTCCTGAAAGGCTTGGTAGTCGGGGTAGTCGCGCGTGCGCCCGCTGGCGTCTGGCGGCGCAGCCCAGCCTTGGTGGCCCAGCAGGTAGCCATGTCGAAGCGGTGATGAGCCCGCCACCACCGTCAAATCGGCCTGACCCAATGCGTCAAACAGCATGGCTTGTTGTGCAGGCCCCAGCAACCGGGCCTGGGGTGCGGCGCTGTCGGGGTGGTCGCGGTGGGTGCGGTAGCTGCGTTCGTCCAGCACCACCAGGCGCACACCGTTCACCTCGAATGGCGCCCCTTCGATGCCCTGGGTCGGGGCGGGCAGGCTGATCAGGTCGGCGGGCAGGTCCAGCGGCGGGTAGCTGCTGGGGGATGCCGGGTCGCGCAGCACGCCCACAAATTGATGGAACAAGCGCTGGGCCACGGCCTTGACGGCGCCCGGCACAGTGCGATCGTCATGGCCATTGCCATCCACGCCTTCGCCATAGGCGTTGTTCCAGGCCATGTCGTGCTCGTCCCAGGTGACTTGCAGTTGGGCGGGCGGGCGATTACCGACAAACCAGCGCATCAGAGCCTGAAACTCTGGCACCTGCCATTGCAGGCCGTAGCGGCGATGCATCTCCTGGGCGAACAGACGCAGGCCTTTTTCGCCTTTGCGCTCGATGACTTTCTTCCACTTCGGCACGCGCCCCAGTGAAAGGCCCCAGTCCATGTAGATCTGGTCGCCGAGCAGCAGTAATACGTCGGGGTTTTCGTTTTGAATGGCCTGCCACACGGGTTGCCGGGGTACGCGCTCGGCGTCCATGCAGGAGGTGAAGGCGATTTTCATGATGCGGGTGCTGGCGGTGTGGAAGTGGAGAGGCTGCCAGCATTGCTGGCAGGGCGCATCACCCGATATGGCGATGGGCAGATGCCGGGCCGCCTGCCAACCCGCCAGAGCCAAAGCCAAAGCCAAAGCCAAAGCCAAAGCCAAAGCCAAAGCCAAAGCCAAAGCCAAAGCCAAAGTCGGCGCCGAACCAGATAGGGAACCCGTTCATGGCATTGATAATCCCGAAGTGCACCGGAT
This sequence comes from Burkholderiaceae bacterium, assembly GCA_014879655.1. Lineage (GTDB taxonomy): Bacteria > Pseudomonadota > Gammaproteobacteria > Burkholderiales > Burkholderiaceae_C > JACSRS01. The sequence goes on from JACSRS010000063.1 coordinate 6,681, forward strand.
TATGTGCATTCAGGAGCGGGAAATCTATGACTTCAGTTGATGTGGTGATCATGGCGGCCGGCAAGGGCACGCGCATGAAGAGCCGGCTGCCCAAAGTGTTGCACCGGCTGGCCGGGCGTGCGCTGCTGGACCATGTGACCGCGACCGTTGCAAGTTTGAAGCCGCGCAGCTGCGTCGTGATCACCGGTCATGGCGCTCCTGAAGTCGAAGCAGAAATGCACCGCTGGGCGCTGGATACGCCCGGTATTGACATGCAGTTCGTGCGCCAGGAACCGCAACTCGGCACCGGCCACGCGGTGCAGCAGGCTGCGCCGCTGCTGCCCTGTGACGGCATCACGCTGATCCTCAACGGCGATGTGCCCCTGATCGCCGCCGACACCCTGCAGAGCCTGATCGGGCAGTGCGGAGGCCGGCATATGGCCTTGCTGACGGTGGATATGCCCGACCCGACCGGCTACGGCCGCATCGTGCGCGAGGCGCCGCATGCGGACTGGGACGGCGACGACCTGGGCGGCGGCCCGGCGGCTGATGCCGGCGCCCGGGTTCTCGCCATCGTCGAGCACAAGGACGCCAGCGCCGCGCAGCGCGCCATCCGGGAAATCTATTCCGGGGTGATGGCCGTGCCCACGCAGCTGCTCAAGGGCTGGCTGGCGCGCCTGCGCAATGACAACAGCCAGGGCGAGTACTACCTGACCGACATCGTCAAATTCGCCGTGGCCGATGGTGCCGAGGTACTGGCCACCTGCATCGCCGACCGCTTGCAGGTCGATGGCGTGAACAGCCCGGTGCAGCTGGCCGAGCTGGAACGTGGTTTTCAGCTGCGCCAGGCGCAGGCGCTGATGGCGCAGGGCGTGCGCCTGGCCGACCCCGCGCGGCTGGACGTGCGGGGCACGCTGGCGTGCGGGCAGGACGTCGACATTGACGTGAACTGCATCTTCGAGGGCCGGGTGCAGCTGGGCGACGGCGTGCAGGTGGGTGCTAACTGCATCATTGCCAACGCGACGATTGCCGCAGGCGCCGTGATTCACCCGTTCACGCACATCGACGGTGAAAGGGCCGGTGTCACGGTGGGCGAAGGCGCGTTGGTCGGTCCGTTCGCCCGCCTGCGCCCTGGTGCCCAACTGGGCGCGGGCGTGCACATCGGCAATTTTGTCGAGGTGAAGAACTCCACGCTCGCCGCAGGCGCCAAGGCCAACCACCTGGCCTATTTGGGCGATGCCACGGTGGGCGAGCGCGTGAACTACGGCGCGGGCAGTATTACCGCCAATTACGACGGCGCCAACAAGCACCGCACGGTGATCGAGGCCGACGTGCACATTGGCAGCAACAGCGTGCTGGTGGCGCCGGTGACCATCGGTGCGGGTGGCACGGTGGGCGGTGGCTCGACCATCACCAGGGACACCCCCCCGGGTGCGTTGAGCGTGGTGCGCGGCAAGCTGATCAGCGTGGCCAACTGGGCGCGGCCGGCGAAGAAGACCGGAAACTGACGCTGGCAGATCCCGGAACAGACTGGAAAAACTCCTGAATAAATAGCGTATCAGGTCCGCTTGACGCTGGGAATTGCCATTTTTGGTTCAAATTTTGCCCTTTTCAGGCTGAAGTAGGCCTTCACGTTTCGCACGTTGGCGTCCTGGGTGAACAGGCGCTGCGCCAGCGCCTGATAGCCGGGCATGTCGGCCACGTGGACGATCAGCACGAAGTCGGGGCCGGGCGAGACGCGGTAGCACTGTTGGACGGCAGAGTCGGCCGCGACGCGCTGCTCGAAGGCGTCCAGAAGCTCCACACCCTGGTGATCCAGCGAAACCTCGACGATGGCCGACAGGCCATGGCCCAGCACAGGCGCCAGCTTGTCGGCGCTCAGGACGGCAATCTGTCGCTCGATCAGCCCCGCGTCCCGCAGGCGCTTGACCCGCCGCAGGCAGGTGGGCGGCGATACGTGAACCTGCGCGGCCAGGTCCTGGTTGCTGATGGCCGCGTCAGATTGCAGCGCATCGAGCAGGCGCAGGTCGGTATCGTCGATATCGATTGATTTCATATATTACAGAAATGAGAAATAAAAGTTCAAATTACTTGACTGGTGAAATTTTTCTGTATTTCAATGGAAATATCAATGAATAATTTTCCTGCGTTCAGCCTACAGTCGCGGCAGCTTTCAACAGGAGTGCGTCATGTGTGGCATCGTCGGCGCGGTTTCCAGCCGCAATATCGTTCCCATCCTGGTTCAGGGCCTGCAGCGGCTCGAATACCGCGGCTATGACTCCTGCGGCGTCGCGGTCCACGACGCCAGCCTGGACGCCCGGCGCACCGGCGGCCTGCGGCGCGCCCGCAGCACCTCGCGGGTGGCTGAGCTGATGGCGCAGGTGAAGGCCGAGGCCATCGAAGGCGGCACCGGCATTGCGCATACCCGTTGGGCCACGCACGGCGCACCGGCGGTGCACAACGCCCATCCGCATTTCAGCCACGGCGCCGGCGACGATGCGCCTAGTCGGGCGGGCCGCGTGGCGCTGGTGCACAACGGCATCATCGAAAACTACGAGGCCTTGCGCACCGTGTTGCAGTCGCGCGGCTATGTGTTTGCCAGCCAGACCGACTCGGAAGTGATCTCGCACCTGGTGGACAGCCTGTACGACGGTGACCTGTTCGAGGCCATGAAGGCGGCGACACGGCAGCTCCAGGGCGCCTATGCGATTGCCGCGTTCCACAAAGACGAGCCGCACCGCGTGGTGGGCGCGCGCGCCGGTTCACCGCTGATTCTGGGCGTCGGCAAGGAGCATGGCGAGCATTTCCTGGCCAGCGATGCGATGGCGCTGGCTGGTGTGACCGACCAGATCGTGTACCTGGAAGAGGGCGACGTGGTCGACCTGCAGCCGGGCAAATACTGGATCGTCGACCGCGCGCACCAGCGCGTCACACGTGCGGTCAAGACCGTGCTGGCACACAGCGGCGCGGCCGAGCTGGGCCCCTACCGCCACTACATGCAAAAGGAAATCTTCGAGCAGCCGCGCGCCATTGCCGACACGCTCGAAGGCGTGCAAGGCATCGTGCCCGAGCTGTTTGGCGACGACGCCTGGCGCGTCTTCAAGGACATCGACAAGGTGCTGATCCTCGCTTGCGGCACCAGCTACTACAGCGGCTGCACCGCCCGGTACTGGCTGGAGTCGATCGCGCGCATCCCCACGCAGGTCGAGGTGGCCAGCGAATACCGCTACCGCCAGTCGGTGCCCGACCCGAAGACACTGGTGGTCACCATCAGCCAGAGCGGCGAAACGGCCGACACGCTGGCCGCGCTGCGCCACGCGCAGTCGCTGGGCATGGCGCACACGCTGACCATCTGCAACGTGGCCACCAGCGCCATGGTGCGTGAGTGCCAGCTGGCCTACATCACGCGGGCCGGGGTCGAGATCGGCGTGGCCTCCACCAAGGCTTTCACCACGCAGCTGGCGGGGCTCTTCCTGTTGACGCTGGCGCTGGCGCAGTCTAAGGGACGGTTGAGCGAAGAGGCCGAGGCCGCGCATCTGGCCGCCATGCGGCATCTGCCGGTGGCGCTGGCGGCGGTGCTGGCGCTGGAGCCGCAGGTCATCAGCTGGGCGGAAGACTTTGCGAAGATGGAGAACGCGCTGTTTTTGGGCCGCGGCCGGCACTACCCCATCGCGCTGGAAGGCGCGCTCAAGCTCAAGGAGATCAGCTACATCCACGCCGAGGCTTACCCCGCCGGCGAGCTCAAGCACGGCCCGCTCGCGCTGGTCACCAGTGCGATGCCCGTGGTCACGGTCGCGCCGAACGACGAACTGCTGGAAAAACTCAAGAGCAACATGCAGGAGGTGCGCGCCCGCGGCGGCGTGCTCTATGTGCTGGCCGACGCCGACAGCCACATCGAAAGCAGCGAAGGCATCCATGTCATCCGCATGCCCGAGCACTACGGCCAGCTCAGCCCCCTCTTGCACGTGGTGCCGCTGCAGTTGCTGGCCTATCACACCGCCTGTGCGCGGGGAACGGACGTCGACAAGCCTCGTAACCTGGCGAAAAGCGTGACGGTGGAGTGAGCAGCGGGAGCCGCCACATTGGCAGGCTCGACGAACGACAGGACGCTACCGCGTGCGGTAGGCCCGGTCACCGCTGCTCGGCTTCCGTGGGGCAGGGCACAGACGGCGGCCTGAATTGACGCTTCAATGAACCCAATTGCGTCTGTTGACGCATCCTCGATGAGGATGGGCAGCGCGGGGGAGCCCCTCATGTACATCGGTGTTGGCACCATTTTGCTGATTGTTCTTCTGATCATTTTTCTCCGGTAGGACGGGCGCAAGCCAGTCTCCATTGCGATGAAGGTTATCAGCGACCAACCCTGCGCCGGCGGGGCTGATCCCGGTGAATCGACTCGTGGCCGTTGGTGGAAACCACTTGCGACCTGGGCGCTTTCGGTCGCGGCAGTGCTCAGCATGCTGATGGCTTTTCATGCGGTGACGCGCGGCGCCGTCCGGCAGGCGCAGGTTCGCCATCTGGCCATCTCCGCACACGCTGAGGCGACATGGCGATGTAGGAACTTGCGCGGCCTGCGCGCCAGCGGCGACTGCCTTTTGCAGTTGAATGCATCAGTGCAACCCCAGTTCCTGGCGCAATCCCCGAATCTTTTGAGCGGTCGCCCCGTCGATTGAACGGCGACTGCTTCAAACCCTTGAATCCGGTTGCGACCGCAACCGTGCGTTGGGGGCAGCAGCGGTACCTGAAGCGATGCCCTGCATGTCAAACCAGGGCATGGGCACAATGCGGGGCAAGGGGCACGGCAGGTGGAGCCAGGGTATTCCCTCATCCAGGAGTTCCATGAACGATCGAATCACCCAGATACTGGCCCAGATGGCCGTGCTTGAAGATGATCTGCGCAGCGCGGTCCAAGAACAGGAGTCGCGCATGTTCTTCCAGATCAAGGGCAAGCGGGTGGAGTTCGAGCGCACGGTCAGGGCCGCTCACCGCAAGTTCAAGAAAAATTTCTTCCGCTGGCTGGTCACCAACCGTCCGCAGAACCTGATCACCGGCCCCATCATCTACGGCATGGTTTTGCCGCTGATGCTGCTGGACTTTTTTGTAAGTTTCTACCAGTGGTCCTGTTTCCCGATTTACGGCATCACCAAAGTACGGCGCGCCGACTACATCGTATTTGACCGGCAACAGCTGGGATACCTCAACTTCATCGAGAAATTTCACTGCACCTATTGCGCTTATGGCGCCGGGCTGATGGGTTACATGAACGAGATCCTGGCACGCACCGAGCAGTACTTCTGTCCCATCAAACACGCCCACCGCATTCTGGGCACCCATTCGCGATACAACCGGTTTCTGGACTACGGCGACGCAGCCGGCTATGAAGCACGACTCGAGGAATTTCGTCTAGCGCTGGGCAAGGTCAGATAAACCTGCCCGAAATTTTTTCATGAGCAAGCTGGGTCATACGCGCCTGAAGATTTACCGGACCGTGGCCCGCCAGTTGCACGGATTGGTGCCGTGCTGGGTTTGTGGCGGGCATGTGGATCCCGAGGATGCCACGCTGGAGCACATCCAGCCACTCAGCGAAGGCGGCAGCAGCCATATGGAGAATCTCGCCATCACCCACGCCATATGCAACCACCAGCGCCATGCGCGGGCGAAAAATGAGGGTGCTCAGCACCCTTGCTGCGACACGACGATCACGCCGACGGACGTCTTTCGATAGAAAAGGGACTTCGGGCATCAGAAGAAGGCTCTGTCGCGCGGCCGCTGCCCGGTAGCCGACGCCAGCGGGAGTTCATCCATGCCGACATCGACCGGGAGCAACGCTGGCCGCGACGCCCAGAAAGAAGCTAACTGTCGAGCAATTGCGGGCACGCCGCACAGCGATTCCAGGGCCGTCATCGCGCTGGCGGTGCTGGGCATCCTGTCACTGATGTTCTGGACGCTGATGCTGGTGATATCGTTCAAGTACATGGTATTTGTGCTGCAGACCGACAACCGGGGCGAGGGCGGTACGTTCGCCTTGCTGGCCCTGCCGCAGCCCGAGCGAGACCAGGATCGGATGTGGTGCCGCGTACTGATCCTGGCGGGCATCCTGCAGGCGCCTCAGGTGCTTCGGGCTTTCAATCCCGTACGGGCTTCGAGTTTTTTGTTGTCAACGGCCAGGCCGGCTTCCTGGTGTTGTACGCGTTGTTTCTGGTCGCCACCGGCGGCGAGGCGTTGTACGCTGACCTGCGACACTTCGTGCGCAAGCCGATCCGGCAGGTGTGGTTTGCGTTTATGCTGCCGGCGCTGACGAACAACTATTTCGGGCCAGGCGCGCTGATGATGGCCGACCCCACCATCAGTAGTCATCATTTTTTCTACCTGGCGCCGTCCTGGGGCCTTGTGCCGTTGATCCTGCAGGCGACGGCCGCCACCTGCATCGCCTCGCAGGCGGTGACCACGGGCGCCTGATCGCTGACGCGCCAGGCCGTCCAGCGTGGCCTGCTGCCGCGGCTGCTGGTGGAGCAGACGTCGGCTCAGGCACGCGGGCAGATTTACATGGTCTCGGGCAACTGGATCGTCCTGTTCGGCTTTCTGCCGATCGACCTCGCATTTCTGGGCTCAAACCTCCTCAAGATTCCGGAGGGCGGCTGGCTGCCGATCCTGATCGGCCTTCTCCTGTCCAAGCTGATGACGACCCGGCGTACTGGCGCGGGGCTGCTTGCCCGGCAGATTCCGGCGACCAGCAATACCGAAGATGTGACTGTCACGTTCCACGCTCCAACGTCGCAAACGATGAAGGTCGGCCTGCAGGTCGGCATTTGACGCACGGTGGATTGGTGGTCATTGAACCGGGCGAGGCTTTGATACATGGGTAGGTATCCGAATTTCGGGTTCACCTCAATTTCGACCGCTTTGCCGGTGACTGCTGCTGGAGCGTGTTCAGCCGGCCATCATCCGCAACCCGCAGGATCGCGGTGCAAAAGCCGACGATCGTCGTTGGCCGGCAACACAAAGGGGCAACAAATGGTACGTCGTCTGATCGGGTTGGCACTTCTGGGCGTCAGTGGCTGGATGGTTTCGGCCAACGCCCAGGCGAGTTCACCGGCCGAAAAAATCATCTGCACCCAGGCGCCGCGAAACCAGTGGTTGTCCGAAGCGAAGATGCGCGAAATCTTTGGCGAAAAGAACTTCACGCTGGTCAAGTTCAAGGTTTCGCATGGCAACTGCTACGAGTTTTACGCGGTGCACCACGACGGAAGCATCGTAGAGGCCTATTACCACCCGGTCACCGGCGACCTCGTCCGCTACAACCGGGTGACGGTACAGGCGGGGGCGTCGGGCTATGAAAGCCGCACCCCCGCACCAGCCAAATAGCCGCTTCAGGCCAGATTGCGCAATGCCCGCAGCGCCACCGACACCGGCGCGAGGTCGGCCGCCTGGGTGCTGATGGTGTGGCGCAGATGGCGCAGGCGCTCGATGGCCGGTCGGTTCGCGTCAGCCCATGTCGCCAGTTTGTCATTGCGGGTCAGCAGGCCTTGCGTGATCTGGCAGGCGATCGAATAAACGTCGTCCCGCGCCGTGCTGCGCGCCTGGGTCTGCCACAGCGTGTCGGTGGGCAGGCGGTTGATTTCGTTTCGCCATTGGGTCAGACCGAGTTCGGCGTCGACGGCAAAGTAGGTGCAGGCCGCCGTTTCCAGGCTGGTGCCGGCTATTTGCGCCAGGTCAACGAGGTCGAGCGCGGGGAAGATGTATGCCAGCGCCGCCAGGTTCTGCGCAAGGTCGGGTTCAACCCCGGCATCGGTGAGTTTTCCGATTGCTGCCTGCCATTGCGCCTTGGCTTCCTGCGGCATCCACGCGCCCAGGTTGGCACGCAATTCGCGCGCGCCGGGCTGGTAGCGCTGGATCAGCGAGGGAAGTTCGCTGCCCTCCAGCCGCGACCGCAGCATCCAGCGGGTCGCGCGCTGCGCGATGGTCGTGAGCTGACCGTACAGGTCGAGTTGTAAATTGCTCGCGACATGCAGATCCAGCGCGTCGATGCGGTGCCACAGCGGCTCCAGTTCAAAAATCTCCCGGGCCAGTGCGTAACCGCGTACCACCTCTGCGGTGCTGGTGGCGGCTTCGGTTGCGATGAAATGTACGAAGGTGGCGCCCATGCGGTTGAGGATCGCATTGGCGATGTAGGTCGAGACGATTTCCCGCTTCAGCGGGTGCGATTCGATGGCTTCACCGAAACGCTCGCTCAGGATCTTCGGGAAATAGGCCTTCAGCGTGACCTGCAACTGCGGGTCGTCCGGAAGTGTGCTGGCTACCAGATCGTCGAAAACGGCCATCTTTGCGTAGGCCAGAACCACTGCGCCTTCGGGTGCCGTCAGGCCCTTCTTGTGCGCCTTGCGCCGGAGGATCTCCTCATCGCTGGGCAGAAACTCGATCTGCCGGTTCAGGCGGCCGGCAGTTTCGAGTTTTTGCATCAGGCTTTGCTGGCCGTCGAGCACATACAGCTGACGATGCTGGGCCACATCGATGGCCTGGGTCTGGTAGTAGTTGTCCGCCAGCACCAGCAGGCCGACTTCATCGGTCATCGAAGCGAGCAGATCGTTGCGTTGCTTGAGCGTCAGGTCGCCCGCTTCAACGACGCGATCGAGCAGGATCTTGATGTTGACTTCATGGTCGGAGCAGTCCACACCGGCCGAGTTGTCAATGGCGTCAGTGTAGACGCGCCCACCGTGCTGGGCGTACTCGATGCGACCGTTCTGGGTGGCGCCCAGGTTTCCGCCTTCGGCGAGCACCTTGCAGCGTAGCTCGGCGCCATTGACGCGGAAAGCGTCGCTGGCCTTGTCACCGACCTGGGCGTGCGTCTCGAAACTCGCCTTCACATAGGTGCCGATGCCGCCGTTGTAGAGCAGGTCGACCGGCGCCATCAGAATGGCGCGCAGCAATTCGACCGGCGTCAGTTCTTCCACGTCAATGCCGAGCACGGCGCGCGCCTGCGCAGACAGCTTGATGGACTTGGCCCCGCGCGGGTAGACGCCGCCGCCTTCGGAGATCAGGGATTTGTCATAGTCGGCCCAGCTTGAGCGCGGCAGATCGAACAGGCGCTTGCGCTCGGCCCAGGAGCGGGCTGTGTCCGGCGCCGGATCGATGAAGATGTGGCGGTGGTCAAAGGCGGCGACCAGCGCGATGTGCTCGGACAGCAACATGCCGTTGCCGAAGACGTCGCCCGACATGTCGCCGATGCCGGCGACGTTGAAGCGGGTCGACTGGGTGTCTACGCCCAGCGACCGGAAGTGCCGCTTGACCGACTCCCAGGCACCGCGCGCCGTGATGCCCATTTTCTTGTGGTCGTACCCGACAGAGCCGCCCGACGCAAAGGCGTCGCCGAGCCAGAAGCCGTATTCGGCGGAGACCGCGTTGGCGATGTCGGAAAAGGTCGCCGTGCCCTTGTCGGCAGCGACGACCAGATAAGGGTCGTCCTCGTCGTGGCGCACCACGTCGGGCGGGGGTACGACCTGGCCTTTGACAAGGTTGTCGGTCAGGTCCAGCAGCCCCGACAGGAAGGTGCGGTAGCAGGCCACGCCCTCGGCCATCCATGCCTCCCGGTCGCTGGCAGGCGGCGGGTTCTTCACGACAAAGCCGCCCTTGGAGCCTACCGGCACGATGACGGTGTTCTTGACCTGCTGCGCCTTGACCAGCCCCAGCACCTCGGTGCGGAAGTCTTCCCGGCGGTCCGACCAGCGCAGGCCGCCGCGTGCGACCTTGCCGCCGCGCAGGTGCACGCCTTCGACACGCGTGCTGTAGACCCAGATTTCAAACAGCGGCTTGGGCTCGGGCACGCCGGGCAGGCGGTGCGGGTCGAACTTGAAGCTCAGGTAGGGTTTGAGCGTGCCGGTCGCGGTTTTTTGCCAGGCGTTGGTTCGCAAGGTGGCCACGATGCTGGCATAGAACTGCCGCAGGATGCGGTCGTCATCCAGACTCTCCACCGCCGCCAGCAGCTCTTCGATGCGCTCCCGGCGCCGCTTGCGCTCGGCGTCTCGATCACCGGCGAAGGACGGGTCGAACCGTGCGGCAAACAGCGCGCTGATCTCCTGGGCGATCGGAGCGTTGCGGTTCAGTGCGGCCTCGATGTAACTCTGGCTGAAGGGCAGGCCCAGCTGCTTGAAGTAGCGGGTGTATGCGCGCAGAACGGTGATGTTGCGAGCGTCCAGAGAGGTTTTCAGCAACAGGCGGTTGAGGTCGTCGCTTTCAACCTCGCCCCGCCAGGCTTGCGAAAACAGCGTTTCGAAGCGTGTCTGGATCGCGGAAAACTCGGTATCGGCCGGCAGCATCAAGCCCAGGTCGTGGATCCAGAGCGTCGATGCTTCGCCGCTCTGACCGATCCGATAGGGGTGTTCGTCCATCACCCGGGCGCCCATGTGCTCCAGCACCGGCAACGAATCCGACAGTGCCACCTTGCGGGTGCTGTAGATCTTGAAGCGGAGCAGGCCGGCCGGCGCATCGAGCGGTCGGTACAGGCGGACGGCAAGCGGGTTGCCCTCGGTCAGGGTGGCCAGCACCTGCGCGTCTTCCGCGCCCACGGCCGGAGAAAAGTCTTCCCGGTACGCGGTCGAAAAGGCATTGGCGAACCGGTGCGCCAGCGCCAGCCCCTGGCCCTCGCCGAGCTGGTGCAGCAGCTCCTGGGTGCAGTCGTCTTCCCACCGCTGGGCCAGCCGGGCAATGCGCTCTTCCAGCGCCCGCAGGTCGACATCCTGCGGCGCCAGTTCGCGGGCGCGCACGAAGTAGTGGATGCGTGCCAGCGGGCTGTCCGTCAGCATCGGCGTGAATTCCAGCGACTGCCCATCCAGCGTTGTCATCAACTCCTGACCGATGCGAACCCGGATCTCAGTGTTGTAGCGGTCGCGCGGAACGAAAACCTGAACCGAGGTATAGCGGCCGAACGGGTCGCGCCGCATCAGCACGCGCGTGCGCTGACGCTCCTGCAAGCGCAGGATCGCCATGGCGTGCTGGCTCAGGGTGGCGGCGTCGATCTGGAACAGTTCGTCACGCGGATAGCCTTCCAGAATGGCCTGCAGCGATTTGGCGGTGTGGCTTTCGGCGACCACACCTGCATCCGTCATCACCTGTCGGGCGCGGATACGGACCTGCGGAATCTCCGTGACCGCGGCTGCATATGCCGTCGAGGTGTACAGGCCCAGGAATCGCGCTTCGCCAACCACCTGACCTTCGTCGTTGAATCGTTTCACGGCGATGTAGTCCAGCCAGGCCGGGCGGTGCACGGTGGAGCGCGTCATCGCTTTGGTGACCAGTACGAGCTGATCCGAGTCGAGCAGGCCGACAGCCTCGGCGGGTAGCTGGCTGGTCGGGGTCTGTACCATGCCGCGCAGGATTCCAAGACCTGAATCGGGCTGGGCCACCAGGTTGACGGCGTCGCCTTCGCGGATCAGGTCGTAATTTCGGGCGCCCAGAAACGTGAAGTGACGGTCTTCCAGCCATTGCAGGAATTCGATCCCTTCCTGCTGATGGATGATGGCCGGCAGCGGGCGGGACGATTCGACGCGGAGGGCCTGTACGCGCTCCAGCATGGCGCGCCAGTCGGTGACGGCCGCGCGCACGTCGGCCAACACCTGTGCCAGTTCGTCAGCCAGGTCCTGGCGGTGCGCGTCGGTGACGATGCGGTCGCATTCGACCAGAATCAGCGATTCGATGCGTGTGCCCTGGCCGCCGCCGGGTGCTGCAGGGCCGGTTTTCAGGAGCCGTCCGCTGCCATCCCGTTCGACTGCAAACAGCGGGTGAACGATCCAGTGCGCGGTGCGGCCGCTGCGGTTGACCGCCATCGTGACCGAATCCACCAGAAAAGGCATGTCATCCTGGACAATCTGGATGACGGTGTGATCGCTGACAAAGCCGTCTTCGGCCAGGGACGGGTTGAACACCCGAACGCGGGCATTTTCGGTTTTTCTTGGTGTCTCCAGCAAGCGCCAGTGCGCGCGGGCGATCGCGTACAAATCGGCCGCGCTGCGATCCCTGACCTCGTCAGGGTCTGCGTTTTCGTAATACGCCGGAACAAATTCAGCGAGCTGCGCAAGTGCAGCCCCGGCATGGTCCTGAACATAAGCGAGCAGGTCGTTGAGGACGGGCTGGGGCATGGAGTCTCCTGGAGTCTAATGGGCCGGTACCGGGCTTCCTTTCAGCGCCGGTTCGACGCGAAGCAAAGTCCGGTAGCGACAAATTCTAGGTCTCCATCCCTGTTTCAGGGGGCCCTATGTGCCCGTCTCATGGCCTTATGCAATACGCATGTGATCGCACACGCTCCATCACGGGACTCGTCGGACCGCGGCTCGGTTTGAAACCACCGGACAGCCGTCAGGGTGCCAGCGATGACGGGGCGAGGTTAGCGAAGTCCTGCCGCCATTGCCGGTCGGGCGGCAAAAGATTGTCCGCGGGCATCGATTTTGCGGATGCGGCGCTCCAGGTCCAAGAGGTCGACTGACTCGTTCAGATAGCGCTGGTCCCGTTCCTGGGACGACTCGATGCGGGGGGTGAGAGATTTGATCAGTTCGATCAGTTTGAACACAAGTGACTTTCGCTGTTGAAAGCGGCACCTTATCAGAAATTAGGGTTTACCCTAGCGACGGGGTCTTTCAGTGATGGGTGTGGAGCAGGCTGCAGTTCGGCAGCGTGCCCATTGTTGGCTCATTCCCGGCGGGCGTCGGCGAACTGTTGCCAGTTGAATTCCACGCCGGTCCCACAGGTGGCGGTGTCAACGGTTCCTGCAAAACCGCCCCGATTCGATCGTTTCGCCAGAGGTGGTTGGGCAAATTCGAAGCGGCAGCGTGATTTTGAATCACGGGCGCGAACGGTTACGCTCGCGCCATGAACCGGAGCGCGTCGCTTTCAACCAAACTCACACGCATTGGCGCCGCCCTGCTGCTGGTGGCGCTGGCGTCCATCAGTCTGACACTGTGGGTGACCTGGCAATTGGAAGGCGGCGCGGCGGCGGTGAACGAAGCCGGGCGGATGCGCATGCAGACCTGGCGACTGGTCAGCACCGTGCAGTCCCAGTCGCCGCATGCCGAGGTGCAGGCGCTGGTCGCAGCGTTTGACCAAAGCCTGTTGCTGCTGAGAAAAGGCGATGCGCAGCGTCCGCTGTTTGTCCCGTGGGATTCCGATGTCGATGCCCGATTCAGCCAGGTCGAGAACCTTTGGAAATTGCGCAGGGCACAGTGGCTGGCGCAACCACCGGTGACGGGCGTTCTCACCATTGGCGTCGCGGAGGAGTTTGTTGCGGCCATCGACCAGTTCGTGCTGGCCATCGAGCAGCAGTTGTCCCGGCTGACCGCCGTCCTGAACCTGTTCCAGTTCGTCATGATGGCGCTGGCGCTGGTGGGGGCGGTGGTGATGCTGTTCACCGGCTACATGTACGTCATCAACCCGTTGGACAACTTGCGAAAGGGGCTGCGGCAGGTCGAAGAGCGTGATTTTTCGACACGCATCGACGTCGAAACGCCTGACGAGTTCGGCCAGGTGGCGGGAGGGTTCAACCGAATGGCAGCGACGTTGCAGTCCCTCTATAGCGGTCTGGAGGCCCAAGTCCAGATCAAGACACAGCGCATCGAGGCGCAGCGGGCGCGGCTGTCGGCTTTGTATGAGGTCAGCGCATTTCTATCCGAGGCCAGCACCATTGATGAACTGGCCCGCGGCTTTTCGCAGAAGGTGCGCTCGGTGATGAAAGCCGACGCGGTCGCAGTGCGCTGGTCGGACGACGCCAGCCAGCGCTATCTGATGCTGGCTTCGGACTGTTTCCCGCAGGATATGCTGGAAGAGGAGCGCAGTCTGATTGCGGGTGCCTGCGCATGCGGAAGTCTGCTGGCAGACGCCAGAACCCGGGTGATACCCATTGTTTCTCACGATGCGATACCCGTGCGTCACTGCGCTCGCGTGGGCTTTGAAAGCCTGGTCAGCGTGCCCGTGCGGTTGCACCAGCGCGTGCTGGGAGAAATTGACCTGTTCTTCCGGCGATCGGTGACGCTGAGCAAGGAAGAGACCGATTTGCTCGACGCGTTGGCCAGCCACCTGGCCAACGCGCTGGAGAGCCTACGCGCGGCTGCGCTCGAACGAGAAGCAGCGGTCGGGGAGGAGCGGGCCTTGCTCGCTCGCGAATTGCACGACTCTATCGCTCAGTCGCTGGCGTTCATGAAGATACAGGTACAACTGTTGCGAAACGCGGTGCAGCGGGAACAGGCGGACAAAGTGCGCAGCACGCTGGATGAACTCGACGCCGGTGTCCGCGAAAGCATCAACGATGTGCGTGAACTGCTGGTGCACTTCCGCACCCGAACCAATACCGACGACATTGAGCAGGCGCTGCAGGTCACCCTGCAGAAGTTCCAGCACCAGGCCGGTCTGCCGGCCCATCTGGATGTCCATGGCCACGGACTGCCACTGCCACCGGATGTGCAGGTGCAGGTGCTGCATGTAATCCAGGAGGCGCTGTCCAACGCACGCAAACACGCGGGTGCGACACAGGTCGGGATCGACGTGCGAAAGGGGCAACGCTGGCGGTTTGTCGTCAGTGACGATGGCGCCGGCTTCGACGTCGGATCGGTGCATGGTGAAACCCATGTGGGTTTGAAGATCATGCGGGAACGGGCCGCCCGGATCGGGGCCGATGTCGCGCTGGCTTCGATGCCTGGAAAGGGCACGACGGTCACATTGACGCTGCCGGCTCACCCCATTGCAACAAACATGTCGGCCAACGATGAAATTGCCGGCTCCGAAGATGCTGAGGCCAGCCCGATTGCCGACACCGGACCTGCGTCCACGGGCCCGATTGAAACCCCGGCGGCCGAAGTCCGTCAGACTGCCTGAAAACTCCATGCTGAATGCGCCGATCCGTCTGATGGTGGTTGACGACCACTCGCTCTTTCGCCGAGGTCTGGTCGCCTTGCTGTCGCAGGACGAACGTTTTGTCGTGCTGCATGAGGCTGGCGATGCGGGTGAAGCCATGCGTTGCCTGATGCGGGAGAAGCCCGACCTGATCCTGCTGGGCAACCACCTGCCCGGTGTACGCGGAGTCGATGCGATCGCGGGTCTGAAAGAAGTTGCGCCCGGTATTCGCATCCTGATGCTCACGGTGAGTGAGAACGAACAGGATCTCTCAAGCGCCTTGAAAGCAGGGGCCGACGGCTATCTGCTCAAGACCATCAATTCCGAAGACCTGAGTGAATCCATTCTCAAATCCTATCGCGGCGAATCGGTGGTCAGTCCGGAGATGACGACCAAACTGGTGGCGGCGTTTCGCAATCATCATGTTGTACCAGCGCCTTTGGTGGATTCGCCAGGCGACCATAGCGCAGCAGGATCGCGACCGGCTGGGCTGGAGATGCTTTCGGCGCGAGAAATGGAAATCCTGACGCTGATTTCACGAGGCGCCAGCAACAAGGTCATTGCCCGGGACCTGGAAATTGCCGAAACCACGGTCAAGATTCACGTCCAGCACATCCTGCGCAAGCTCAATCTCAGTTCCCGGGTGCAAGTTGCCGTGTACGCGACTGAGCGCGGAATTTCTTGAGCTAGATCAAGTTCTGACCCCTTCGGCCAGCGGGTAGTTCTTTCGAACGATGGCAGTCGCTGCCGCCATCGTTCTTCCGGGTCGATCCGGGTGTTCCATCGGCGGATGTTCAACAAGCATCACTAGCCGCAAAGTTGAGGCTGGTGATTTTGTGGAGAACCAGCATGGCTTCTGAACTGAACAACTCGAAAAAGGCCTGGTCGGTCCTGATCGTCAGCACGCTGGCGTTCACGGTCTGTTTCATGGTCTGGATGATGTTTGCGGTGATCGGCGTCCCGCTGAAAAAGACGCTGGGACTCAATGCGACCGAATTCGGCCTGCTGACGGCGATGCCGGTGCTCAGCGGTTCACTGGTTCGAGTGCCACTGGGCATCTGGACTGACAAATACGGTGGGCGCATCGTCATGGCCATTCTGTTGGCCGTCACGGTTCCAGCGATCTGGATGATGGCTTATGCCACCCAGTATTGGCACTTTCTGGTGATCGGGCTGGTGCTGGGTCTTGCTGGCGGATCGTTTTCCGTCGGCACGCCCTATGTCGCGCGCTGGTTCCCCCGAAATCGTCAGGGCATGGCCATGGGCATTTTCGGCGCCGGCAACGCGGGTGCTGCCGTCAACAAGTTTCTCGCTCCGGTTCTGGTGGTCGCTTTTGGCTGGACCATGGTGCCCAAGGTCTACGCCGGCATCATGCTGGGCACGCTGCTCGTGTTCTGGCTGGGTAGCGCCAGCGACCCCAAGCACCTGGTGCCGTCGCATGTCAAGTTCACCGACCAGCTCAAGGCGCTGAAAGATCCGAAAGTACTGAAGTACTGCCAGTACTACAGCATCGTCTTTGGCGGGTACGTTGCGCTCTCGCTGTGGATGGTGCAGTACTACATCGGTGAATATGGGCTCGATATTCGCGTGGCGGCCCTGCTGGCCGCGTGCTTCTCGTTGCCCGGTGGCGTTTTGCGGGCTTTTGGCGGCTACCTGTCGGACAAGTACGGCGCGCACAGCGTGACCTGGTGGGTCATGTGGGTGAGCTGGATCTGCCTGTTCCTGCTGTCCTATCCGCAAACTGATTTCACGGTCTTGACAACAAATGGTCCCACGACGTTCCACATTGGCCTGAACGTGTACGCCTTTACCTTCCTGATGTTCGCACTGGGCATAGCCTGGGCCTTCGGCAAGGCCAGTGTCTTCAAGTACATCAGTGACGACTATCCGCAAAACATCGGAACGATCAGCGGCATCGTCGGCCTGGCCGGCGGCATGGGTGGCTTCATCCTGCCCATCATGTTCGGTGCACTGCAAGACCTGACGGGCATCCGCTCCAGCGCTTTCATGCTGATGTATGGCGTGGTCTGGGTCTCCTTGATCTGGATGTACTGGACGGAGGTTCGCCGCGCCGACTACATGGGTGGCAAGGCAGCTATCGCCAAGGCCTGACCGGCCGCCAAATACAACGAAAGAGAACCATCATGAATGCAAGAAACCATACCGGACCTGACGTCGAAGATTGGCGGCCGGAGGATGAGCAATACTGGGAAAGTACGGGCAAGAAGATCGCCTACAGAAACCTCTGGATCTCCATCCCGGCTTTGTTGTGCGGATTCGCCGTCTGGGGGATGTGGGGAATCATCACGGTTCAGATGTTGAACCTGGGCTTTCCTTTTACGCAGCCGCAACTGTTTACGCTGACAGCGATAGCCGGCATTGCCGGCGCCACGATGCGGATTCCGGCATCCTTCCTGATCCGTTTGGCAGGGGGTCGGAACACCATTTTTCTGACCACGGCCATGCTGCTCGCGCCGGCAATCGGCACGGGCATTGCCCTGCAGCATCCCGAGTGGCCTTTGTGGGTGTTTCAGTTGATGGCGCTTTGGTCCGGCGTGGGCGGCGGCAACTTTGCCAGCTCGATGTCCAACATCAGCACCTTCTTTCCGAAGCGGCTGCAGGGCACCGCGCTGGGACTCAATGCAGGACTGGGGAACTTCGGCGTGACCACCATGCAAGTGGTGATTCCGTTGGTGATGACCTTGGGAATTTTTGGTGCTTTCGGTGGTGAGCCGACCACCTTGATCAAGGACAGCGGGTGGATCTTCGGAAAAATTCCCGCTGGCACGCCTACCTGGATCCAGAACGCAGGCTTTGCCTGGGTGCTGTCGCTGGTGCCGCTGGCAGCGCTTTGCTGGTTTGGCATGAACAACCTCAAATCGATTTCACCCGCGACGGGCAATCCGATCGTTGCCTTTGGAAAGATAACCTACCTTTATACGCTGGCGTTCGTTCCTTCGATCTTCATGCTGTACCTGTATCTTCCCGCGCCGACAGGACTTGGATTGCTGAACATGTGGGTCGCCATTCCGCTGGACATCATCCTGGCGTTGTTGATCATGAAGGTCGCCGCATTTGGCCCGATGAAGGAGGGTGTGGCCAAGCAGTTCCAGATCTTCCGCAACAAGCACACGTGGTCCATGACGATTCTCTATATCGTCACGTTCGGCTCGTTCATCGGATTTTCGATGGCCTTGCCGCTGGCCATCACGGTAATTTTTGGCTACCAGCACATTCCCGATGCCGCCGGCGTCATGCAGCACGCACTGAAGAATCCGAACGCGCCATCCGCACTGACCTATGCCTGGATCGGCCCGTTCGTCGGCGCATTGATTCGCCCAGTGGGCGGCTGGATTTCCGACAAGGTCGGTGGTTCCATTGTGACGCAGGTGATTTCCGCCGTGATGGTGGGCGCTTCCGCCGCAGTGGGTTACGTGATGATGCAGGCCTATGCATCTGCCACACCTGAACAGTATTTCTCGACCTTCATGTGGCTGTTTGTCGTGCTGTTTGCCGCCAGCGGCATCGGCAACGGTTCCACCTTCCGAACCATCGGCGTGATCTTTGATCGCCAGCAGGCCGGCCCCGTTCTGGGCTGGACTTCAGCGGTCGCCGCCTATGGTGCGTTCATCGCGCCGGTGGTGATCGGCGCCCAGGTCAAGGCCGGTACACCACAAATGGCCATGTATGGTTTCGCCGTGTTCTATGCGCTGTGCCTGATCCTCAACTGGTGGTTCTATCTGCGCGGAGGCTCAGAGATCAAGAACCCTTGATCCAGTCTGGACTTTTTGACTACCTATTAGCTGTTTCCGGAGATACACATGAGTCATTTTCTTGATCGACTGACACACTTTTCCAGCCCGAAGGAATCGTTCTCGGGCGACCACGGCGTCACCACGGCGGAAGACCGCACCTGGGAAGACGCCTATCGCAACCGCTGGGCCCACGACAAGATCGTGCGCAGCACGCACGGTGTCAACTGCACCGGTTCGTGCTCCTGGAAGATTTACGTCAAGGGCGGCATCGTCACCTGGGAGACCCAGCAGACCGACTACCCGCGCACGCGCGCGGACTTGCCCAACCACGAGCCACGCGGTTGCGCCCGGGGCGCCTCGTACTCCTGGTATCTGTACAGCGCCAACCGGGTCAAATACCCGCTGGTGCGCGGACGCCTGCTCAAGCACTGGCGCGCTGCGCTGACGGTGGCCAAGAACCCGGTAGACGCCTGGGCGTCCATCGCGGAAAACACCGAGGCCCGTCGCGAATGGCAACAGCAGCGCGGCTTGGGCGGGTTCGTTCGCAGCACCTGGGACGAGGTCAATCAGCTGATCGCCAGCGCCAACGTCTACACCGCCAAGAAATATGGGCCCGACCGGGTGATCGGCTTTTCGCCCATTCCCGCGATGTCCATGGTCAGCTATGCCGCAGGGTCGCGCTATCTGTCGCTGATTGGCGGCGTCTGCATGAGCTTCTACGACTGGTATTGCGATCTGCCGCCCTCCAGCCCGCAGGTCTGGGGCGAGCAGACCGACGTGCCCGAGTCCGCCGACTGGTACAACTCCACGTTCATCATTGCCTGGGGTTCCAACGTGCCGCAGACCCGCACGCCGGACGCCCACTTCTTTACCGAGGTGCGCTACAAGGGTGCCAAGACCGTGGCGATCACGCCGGACTACGCTGAAGTCAGCAAGCTGGCCGATCTGTGGATGCACCCCAAGCAGGGCACGGACGCTGCTGTCGCGATGGCCATGGGCCACGTCATCCTGAAGGAGTTTTACTTTGACAAGCGCAGCGCGTACTTTGATGACTATGTGCGCCGCTATACCGACATGCCCAATCTGGTGCAACTCGAAGAGCGCACGATGGCCGATGGCCGCAAAGTGTTGGTGCCGGGCCGGTACGTTCGCGCCAGCGACTTCAACGGCAAACTCGGTCAGGACAACAATCCCGATTGGAAGACCGTTGCCATTGACGAAAACGACAAGGTCGTTCTGCCCAACGGCTCCATCGGTTTTCGCTGGGGCGCCGAAGGTCGTGCCGACAAGGGCAAGTGGAACCTGGAAAACAAGGAAGCTCGCAGCGGCACCGACGTCAAGCTCAAGCTCAGCCTGATGGAGGGCGAGGACGCCCAGTACGACGTGGGTGATGTCGGCTTTCCGTACTTCGGTGGCATCGATACACCGAACTTCAATGCCAACAAGCAGGAAGACGTGCTGGTACGCAAGGTGCCGGTGCGCCGCATCAGCCTGGGCAAGGCCGGCGATGAGCGCCATGCGCTGGTTGCCACGGTTTTCGACCTGTCTCTTATACACATCT
>JACSRS010000205.1 GCA_014879655.1 Burkholderiaceae bacterium
TGGCACCATTGTCTTGGATGCTTGGCGCTGGGGAGGATCAGGCTGGGAGGTTTTGCAGACCTTCCCTAGTTCTTTCGGACGATGCCGCAGCCTGCGGCCATCGTTCTTCTGCCGTGGCCGTCCATGCCAACGGCGGATGTTCAGCGCTTCTGCAAAGCGCAACAGTCATGCCATGCCTTTCAGAAAGAGAAAACATGGCCTCCACGCTGAGAAATGAAAGAAAAGCCTGGTCAGTGCTGATCGTCAGCACCCTGGCGTTCACGGTCTGCTTCATGGTCTGGATGATGTTTGGCGTCATCGGTATCCCCATCAAGAAGATGCTGAACCTCAACGCCACCGAGTTCGGCCTGCTCACTGCCACGCCGGTGCTGACAGGCTCGCTGGTGCGGGTGCCACTGGGCATCTGGACCGATCGCTACGGCGGCCGCATCGTCCTGGCCGTCCTGATGGCCATCACCGTGCCGGCCATCTGGCTCATGAGCTACGCCACCAGTTACTGGCACTTCCTTGTCATTGGCCTGTTCGTCGGTCTGGCCGGCGGCGCATTTTCGGTAGGTACGCCCTATGTGGCACGCTGGTTCCCCAGGGAGCGCCAGGGCATGGCCATGGGCGTATACGGTGCGGGCAATTCGGGGGCGGCTGTCAACAAATTTGTGGCGCCGGTGCTGCTGGTGGCCTTCGGCTGGGCCATGGTGCCAAAGGTCTATGCAGCCATCATGCTCGGCACTTTGGTGCTGTTCTGGCTGTTCAGCCACAGTGACCCAGCGCACCTGGTGCCCAGCAACGTGAAGTTCGGCGACCAGCTCCGGGCGCTGAAGGACCCCAAGGTGCTCAAGTACTGTCAGTACTACAGCATCGTTTTTGGCGGCTATGTGGCGCTGTCACTTTGGATGGTGCAGTACTACGTTGGCGAATACGGTCTGGACATCCGTGTGGCCGCGCTGCTGGCGGCCTGCTTCTCGCTGCCTGGCGGCGTTTTGCGCGCCATCGGCGGCGTGTTGTCCGACAAATACGGTGCACACAGCGTCACCTGGTGGGTGCTGTGGGTGAGTTGGGTCTGCCTGTTCCTGCTTTCCTATCCGCAAACTGACTTCACCGTGCTCACGGTCAACGGCCCGACCACCTTCCACATCGGTCTGAACGTCTATGTCTTCACTGGTCTGATGGCGGTGCTCGGGGTGGCCTTCGCGTTCGGCAAAGCCAGTGTCTTCAAGTACGTCAGCGACGACTATCCGCAGAACATTGGTGCCATCAGCGGCATTGTCGGTCTGGCTGGCGGCCTGGGGGGATTCGTGTTGCCCGTCCTGTTCGGCGTACTGATGGATCTGACCGGCGTCCGCTCCAGTGCGTTCATGCTGATGTACGGCGTCGTGTGGGTGTCGCTGATCTGGATGTACTGGACCGAGGTGCGCAAGACCCCGGTCTTGGGCACCGGCAAATCCCTCTCTCTGCAGAACTGACCTCTGATCGGCACTCGCCATGAACACCACCATCACCCCCTCCGGCGCCGATGTCCAGGACTGGCGCCCCGAAGACGACGGCTTCTGGAACAGCACCGGCAAGCGCATCGCCTACCGCAATCTCTGGATCTCGGTGCCCGCGCTTTTGTGCGGCTTCGCGGTCTGGGGCATGTGGGGAATCATCACCGTGCAGATGCTCAACCTGGGCTTCCCTTTCTCCCAGGCTGAGCTGTTCACGCTGACCGCGATCTCCGGCATCTCCGGCGCGACGATGCGTATCCCGGCGTCTTTCCTGATCCGCCTGGCGGGTGGCCGCAACACCATATTCCTGACCACCTCCATGCTGCTGGCCCCAGCCATCGGCACGGGCATCGTGCTGCAGCATCCTGATTGGCCGCTGTGGAGCTTCCAGCTCATGGCGTTGTGGTCGGGCGTGGGTGGCGGCAACTTTGCCAGCTCGATGTCCAACATAAGCACCTTCTTCCCCAAGCGCCTGCAAGGTACGGCGCTGGGCCTGAACGCTGGTCTGGGCAACTTTGGCGTGACCACCATGCAGATTGTCATCCCGCTGGTGATGACGCTGCCGCTGCTGGGCGCGTTCGGCGGTGAGCCCATGACGCTGGTGAAAGACAGCGGCTGGCTGTTCGGCAAGATCGTGGCGGGGACGCCGACCTGGATTCAGAACGCCGGTTTCGCCTGGGTGTTTTCGCTGGTGCCGCTGGGAGCCTTGTGCTGGTTCGGCATGAGCAACCTCAAGACGGTTTCGCCCGCCACAGGTCGCCCGATCACCGCGTTCGCCAAGATCACCTACCTCTACACCCTTGCCTTCGTCCCCACGGTGTTCATGCTCTGGCTCTACCTGCCCAAGCCTACCGGCCTGGGGCTGCTGAGTATGTGGGTCGCGATCCCGCTGGACATCGTGATGGCGCTGAGCGTGATGCGCCTGGCCGCCTTCGGTGAAATGAAGGACGGCGTGAAGAAGCAGTTCGCCATTTTCGGTAACCGGCACACCTGGTCGCTGACGGCGCTTTACATCGTCACCTTTGGCTCGTTCATCGGCTTCTCGATGGCGCTGCCGCTGGCGATCACCGTGATCTTCGGCTTTCAGCATGTGCCTGATGCCGCCGGCGTGCTGCAACACACGCTCAAGAACCCCAACGCGCCGTCTGCGCTGACATACGCCTGGATTGGTCCCTTCGTCGGTGCCGCGACGCGGCCGCTCGGTGGCTGGATCTCTGACAAGGTCGGTGGGTCGATCGTGACCCAGATCATCACGGCCGTGATGGCGATTGCCGCAGTGGCTGTGGGCTACGTGATGATGCAAGCCTACGGCTCGGCCACGCCCGAACAGTACTTCCCGATGTTCCTCGGGCTGTTCATGGTGCTGTTCTTCGCCAGCGGCATCGGCAATGGCTCCACCTTCCGCACCATTGGCGTGATCTTCGATCGCGCACAGGCTGGCCCCGTGCTGGGTTGGACTTCGGCGGTCGCGGCCTATGGCGCCTTCATCGCGCCGGTGCTGATTGGCCAGTACATCAAGGCCGGCACACCACAGCTGGCCTTCTACGGCTTTGCCGTGTTTTACGCCTTGTGTCTGGTGCTGAACTGGTGGTTCTACCTGCGCGCCGGTGCCGAGATCAAGAACCCCTGATTTTTCCGGAGACCCACGATGAGCCACTTTCTCGATCGCCTGAGCCATTTCTCCGCTCCCAAAGAGAGCTTCTCGGGTTCACACGGCGTCACCACGGGCGAAGACCGTACCTGGGAAGACGCCTACCGCAACCGCTGGGCACACGACAAGATCGTGCGTTCCACCCATGGCGTGAACTGCACCGGTTCCTGCTCGTGGAAGATCTACGTCAAAGGCGGCATCGTCACCTGGGAAACCCAGCAGACCGACTATCCGCGTACCCGCGCCGACCTGCCCAATCACGAGCCACGCGGCTGCGCGCGCGGTGCTTCCTACAGCTGGTACCTGTACTCGGCCAATCGCGTGAAGTACCCCATGGTGCGCGGTAAGCTGCTCAAGCACTGGCGCGCCGCGCTGGCGGTGGCCAAGAGTCCGGTTGACGCCTGGGCCAGCATTGTCGAAAACGCCGAAGCCCGTCGTGACTGGCAACAGCAGCGTGGCCTGGGCGGCATGGTGCGCAGCACCTGGGAAGAGGTCAACCAGCTGGTCGCTGCAGCCAACGTCTACACCATCAAGAAATATGGCCCCGATCGCGTGATCGGCTTCTCGCCGATCCCGGCCATGTCCATGATCAGCTACGCCGCTGGTGCGCGCTATCTCAGTCTGATCGGGGGCGTTCCGCTGAGTTTCTACGATTGGTACTGCGATCTGCCGCCGGCCAGTCCACAGGTCTGGGGCGAGCAGACCGATGTGCCCGAGTCGGCCGATTGGTACAACTCCACCTACATCATCGCCTGGGGCTCCAACGTGCCTCAGACCCGTACGCCCGACGCCCACTTCTTTACCGAGGTCCGTTACAAGGGCGCCAAGACGGTCGCGATCACGCCCGACTATGCGGAGATCAGCAAGCTCTGCGACCTCTGGATGCACCCCAAGCAGGGCACGGACGCCGCCATTGCGATGGCCATGGGCCACGTGATCCTCAAGGAGTTCTACTTCGACAAGCGCTCGTCGTACTTTGACGACTACGTACGTCGTTACACCGACATGCCCAACCTGGTGCAGCTCGAAGAGCGCACCTTGCCCGACGGTCGCACCGTCATGGTGCCCGGGCGCTACCTGCGCGCCAGCGACTTCGACGGCAAGCTCGATCAGACCAACAACCCCGAGTGGAAAACCGTGGCGCTGGATCAGGACGACAGAATCGTGCTGCCCAACGGTTCCATCGGCTTCCGCTGGGGCGCCGAAGGCCGCACCGATGCGGGCAAGTGGAACCTGGAGGACAAGGAAGCACGCGACGGCAAGCAGATTCGGCTCAAGCTCAGTCTGACGGAGGGTGAAAGCAGCGAATACGTGGTTGGCGAGGTTGCTTTCCCGTACTTTGGCGGCATTGACACACCCCACTTCACCGCCAACAAGCAATCCGGCGGTGCCGACGACCTGCTGCTACGTCAGGTGCCCGTGCGCCGCATCAGGCTGGGGACCGCCGACGAGGAACGCACCACGCTGGTCGCAACAGTGTTCGATCTGACGGTTGCGCATTACGGTGTTCATCGTGGCCTGCCGGGCGACACGGGCGCCACCGACTATGACCAGGATGTGCCCTACACGCCCGCCTGGCAGGAAAAAATCACCGGGGTCAAGCGTGACCAGGTGATCGCGGTAGCGCGCCAGTTTGCCGAAAACGCCGACAAGACCCAGGGCAAGTCCATGGTCATTATCGGCGCGGCGATGAACCATTGGTACCACAGCGACATGAACTACCGCGGCATCATCAACATGCTGATGATGTGCGGCTGCATCGGTCAGAGCGGTGGGGGCTGGGCGCACTATGTGGGCCAAGAGAAGTTGCGCCCGCAAACCGGCTGGACCGCGCTGACCTTCGCGCTGGACTGGATGCGTCCGCCGCGGCAGATGAATGGCACCAGCTTTTTCTATGCCCATACCGACCAATGGCGCTATGAGAAGCTGGGCGTGGACGAGATTCTCTCGCCGCTGGCCGACAAATCAAAGTTCGGTGGCAGCCTGATCGACTACAACGTGCGTGCCGAACGCATGGGCTGGTTGCCCAGCGCACCGCAATTGCAGACCAACCCGATCCAGGTGGTGAGGGACGCCAACGCCGTCGGCATGGAGCCGCGCGAGTACGTGGTCCATGGGCTCAAAAGCGGCGCGCTGCGCATGAGTTGCGAAGACCCGGACAACCCATTGAACTGGCCACGCAACATGTTCGTCTGGCGCTCCAACATCCTGGGCTCCAGCGGCAAGGGCCACGAGTACTTCCTCAAGCACCTGCTGGGCACGACTCACGGCGTGCAGGGCAAGGACCTCGGACCGAATGACGCCAAGCCGACTGAGGTGGAATGGCACGCCAACGCCCCCGAAGGCAAGCTCGACCTGCTGGTCACGCTGGACTTCCGCATGAGCACCACGTGCCTGTACTCGGACATCGTGCTGCCTACCGCCACCTGGTACGAGAAGAACGACCTCAACACCAGCGACATGCACCCCTTCATTCACCCACTGTCCACTGCAGTGGATCCAGCCTGGCAAAGCAGGAGCGACTGGGAGATTTACAAGGGCTTCGCCAAGGCCCTCAGCGAAGTCTGCGTCGGTCACCTGGGCGTGGAGAAGGAGGTGGTGTTGACGCCACTGATGCACGACACCGTGGCCGAACTGGCCCAGCCCTTCGAGGTCAGGGAGTGGAAGAGGGGCGAGTGCGAGCTGATTCCCGGCAAGACGGCGCCGCAGATGACCGTGGTCGAACGCGACTACCCCAACACCTATGCCCGCTTCACCGCGCTGGGGCCGCTGATGGACAGGGTAGGCAATGGCGGCAAGGGCATCGCCTGGAACACGCAGACCGAGGTCAATCAGCTCAAGGAACTCAACGGCCTGGTCCACACTGATGGCGCGACAAAGGGCCTGGCCAAGATCGAAAGCGACATCGATGCCTGTGAGGTGGTGCTGCAACTTGCCCCCGAGACCAACGGTCACGTGGCGGTCAAGGCCTGGGAAGCCCTGAGCAAGATCACCGGCCGCGACCACACCCACCTGGCCCTGCACCGCGAAGACGAAAAGATCCGCTTTCGCGACATCCAGGCGCAGCCGCGCAAGATCATCAGCTCGCC
>JACSRS010000131.1 GCA_014879655.1 Burkholderiaceae bacterium
AGATGTGTATAAGAGACAGCTGCAAGGCCTGCGCCTGCCCCACCTGGAGCAGCTGCTCGACCGCCTGCAGATCGGCGCAGCCGAAGCGGTGGATTCCGCCAGCCCTGACATGCCGCACGAACGCGCGCTGGCCCGCGCGATGGGCCTGCGCGCGGCACCCGGCCACGCCCCCTGGGCCGCGCTGGCGCTGCGCCAGCGCGGCATCGACCCCGGCAGTCGGGCCTGGGCCTGGATCACGCCTTGCCACTGGCAGATCGGCATGGATCACGTGCTGCTGCAGGACCCGGCTGACCTGCAGTTGCGGGCCGAAGAAGCCGCAGCGCTGCTGGCCGCGATGGCACCGTACTTTGCCGAAGACGGCTTGCAACTGCAGAGCGACGACGCCCGCCCGGGCGACCAGCCGGTGCGCTGGCTGGCCTGCGGCGAGGCCTTGCGCGATCTGCCCACCGCCTCGCTCGACCGCGTCATCGGCTGCGACATCGGGCCCTGGCTGCCCCATTCCGACCGGGTGCGTCCGCTGCGCCGGTTGCAAAGCGAGATGCAGATGCTGCTGTACAACCACCCGGTCAACGATGCCCGGCTGGCGCAGCGGCGGGTACCGGTCAACGCGTTCTGGATCAGCGGCGCCGGCGCGCTGGACGAGCCGGCTGGCGCCATGCCCGCGCCGCCGACCCTGGAGCTGCGCCTGAAAGACCCCGCGTTGAAACACGACTGGCCGCGCTGGCGCGCCACCTGGCAGGCCGTGGACGACAGCACCTGCGCCGCGCTGCTGGCGCGACTGCGCGCCGGCCACGACGTACGACTCACACTGTGCGGCGACGAAACCGTGCGCGGCTGGCAGGGGACCCCTGCCGGTCTTCTTCACCGAATTTCAAGCCTTTTTGGCACTCAGCCAGCGTCAAAAGGTCTTTCTTTGCTATGAAAATAAAAGTACGCGACGTCCCGCCCCGCGCTGTCTGGGCGCTGGAGCAAGCGGGTGTGCACCCGCTGCTGGCGCGCCTGTTCGCCTCGCGCGGCGTGAGCGCCAGTGACGAGCTGGACGATGGATTGGCGCGCCTGCTGCCACCGGCCACGCTGAAAGGCGCAGCGCAGGCGGCCACCCTGCTGGCCGACGCCATGGCCGCCGGCAAGAAGCTGTGCATCGTGGCCGACTACGACTGCGACGGCGCCACCGCCTGCGCCGTGGGTCTGCGCGGCCTGCGCCTGCTGGGCGCGCAGCACGTGGGCTATCTGGTGCCCGACCGCGTGGTGGACGGCTATGGCCTGACGCCGCCGATCGCGCGTCGTGTGAAGGACAGCGGCGCCGACGTGCTGATCACCGTGGACAACGGCATTGCCAGCGTCGAGGGTGTGGCCGAGGCGCGCGCGCTGGGGTTGCAGGTGCTGGTCACCGACCACCACCTGCCGGCCGCCACGGCCGAGGGCGCCATCGCGCTGCCCGACGCCGACGTCATCGTCAACCCGAACCAGCCGGGTTGCCGCTTTGAGAGCAAGTCCATGGCCGGCGTCGGCGTGATGTTCTATGTGCTGATGGCCCTGCGCGCGGAATTGCGCGCGCGCGGAGCCTTTGCCGGACAGAGCGAACCGCGGCTGGACAGCCTGCTGCCGCTGGTGGCGCTGGGCACCGTGGCCGACGTCGTCAAGCTCGACGCCAACAACCGCCGCCTGGTGGCCCAGGGCCTCAAGCGCGTGCGCGCCGGTTCGCTGCCGGCCGGCATGGCGGCACTCTTTGGCGCCGCCGGACGCAAGGCGCCGGTGGCCACCACCTTCGATTTCGGCTTTGCACTGGGGCCGCGCATCAACGCGGCCGGCCGCCTGGCCGACATGACGCTGGGCATTGAATGCCTGCTGACCGACGACGCCGGCCGCGCCGACGAACTGGCGCGCACGCTGGACGCCATCAACCGCCAGCGCCGCGACATCGAAGGCGACATGCGCGAGCAGGCCATGGTGCTGGCTGACCGGCTGACGGCGACCGTCGCCGGCGACCGTACAACCGATGCGACGCAGATCGAGGCCACCCCGCCCGCCGCGCTGTGCGTGTACGACGCGAGCTTTCACGAGGGCGTGGTCGGCATCGTTGCCTCGCGCCTGAAGGACCGGCTGCACCGGCCGACCTTTGTCTTTGCCGCGAGCGGCGCGCCGGGGCGTGAGCACGAGCTGAAGGGCTCCGGCCGATCTATTACAGGCTTTCATCTTCGCGACGCGCTCGACCTGGTGGCCAAGCGCCATCCGGGCGTGCTGCTGCGCTTTGGCGGCCATGCGATGGCGGCGGGCTGCACCATCGATGCGAGTCAGCTGGCGGTGTTCGACGCCGCGCTGCGCCAGGTGGCCAGCGAGTGGCTGGACGCCGCCACACTGACCCGCCGCATCGAGACCGACGGCCCGCTGGCGCCCGAATACCGCCGCATCGAGCTGGTCGAGACGTTGCACCGCGAGGTCTGGGGCCAGGGTTTTGCGCCGCCCACGTTCAGCGAAGAGGTGGACGTGATCAGCCAGCGCCTGGTCGGCGAGAAGCACCTGGCGCTCAAGCTGCGACACCAGGGCGAGCCCGTCGACGGCATCTGGTTCGGCCACACCGACCCGCTGCCGGCAAGGGTCAAACTGGCCTTCCGGCTCGACGCCGATGAGTGGCAGGGGGTGCGAAAGGTGAAGTTTTTTGTCGAGGGCGCCGAGCTGCCGTCAAACGGGTGACGGGGAAGGTTCCAACGGTGGACCCGCCAGCGTCCGAAGCGACACACCGCGTTGGATTTCTCAAAGATTGACGCCTCACGACAAACGATTGGCGCCTGAAGTCAAGCGGGCTTGACGCCAATCAATGACAGTTCCCTTTTTTTCAATCGAATCCGCAAACTCCGAGGCCTTCGGCTTCATCGGCGCGACCGAGCAGTACGGGTCGCATGACAGAATCCTCGCCAACCCTTCTTATCACCGGACATCCACATGAAGAACACCGTCAAGCGAACGCTGATCATCCCCGCAATGCTGGCCGCAACGCTGTTGCTGGCCGCCTGTGGCGGGGGAAGCTCAGTGGAAGCCTGCAGCGAAACCTCCGACGTTGCGCTTCACGAGAAGGCCTTTGCCCAGAACGCCAGGCTTTGCGCCACGCCCGGCAAGGTGGTCGTCCTCAATCTGGAAGCAAAAAATGCAACCGATGCCGGCGCCGGTGATTCCGGTGGGGCGGGGTACGACGTCATTCCGTACAAGATTGCCAACGCAGGCACTTACACCTTTGAAGTGGAAGCGGATGGTGAAAACATTCACGAGCTCGCGCTGAAAGACAAGGATGGCGCGGAGCTTCTCAGGGTGAAAGCAGGAGATGGGCCGAAATCAGTCAATATTCCGGCTGGAAACTATGCGGTGCACATGTTCAACGGCGGGACAAAAACCATGCCGTATTTTCTCCGTGCTCAACCCGGTGCAGCTCCTGCTGCAGTAGCTGCCGTGAGTCGATTGGCTGCCAGTGCTCCGCCATTGTCAGGACAAGAAGCCATCAACACCTATTACGCCACCCGTAGCTGCGTGGGTTGTGATCTTTCTTCCGCAATTCTTAACCCTCGCATGGCACCTACTAGTTTAGACGTGAATGTTTTGAATTGGAAAGGTGTCAATTTGTCGTATGCAAATTTGTCCTATTCAATTATAGAATTCATAGACATGAGAGAAGCGGATTTGGTCGGCGCAAATCTTACAGGAGCAATATTCGAGATAGCATTCTTAAGCAAAGCAAATATGACAAGTGCAATTCTTTCGGGTCAAGATTTGAAGAGCTATGCAGGTGCGGGTGTAGATATTTCTGGCTCGAATTTACAGAATGCCGACTTGAGAAACGTCATCATGCCAAATTATGGTATCGTGAAATCACTTATATTGAAAAATGCAAACCTAACTGGTGCGAACTTTTCCGAACAGAATCTTAGCGAGCTTGATCTTACTGGCGTCAATTTTTCAGGCTTGGACATGTCCGGTTGGAATCTAACCGGTGCAAATTTGACGGGTGCGAATCTGACCGGTGCGAAGCTAACCGATGCGAAGCTAACCGATGCGAAGCTAACCGGTGCGAAGCTGTCTGGTGCAGATCTGACCGGTTTGACATTTTCAGATGCCAACCTTAGTGGGCTTGACCTTGCCGGCGCGAACTTCGCAGGTTTGAACATGTCTGGTTGGAATCTAGCCGGGGCAAATTTGAATTCAGCAAATTTTGTCAATGCCAATATGGCAAATGCCGCGCTCACCAACGCAAATGTGGCTGGTGCG
The DNA here is from genome assembly GCA_014879655.1 of Burkholderiaceae bacterium. Taxonomy (GTDB): domain Bacteria; phylum Pseudomonadota; class Gammaproteobacteria; order Burkholderiales; family Burkholderiaceae_C; genus JACSRS01. Next base: position 4,258 of record JACSRS010000131.1, read on the forward strand.
ATTATGACTGGTGCAAATCTATCTGGTGCAAATCTGACCAGTTCGAATCTAACAGGTGTAACTCTGACGAATGCGAATCTGACCAACGCAAATCTGAGTTCAGCGAATCTGGCGAACGCGAATCTGTTTGGAGCGAATCTGACCAACGCAAATCTGACTGGCGCGAGTCTGACCGGTGTGAATCTGTTTGGTGCGGTTCTTACGGGTGTAAATCTTTCCAATCTCGATCTTAGCGGCGCCGATCTGACGCTACAGAGTTTGTACAATTTTTCTCTGGTGAACACCAACTTGAGCGGCGCCAATTTGACTGGAGCAGATTTACGCTATGCATATTTGGTCGAAGTAAATCTGACTTCTGCGATTCTGGCATACGCCTTTTTGACCAATGCGAATATGTTTCAGGTCAATTTAAGCGGAGCAAATTTGATCGGGGCAAATCTGGATGGTGCAAATCTGGAAGGGGTGAATATGACCGGTGTGATTCGATAATGACATCCTGATAGGGTCGTGTTCCAAGGGTCAGAAAAGGCAAGATTCAGTCAGCGATTCGTTCAACCCGTTAGGTGTAGGAAGGAATGTCATTGATGAAGCATCGATTTTTCGTCGTGCTGCTTGCTGCCTTCGCATGCTCAGGCGCAGCCGCGGCGGGCAGTATCTCCAGGTGCGACTCGGGGCCCGCCATTGCGCTCTCCGGCAAGCGTTGCGATGCACTGGCGTCACCCCAGCTGAGCTGCGAGGCTCCCAAGGATGTGCAGGGGGCGCTCGCCCAACCCAACCAGAACACCGTTCAGCGCGCTGCGGACCTTTTTTCCTGGCAACAATTCATCGCGATCAACTGGCCGGCAGCCAAGGGCAGGCGCGGCGAGCCGGCTGCTGATCAGCCATTGGACGCGGGTGGTCCTCGCGTCTGGGAGACCTGGAAAGAGGCCTTTGAGGTCTATCGTCCGGGCGGCGCAAGGCCGGCCGCGTGGGGCTCCAACCCGACCTTTCCAGCTGCGTGCGGCGGCGCGGGCAAACTGCTGATTCGCACCTCCAAAGTCAGCGATGTCGTCGATCAGACGCTCCAGGCGCTGCCTGCCGATGGCACGCTGCCTGCCAGCCTGAAGGACCAGAAGGGGCGCCTGGTGCGCTACGAGATTCGCCTGAACAAGCCCTTGTTTGACTATGTGGTCAAGCGCGGCCTGTACAAAGGCGACGTGCAGGCCAAGGCCGCTTCCATTGATTTCCCCGATGGCAGCCAGCTGGTCAAGGCGGCCTGGCGCGAGTTGGACGGTGATGAAGCCAATTACTTCATTGCAACCGACGCCTGTGTGTGCGAGGACAAGGGCGTGGATACACCCTCCAACTGCCAGATCAAACGCATGGGGCTGGCCGGTCTGCATTTGATGACCAGGACCGCGTCAGCGCCGCAGTGGATCTGGTCAACCTACGAGCAGGTGGACAACGTCACCGCCCTTCACCCGGCAGTGAAGCCGCTGAACAACCCGGCTTGCTCTGCCGCAAGTTGTCCGCCCAACAAGCAGACGCCCGACGGCGTGCCCACGCAACTCAGCCGCGTGATTCCGATTCCCGACAAAGACCCTGACTGCAGCAAACCCGAGCAGGCGGTCAACAACGTCGTGGCGCTCAACGCCGACATGCAAAAAGCGCTGGCCCAGGCCCAATCGCCGCTGGCGAACTATGCGCTGATCAACACGCAGTGGCCCGTGCCCGGTGGCAAGGCAAAACCAAAAACCGTTTTCGATGTGCGCCCGGCGTTGCTCGGCAACACCACGATGGAGGCTTTTTCGCAAAACACGTCCAGTTGCATGGGCTGCCATGTCATGTCGCGCACGCTCAACCCCAACCGTTTTGTCAGCGCCGACTTCAGCTTTACGCTCAACAACGCCCAGCCCCGACCCAAGGGTGCGCGCTGCGTCAGTGCCGAGGCGTCCGAGTCGTGCAGCGACAAGATCCTTGCGCCACCGACCAAGGTCTCGCCTGACCGCCAGACGCAAGCGGACCCGAAGGTCTTGCACGGCTATGCGGTGACGACCCACACCTACGAGGTGGTCAATGCCAATGGCGCACCGAAATACGTTGGCAACAAGCAGCATTGCCAGTCATGCCACCTGAACGGCGGCGGCAATCCCGATGCAGCCTGGTGGGTTGACGCAGAGAAGCGCCAAAAAGGGCTCAGCGGCCTGCAAAACCGGATCAACGGCTGCTTTGAACGCAGCATGAATGGCCAGAAGCTGTGTGAACCGGGCAAGGACTGTGACGACAACCTGCACATGAGCGGCCTTGTTGCCTACATGCGCTGGCAGACCGAGCAGTACTACCGCAAGCATCCCGGCAAGCCGCCTGTTTCCGGATTCCCGAACGAGAACAGTGCGGCATTCAGCGTCAAGGGCGACCCCGTCCAGGGGAAGGCCATCTATACCCAGAAGTGCGCGTTCTGCCACAACAGCGAGGGTCAGGGTCGGTACGAAAACGGCTACTTCCGCCCTGCTTTGTGGGGCAATGATTCCTACAACGCCAGTGCCGGCATGGCCCCTTCCGGTGGTGCCAGCGCAAAGCTTTCTGCCTTCCTGCACGCCAACATGCCCTATACCAGCGGCGGACTGCTCACCATCGCAGAGTCCCGGGATCTGGCGGCCTATATCAACAGCCAGTGCAGGCCGGGCATTCAGACCGGGCCCGACGGGAAAGCCTGCCCCTCAAAGTGAGGGGTTTCGGTGTTCGGAACTTGCTCCACTCGGTGAATCAGTGAAGCCTTTTCGGCTCAGGGTTTGACGCCTTTTCGCACCTTGTCTTGCGCCGCGCCACTACCGGCGAGGGTCAAACTAGCTTTCAGGCTCGACGCCGATGAGTGGCAGGGGGTGCGAAAGGTGAAGGTTTCTGTCGAAGGTGCGGAACTGCCGGCCACTGCGTCGCACCCTGTCTAGAACGACGCAAGGCAAATGTGCGAGCAAGACTTCTTGTGGCCGTTGGGTTGTCCCTGTCACTGCATGCGGGACTGCTGTTGACTTTGACGGGCCGAGTGAGACCTGCACCTCCCGGCGTCGCGGCGTCTGCAAAGCTCCTGCGGGCAACGCTCCTGGTCAGACCGATCGAAAAACCGGTCGAACCACCGCAGGCCAGTCATTCGGAGCCAACCCGCCGGGAGCCCACGAAGCCGGCGCTCCTGGACCCCTACCGGCGATCACGCGCCCATTCCGTCATCGCCGCGAATCGAGGGGTGACGCCGATCGGCAGCACACCGGTTGCAATCGCCAGCCCCACCGTTGCGACGCCGGAAAATACGCCCGCCACCATAGCAGCGCCCCCCGCCCCTACGGACGAAGAATGGAAACTGGCGTCGACGTACTCGCTGAAGAACAGCAAGCGCTACCGTTACAACTGGGGACAACAGGTGCGGAGCATGATGGGAACGGCGGCAGAAGGACCGCAACAAGGCCACGTTCGATTCCTGATCGAGATCGCACCGGACGGAAAGCTCACCAGGGTCGAGACACAGTGGTCGACCTCGGAGATTGCTGAAATTCTCGCACGGAAAGCCATTGAATCCCTGCCGCCGCTCCCCCCTACTCCGACCGGGCAGCCGCTGGTGTTTGAACAGACCATCGCATTCGTGCCTTATGAATCGGGGTGGCCACCCATCTACAAATACGATTGCCTGCCTGACCCGCCGAAATTCCGGAACCCGTTCGTATGGGATGGCATCTCCGCCCGACCGGATCCCCGCGTTGCCTCCAAAAATGGCCCTCCAGCCAGCCAGCCAAAGGCCCATGAAGACTGCCCCAACGACACCCAGCCCGACTCCATTGAGGCGGAAGCGGCTGACATCAAGCGCCAATTCGACTTCTGGGGATCGCGGCCTGTGAGCGGGTCACATTCGCTGGCGCCGGGCAAAAATTGACCGATCCAAACGGCTAACCGCCATAACGGATCAAATGCAGGGGCCAGGAAATTGTTTTACCAAAGGGCGGAGCCCCGCATTTCCGACAACCGGGTGCGCCGACGATGGCGCCTCCGTCCTTCCGCGATCCAGACAACCAGAACGACGACCAGCGCCGTCCCGACCAGGAGTCCTGGAGATATCGAGCCACCGGGCACGCTGAACGCCCAAAGAGTCACCACGCCAATTGCGGCTATCAGCACAACGATGACGGCTGCGACCTTCATCGCCAGACTGCTCCCGGCATGTCGCTGATGGAGCCCGCAGAGCGGTTTGCCAAACCACGAACCGCGTCAGCAGGCGAGTCCCGCAGTATTTGGTCCAACTCTGTCATCTTCACATGTTGATGCATCATGTTGACCGTGCCTTCTCCGATGCAGCGGATGACAGTCAGCCTGTATGGGAAGCCGGTCCGGGGCTATCGTTGATCCTGACGGTCAGACCCCCGGTCTCCGCCCCGTCCACCACGACGGTCTTCGTATCGGACCTCTCGAGGGTAATGACTCCTGGGGAGATCCATCCAAGGACCGGACCTTGAATTGGCGTAGCGCCATCTGCTGTTTTCGTAGTAGTAGCTATACCCGCCTTGATAGTAGTAGGGCTCTGCTCCGAGAACCACGACCGACGGCAGTGCAGGTGCCACGACCGCTCCATAGCCAGAACCCACCGGTGCGACGACGCACGCACTGAGCACAAGCGCCGCAAGTGGCGCGAAAACCAGATTTCGATTCATCTATTTCTCCTGAATGGGCGATGCGTCAGATCAGTGATCACTGGCACTGCGCCAGGTCGCGCAAGCAATCTTCAAGGCAAAACTCGATCAACGTCATGCGATTTTCAGCACGGGTTGGTGCGTGGTCTGTGCGATGGCGAACATCCAGGTCGAGCCTTGCGCCCATGAAAAAAGCTCCCCTGCAAAACAGGTGGAGCTTTTCGAGGGAGGGATGAATCATGCATTTCGAGGGGCCTTCACGGCCAGGTTCGCAGACCTCGAAGGTTTTGAACACAAATGACGAAAGGATGCCAACTTCGGTGGTTGATGCTGCCTGCTTCCGCGACGAAACTGCATCAATGGAAAAACCGTTTACCACCTGGATTTGCCTGTTGTGCGGCTTCACATACGACGAAGCGGCCGGACTGCCCGCCGAGGGGTTCTCGCCAGGAACACGCTGGAGCGACATACCCGACAGCTGGAGCTGCCCGGAGTGCGGCTATGCAAAGTCCGATTTTGAAATGGTGGAATTCAACTGAATTCCCGCCATCTACCTGTCACCCCCTGATTCGCCCGTACGTCTGCGGGCTTCGCCAGGGGTGGTTCCGAACCAGCGTCGGAAGGTCCGGCTGAAATTCGTTGTGTCCAGATAGCCCAGACGCGATGCGATGTCCTCCACCGTCAATTGCGTATGGGTCAGGTACCAGAGTGCACGCTCCTTGCGCAGTTCGTCCAGCAGGTCCTGGAAGCTGGTGCCCTCTTCTTTCAGCCTGCGGATCAAGGTGCTGGAAGAAACACTGAAAAACCGTGCAGCTGCGCTCAACGTGGGGAATTGGCCGTCGCGGCCCATCAGCAGTTCACGAACCCTCTGCGCCATGCTTGCCGTGCTGGCATGGGCCATCAGTCGCTCGCACTCAAGGCACGCCTTTTCGTGAGCAAGCAAGTCGGCGGTGATGCAGGGCCGCTCCAGCAAATCGTTGTTGATATGGAAAGCAAGACGCGGCGCGTTGAAGCGCAAACGTCCGCGAAACTCCCTTTCGATCTCTCCCCGCCACGTCGGCTCGGGAAACGGCAGATCGACATCGATCGTATCCAGCGGATGGCCGACCACTGATTCCATCAGGCGCAAAAAAACCACGAACAGCACAGCGCAAACGAATTCTCGCGACTCGCCCATATCCAGCCGCTCAAACATCTCAAAAGCGGCGCCATTGGCGGTATCCCGGAGGCGGAACCGCAACAAGGCATGGCGTATGGGTGCATAGCGCACAGCAGATTGCAGGGCCTGTCGCAGGTCCTTGCTGGCTGCGGCCGCGTAGCCCATGGGGCCATGTGCCGATATCTGGATGGCAGCGCCCAGTTCCAGTGCAAGCGCGGGCCGACCTGTCATCTGCAGCGACGCCTGGATGAAGCGGTCAACCGCTTGCTGCTCCACCAACGCATCCCGACCCGCCAACTCTTTCCAGCTACCCAGTCCGGCCGCCTGTATGGCGATGTCCGGATCTTCCCCCCGATTGCGCATGGTCATGCACAACAACTTGACGTAGGTCGGGTGGACCGCTGGCGTATTCAGCGTCGGGGCGACATCGTTCATCGGAGTGCAGTGACTGGCGCCTGAAAGTTTATGACGATCGTCTGCCAATGTTAGCGGTGCTTCACAAGCCGGGTTACAGGGAAACTGCGCATCCAACCAAAAGGAGACCGCACATGAACACACTCACCGCCGCCGCGCAAGCAGCGCCGTATCGTGACCGCAAGCGATACGCATGGATCCTGTCGATACTGGTGCCCGCCTTCGCCGGCTCGGGGGCCCTGCTCGTGATGTGGACCGGTGACCCCCGCGTTGCGTGGCTGCCGGTCCTGGTCAACTACGGCTTGATCCCCGTCCTTGACCTGATCATGGGAGAAGACCTCAGCAACCCACCCGAATCTGCGGTGCCTGCGCTGGAGGCGGACAAGTACTACCGCTACGTGACCTATGCATCTGTGCCCATCCTCTGGTTGTCTTTCATCATATCTGTCTGGTTTCTCGCGACCCACGAGATGCCGTGGCATGCCCAGTTGGCCTTGGTTCTTTCGGCCGGTGTTGCCAGCGGCTTCGGCATCAACCTGGGACACGAGCTGGGCCACAAAAACACGGCCGTCGAGCGCTGGCTGGCCAAAGTCATCCTGGCGCCTACGGGCTACGGGCACTTCTTCATTGAACACAACCGCGGCCACCACCGCGATGTGGCAACTCCGGCTGATCCAGCATCGTCGCGAATGGGCGAAACCATCTACACATTCGTGCTCCGTGAAATGCCGGGTGCCCTGCGTCGAGCCTGGCGCATTGAGAAGGATCGTCTGGGCCGCACCGGCCAGCCGGTCTGGTCACTGCACAATGAAGTCCTGCAACCGGCTGCCATAACCGCGGTGCTCTGGACCGTGATGCTGGTCTGGCTGGGCTGGGGGGCCTTGCCCTTCATCGTCGGCATCGCGTTCTGGGCCAACTTCCAGCTTTCGTCTGCCAACTACATCGAACACTACGGCCTGCTGCGCAAGGAGCGCGCACCCGGCCGCTACGAAGTCTGCCAGCCGCACCACTCCTGGAACAGCAATCACATCTTCTCCAACTGGGTGACGTTCCATCTGCAGCGCCACTCGGATCACCACGCGCACCCCACTCGCCGCTACCAGTCACTGCGCCATTTTGAGAACTTGCCCCAGCTGCCGAATGGCTACTTCGGCATGTTCCTGGCCTGCTATTTGCCGCCCTTCTGGTTCTGGCTCATGGACCGCCGGGTTGTCGAACTGGCCCAGGGAGACGTCTCGCGCATCCACTTCCAGCCAGGTCAGCAGGCCCGCCTGATGCGCAAATTCGGCCTCCAGGCTGCAGCCGATGGAGCCCGGCAATGACAACCTACCAATGCCCCGAATGCGGCTTCAAGTACGACGAATCGCGGGGCAATGCCCACGAAGGCCTGAAACCCGGAACGCCCTGGCTCAGCCTGCCGCAAGACTATGCATGCCCGAGCTGCTCGGTGCGCACGCGGGACGACTTTGAAGTCGTCAACCCGCCGCCGCAAGGCAAGTCGGCGTAGCCGCCCGCGGCCCACTTTTTCAAGGCTCCTCCATGTTTGATTACGTCATTGTCGGCGGCGGCTCCGCCGGCTCGGTTCTGGCTGGCCGCTTGTCAGAAGATCCCTCCATCTCGGTCTGCCTGCTCGAAGCCGGCGGCCCGGACACCTCGGCATTGATTCATGCGCCGCTGGGCTTCGCCATGGCCGTGCCCCTCGGCATGTTCAGATGGGGCTACAACACCGTGCCACAAAAAGGCCTTGGCGGCCGCAAGGGCTTTCAGCCGCGGGGCAAGGTGATGGGCGGCTCGTCTTCGATCAACGCCATGGTCTATACCCGGGGAAATCGTCGCGACTATGACAACTGGGCCGCGCTGGGCAACCCGGGCTGGGCCTACAAGGATGTGCTGCCCCTTTTCCGGCGGGCCGAGAACAACGAATGTTTTGGCTCCACCGACTATCGGGGTACGGGTGGCCCATTGAACGTCGCCTATTTGCGCAGTCCGAGCGCCATCAATGAAGCCTTCATTCGCGCCTGCGAGCAGGCCGGCGTGCCTCGCAACCCGGATTACAACGGCGAACGCCAGTTTGGGGTGTCCCCGAGTCAGGTGACTCAAAAGAACGGTGAACGCTTCAGCGCGGCCAAGGCTTACGTCACACCCCATCTGAACCGCAAAAACCTGACCGTGATCACCCGCGCCCACACCAACCGGCTCCTGTTTGATGGCAAACGCGTCGTCGGCGTGGAATACCAGCACCAAGGGACGGCACGCCAGCTCGCGGCCCGGTGCGAGGTGCTGCTGTGTGCAGGCACGTTTGCCTCACCGCAAATCCTGATGCTTTCAGGTATCGGACCCGCGACTGAACTGCGCAAACATGGCATTTCCGTCATGCATGAATTGCCGGGGGTGGGCCAGAATCTTCATGATCATGTGACCACTGTCCTGATCCACCGAACGTCCCGTACCGATGCGACACTGGGCGTCTCCTTGCGCGGTGGATGGGCGCTTCTCAAATCACTTTTCGAGTGGCGAACCAAGCGTACAGGCTGGTTGACCAGCAACGTCGCGGAAACGCAGGGTTTCATGTCCACTGAAGGTAATCCGGACCACCCCGACATTCAGCTTGCCCTGTGCACAGCCATCGTTGACGACCACAACCGCAAACAACACCTGGGTCATGGCTTCTCGCTGCACGTGACACTCATGCGGCCCAAGAGTCGTGGCAGCGTGACGCTGAAGAGCGCAAAGCCCTCTGATGAAGCCATCATCGATATCGGATTTCTCAACGATCCACACGATCTGCAGACCCTGATCAAGGGAACCGAGATGGCTTACGACATCCTTCAGTCGTCCGCGCTGACCCCCTTTCGCGGCAAGCTGATCCATCAGCTCGCCCGTGATGATCCTGCGCAGATCGCCAAGTACCTGCGCAAACATTCCGATACCGAATACCATCCCGTCGGTACCTGCAAGATGGGGCCGGACACCGACCCGATGGCGGTGGTTGACGCCTCACTGCGGGTTCACGGGCTGCAGGGCCTTCGCGTCGTGGATGCTTCCGTGATGCCCCAGGTGGTCACCGGCAACACCAATGCGCCGACCATGATGATTGCTGAAAAGGCGGCTGACATGATTCGCCAGCGTCACCCGCATGCCGACACCCCGATGGCCGCATAGCCGCCGTGGAACCCCCGATCATCATCGACGGAGGCCTGGCAGCCGTTGCCGTCGCACGCGAGTTTCGCAAAGTCACGCGCAAAGCACCGGTTGTTCCGAACCTGTCAGGAACACCTGGCCAATGGAGCGATTGCGCGCACGGCATGGGGCTGTTCCACGATGTTCAGGACGAACCGAGAGGGTTCATCCTCGACGGCAAATCAGCCGCCCGGCGCGGTCAGTGTCTGAAAGCAGCAAGAACACTGCTGCTTTCGGGACCATGGTTGCGCGCAGGACGATCCGCATCGAACTGCGCTCCTGCGAGAGGCCGGACAGACCCAGAAACAGTCATGAAAGACACACGATGCAACACGTCGCCACAGACGATACCTGGACTTTGTGGGGCACACCCCACTCCCTGTACACGGGAAAGATTCGTTCCTACCTGATCAAACGGGGCGTTCCCTTCCGGGAAATGTGCCCGCCCCATCACCGCTTTCGCGAGGTCATCAGGCCGGCCATCCGCCTGAGGGTTGCGCCTGTCATGGAGACGCCGGATGGTCTGATCATCCAGGATACGTCGGACATGATCGATCACCTGGAAGCCAACCATCCCGCGCCATCGATGATCCCGCAAACACCGCTGCAATGTGCCGTGGCATGGCTGATCGGCGCATTCGGTTCCGAAGGTCTGCTTCCGGCGGCGATGTCCTATCGCTGGAGCTACCGTGCCCAGCAGGAGGGGTTTCTGCGGGCGGAGTTCGGTCGAGGCGTCTACTCAGGCCCCAGCCGCGAAGACCGCAACAGCGCCGGACTGAAATTGATGGACTATTTCAACAATTTTCTGCCCAGTCTTGGCGTGACGGCCGAGACCCAGGGTCTGGTGGAAACCGCCTATCTTGAACTTCTCGACGTTCTGGATGTTCACTTCCAGCACTTTCCCTACCTGCTTGGCGGGCGCCCCAGCATCGCCGATTGCGGCCTGATGGCGCCGCTGTATGCCCATCTTGCACGGGATCCGGTCCCGGCCACGATCATGAAAAACGCAGCGCCCAATGTGTATCGCTGGACGGAGCGAATGAACCTGGCCAACACGATCGACGGGGAATTTCCCGATTGTCCGCCGCAATATCTGACTGACGACGCACTCGCACCAACGCTGGAGCCGCTGCTGCGGCTGATCTTTCAGGACTGGGGCCCGGAGTTGCTGGCCAATGCGTCGATTTACAACCAGTGGGTGAACGCCAATCCGGACCTGCCCGCCGGTCACCTGGTATCCCAAAGCGCCGAACGCACCGTGCATCCCACCCTGGGCCCGATTTCTTACGTTCAACGTGGACAACGCATGCAGCGCTACAGCGCGCCGCACGCACTGTGGCACTTCGACCGCGCCGCGGCGAAAGCACGCGCCCTGACAGGGGCCGCCGCCGCGCAGTTTGACCAGATCGTCAAGCGCCATGGCGGCGAATCGACGATGGCCATTTCTCTGGCTCGACCGATGGTGCGTCGGGACTGCGTTCTGGTGCTGGCCTAGTGCGACGCTCCGGTCAAATGCCCGAAAGGCGCCCTGCATCAACGGCGACCGGTCTGGATGGCTTCGCCGGACATACCCTCAACAAGCTTGCACAAGCGCACGTTCGCATGCGCGCGGCGTACATCAGTCTGACAATTACGGCCATCAACCGGAGCGAGGCTCGACATGGCGAATGACCCCTCCCTGCGCATCAGTCACGACGGCGGCGTCATGACGCTGAGCATTGACGACGCTCCCTGGAACCGGATGAGCTTCGCATTCATGGATGCCCTCGAGCAGGCGATCGAATCGGCTGCCGGGGACCCGTCGGTTCGTGCACTCTTGTTCACGGCTGAAGGCGACGCCAACTTTTCGGTCGGCATGGACCTGAAGCAGATGCTGCAAGAGGGCCCTTCGCGCGGCGGCTGGGACGCCATACTCGATCAGCGATTGCGCGTGCTCTCACGCATCGAAGCGCTTGAAAAGCCTTCGGTTGCCACCTTGTTCGGCCATTGCCTCGGGGGCGGACTGGAATTGCCTTTGGCGTGCCACTTTCGCCTGGCGGCAGACACGGGAGCAAACATCGGCTTGCCGGAGATGGATCTGGGAACGGTACCGGCGTGGGGAGGCAGTGCTCGACTGACGCGCTGCGTCGGAAGGGATCACGCCCTGGACATGATTCTGCGTGCACGAAAGATCGATGGTCCGGAGGCACTGCGCATCGGTCTGGTTCATTCGATCCACCCCCTATCGGCGCTCAAAGCCGCTGCGACGAAACTGGCCCGAGAACTGGCGGAAAAGCCCCCGCTGGCGATTGCCGGTGCCCTGCAATGCATCATCGGCGCGGGTGAAAAGCCGCTCGAAGCGGCATTGAAGGAAGAGCGCCGCGCCTTCCTTCGGTGCGCGATCAGCAAGGACCAGGCAGAAGGCCTGCGAGCTTTTCTTGAAAAGCGCAGGCCCGTATTCACCGGTGAATGATCTCGAGACCCCGGCAAATGCCTTCCGGCTGCCCTGCCACCTTCACCCGTCTCACCATCGCCCGGACTGATCCGACATTCGGCAGCCGGGCCGTTTCGCCGAATTTGCGCAGCGCAGACGCTGGATTGATCGTCCCGATCAGCGACCGCATCACCGAATCGCCGGCCGGAGACCTGTCGAGCCGATCGGTTGTCCGAATTCAGGGCCGGGCACCGGCCCGCACCTTGGCGTGCAGGCGCTCCAGCACATGGGGCGAGACGAAGTTTTCCACCTCGCCGCCGAGCAGCGCGATCTCCCGCACAAACGTGCTGCTGATGAACTGGAACTTGTCGCCGGGCGTCAGAAACACCGTCTCCACCTCGGGCATCAGCGCGCGGTTCATGCCGGCGAGCTGGAATTCGTAGTCGAAGTCGGTCACCGCGCGCAGGCCGCGCACCATGGCTTTGCCGCCGCGCGCCACGACGAAGTCACGCACCAGGCCAGAAAAGCCTTCCACGGTGACCTGCGGGTAGTCTTTCACCGCTTCGCGCGCCATCTCCAGCCGCTCCTCGGGGGTGAACAGCGCCTTCTTGTGGTGGCCGGCGGCTACCGCGACGATGACGCGATCGAACAGCTGGCAGGCGCGGCGCACCACGTCTTCGTGACCCAGCGTGATCGGGTCGAAGGTGCCGGGATACACGGCAAGTACGTTCAGCGGCATGGCAGGGTCTCCTGGTTGTTCGGCCGGTTGAAGAAGGCTCGCACCGCTCGGCCCGAGGCCTGTCAATGGTAGCGGGTGTGCGACTCAGGCAGCGGCGTGCAGCAGGTGTGCGTGCACGGCGCCTGCTTTCAGGTGCCGGTGCAGGCGCAGGCCGTAAGGCGCGAGCGCCGCGTCGTCCCAGTGCTTGGGCGCCTCCAGGTAGACGCTGCCGCCGTCAGCCATCGCCGGCTTGCAGGCCGACAGCAGCGGCTCGTACAACGGCGCTTCGAACGGCGGGTCCAGCAGCAGCAGGTCCAGGCTGGCCGGCGCGGCCTGCCGCAGCGCGACCAGGCCGTCGCCGCGCTGCACCGTCACGGCGGTTGCGCCCAGGCGCGCGCGCACCGTCTCCAGTTGTCGCACCAGCGCCGCGTGCTGCTCCACCATCCGCACCTGCGCGGCGCCGCGCGACGCCGCCTCGAAGCCCAGCGAGCCGGTGCCGGCAAAGGCATCCAGGCAGCGCCAGCCGGTCAGATCCTGCCCCAGCCAGTTGAACAGCGTCTCGCGCACCCGGTCAGGCGTGGGCCGCAGCCCGGGCAGATCGGCCACCGCGATACGGGTGCGTTTCCACAGCCCACCGATGATGCGGACCTCGTGCGCCGGGCTGCCGGCAGGCCGGCCCTGCGGGGCGCGCGGTTTCGCGGGCGCTGCCTGCGTGCGTTCGGGTGTCGGTCTTTTCATGCCGCGAGCTTAATCGGATCGGGCCGGCACGCTGCGAGAAGGTTCAGCGCCTGTAGCTGCGGGCGGGCAGCGCGCGCCCGGCCCGCAGGCAGGCCCGGCGGTAGTCCCGCAGCGTCTGCTCAGCCAGCGCCCGAACACTGCCCGGTGGGGCATCGATATCCTGCGCCAGACCGGCCGCCTGGCCCGTCAGCAGTTCGATGCCCTCGGCCACATGCCCCACGGCAACCACCTGGAACAGACTGCGCTCGACGGCATCAAGAATGTCCCGGTCAAGCATCAGGTGGCGCCGGTTGCGCTCGGGGATCAGCACCGCGTGGCTGCCGTCCAGGCCGGCGCGCTCGCAGATGCGAAACCACCCCTCGATCTTCTCGTTGAGCCCGCCCACCGGCAGCACTTCGCCATGCTGGTTCACCGCGCCGGTCACGGCCACGCCCTGGCGCAGCGGCAGCCCCGACAGGCTGGACAGCAGCACGTACAGCTCGGCACAGGATGCCGAGTCGCCTTCCACGCAGTGGTACTCCTGCTCGAACACGATGGAGGCGCTGAGCGCCATCGGCGCCAGCTGTCCGAAAAGTGCCGACAGGTAGCTGCCCAGAATCAGCACGCCTTTGTCGTGAATCGGTCCGGACAGCTCGACCTCCCGTTCGATGTTGACCACGCCCTCGTGGCCGGCAAAGGTGCGGGCCGTCACGCGTACCGGAAAGCCGAAGCGGGTGTCGCCCAGGTCGATCTGCGTCAGCGCGTTGATCTGCCCGACCCGGCTGCCCTGCAGCGAAATCATCCGGTCGCCCTCGGCCACGGACTCGCGCAGCCGCTGGGCCACGGCGTCGTGCCGCGCGGTGCGCGCCGCCAGTGCCGCCTCCACGTTCGCCACGCTGACCAGGCCCGCACGGCACAGCGCAGCACTCTCGGTGACCAGCGCCTCGGTGCGCGCAAAGATGGCGCTCTGACGGGTCCGGTCGTCGGCCTCGCGATGGGTCTCTTCCACCAGCCGGGCCACGGCAGCAGCCGAGAAATGCGGCAGGGCCAGCCGGCGGCAGGCGTGCGCGACAAAGATGCCGGTGGCACGGTAGGTGGCGTCGGTGGCAATGAAGCTGTCGGCAAAATCGACCTTGACCCGGAAGTGCCGCGAGAACTCCGGGTCGCCCTCCTGCAGTTCGTAGAAGTGCGCCGAGGCCCCGATCAGCACGATCTTGACGTCCACATCCACCGCCTCCGGCTCCAGCGATACCGCGCCCATCGAGGATGCCAGCGTGCCCGGCTCCTCGATCTGCAATCGCCCGTTGCGCAGGAAGCGGCGCAGCTTTTCCCAGACCAGCGGGTCGGCCACCAGATCCCTCAGGTGCAGCATCAGGAAGCCGCCATGGGCCTTGAGCAGGCTGCCGGCGCGAATGCGCGAAAAATCGGTGACCAGCACGTCGTTTTCGGCCTGGTATTCGATGCTGCCGAACAGGGCGCGAAACTGCGGGTTGTTCTCGACGATCACCGGCGCGCCCATGCTGGCCTCGTTGTCCACCACCAGGTTCACGCGGTAGCGCTGCAGCACGGCTTCCAGCGCCTCGCGGCGGCTTTCATCGTCCGGCTCGAACACTTCGAACAGTTCGACGTTTTCCAGCAGGTCATGCGCAACCTGGTCGAGGTATGCGCCGAGCTTGACCGAATCCTTGATCCCCTTCTTCAGCCCCACCCGGATCGCCTGCAGCTCGTGCTCGAGCATCGGGCGCACCGCCTGGCGGCGAAGTTCCGCGAGCGCCTCGTTCATGACACGCTCCAGCGCGGCGGTCTTTTCCATGAAGCGGTTGATCTCGCCATGCAGCTCGTGCTCCGCGCGGTCGAACTCGGCACGCCGCGCAAGCGGCAGCTCGGCGGCCTCCTTCTCGGTCAGCGCCTGACCCTTGTCGCCGCGCATCGTGAAAACCAGCCGGCCTTCCTCGCGGCGCAGGGCAAAACTGCGCTGCTCGGCAAACGCCGTCAGCTCGGTGAAGGCCGCGGCCTTCTGCGCCTGACCGTCTTTTCCAATTCGCTCGCTGCCCGCCTTGAAGTCCTGCCCCTCCAGCCGTTTGGGTACCTCGACCTGCAAGGACTTGACCAGCGCAGCCATCAGCTGACGCAGCTGGCGCCCCTGCCCGGCCGGCATGCGCAGCGCGCGCGGGCGCTCCGGCGTGTCGAAGTTGTGCAGGTAACAAAGGTCCGGCGGCTGGGCGCGGCCCGCCGCCACCGTCTGCATCAGCTGCTGCAGCAGCGAGGAGCGCCCGCTGCCCACCTCACCCAGCACGAACAGGTTGTAGCCGGGCTGCTCCAGCCCCAGCCCGAAACGCGCCGCCGTCTCCGCCCGCTCCTGGCCGATCCACGGCAAGGGTTCGAGCATCAGTTCGGCGGTGTCGGCAAAGCCGAGCCGCTCAGGGTCGATCGAAATCCGCAAGTCGGCAGTGTTCAGCTTGGTCAGGGCCATGGTCTTTTCAGTCTGCAGGTCGCAAGTTGGATGGCTTCAAGCTTAAACCGGTGCCCCCGGTTGCGACCACAGCCGCAGGCCCGCCGCCTGCCCGCTGTGCCTGGCAACGGACGGTACCCCCTGAACCTGCGGAAGGCGATTTTCATGAATTTTTTGCCATCATCCAGCGTCAAATGGTGCTTTACAGCTATTCTTTTTGATGAATATCAGAGATGCCGCAACCTGCGAATCGGAGGCGCTTGCCGACCGCTGCAGCGATGGGCCACACTGTCAGGATGCCAAAGAAAGAAACCCGAACCGCCAATCTGCCGACCCGACCATCCGCCAACGCACCCGCTCCTGCAGCCGCCGCCGCACCGTCCGCCATGGCCGCAGCTGCAGCGGCCCGTACGCCCGGAGAAGCCGCCACGCTGGCCGTGCGCCGCGTGGGCATCGACACCTGGCGCGAAAACGTCGCCTACCTGCACCGCGACTGCGAGGTCTACCGGGCCGAGGGCTTTCAGGCGCTGTCCAAGGTCGAGGTGCGCGCCAACGGCCGGCAGATCCTGGCCACGGTGAACGTGGTGGACGATCCGGCCATCGTCGCCTGCACCGAGCTGGGCCTGTCGGAAGACGCCTTTGACCAGCTGGGCGTGCAGGACGGGCACACCGCACGCATTTCGCAGGCGGAGCCGCCAGCGTCCATCGCCGCGCTGTACCGCAAGATCGAAGGCGAGCGGCTGGGACGGGCCGAGTTTGGCGCCATCGTCCAGGACATTGCCGACCGGCGCTATTCCAAGATCGAGCTGACGGCTTTTGTCGTCGCCTGCAACCGGGCCGAGCTTGATCGCGAGGAGGTGTTCTTCCTGACCGAGGCCATGGTCAACACCGGCCGGCGCCTGGACTGGCAGGAGCCGCTGGTGGTGGACAAACATTGCATTGGCGGCATACCGGGCAACCGCACGTCGATGCTGGTGGTGCCCATCGTCGCCGCGCACGGCCTGCTGTGTCCCAAGACCTCGTCGCGGGCCATCACCTCGCCGGCCGGCACCGCCGACACGGTGGAGGTGCTGGCCAATGTGGAACTGCCGTTCGATCAGCTGTCGGACATTGTGCGCCGCCACCGCGGCTGCCTGGCCTGGGGCGGCACGGCCGACCTGTCACCGGCCGACGACGTGCTGATCTCGGTGGAGCGGCCGCTGTCGATCGACTCGCCCGGTCAGATGGTGGCGTCGATCCTGTCGAAGAAAATCGCCGCCGGCTCGACCCATCTGGTGCTGGACATCCCGATCGGGCCGACCGCCAAGGTGCGCTCGATGCCCGAGGCGCAGCGCCTGCGCCGCTTGTTCGAATACGTCGCGCAGCGCATGCGGCTGTCGCTGGACGTGGTGATCACCGACGGGCGCCAGCCGGTCGGCCGCGGCATCGGCCCGGTGCTGGAGGCGCGTGACGTGATGCAGGTACTGGAGAACGACCCGGACGCGCCGAACGACCTGCGCCAGAAGTCGCTGCGGCTGGCCGGGCGCCTGATCGAATGCGACCCCGACGTGCGCGGCGGCGACGGCTATGCGATTGCGCGCGACATCCTCGATTCGGGCCGCGCGCTCTCGCGCATGAACGCCATCCTGGACGCACAGGGACGTCGGCCCTTCGATCGCCATCATCCGGCGCTGGGCGCGCTGAGCTTTGAAGTCTGCACCGACGTCGCCGGCGTGGTCACCGGCATCGACAACTTCCAGATTGCGCGGATCGCCCGCCTGGCCGGCGCGCCCAAGGTCAAGGGCGCCGGTGTGGATCTGTTGCGAAAGCTGGGCGGCACGGTGCAACCGGGCGACGCGCTGTACCGCGTGCATGCCGCTTTTGCCGCCGATCTGGCCTTTGCCCGTCAGGCCAGCGTGCGCGCCAGCGGCTACCGCATCGGTGCGGCCGCCGATGTGCCGCAGGTTTTTGTGGAGTTCTGATGACCGCCGCTGCCACCCTGCTCCACTTTGACGATGAAACCGCCGCCGCCCACCGGCTGGCCGATGCTGCCGGCCTGCGCCCCGCCTGTATCGAACGGCACCGCTTCCCCGATGGCGAAGTGCGACTGCGCCTGCCGCCCGTGCTGGCCGAGCCGGTGGTGCTGCTGCGCACGCTGGACCAGCCCGACCCCAAACTGGTCGAGCTGTTGCTCGCCGCCAGGACGGCGCGCGCGCTGGGCGCCCCCCACCTGACGCTGGTGGCGCCGTACCTGGCCTACATGCGCCAGGACATTGCCTTCAACCCCGGCGAGGCGGTGAGCCAGCGCATCGTCGGCGGTTTTCTGACTTCGCTGTTTGACGCGGTGATCACCGTCGATCCGCACCTGCACCGGGTGGCGACGCTGCACGAGGCGGTGCCGGCGCGGCAGGCGCTGGCGGTCAGCGCCGCGCCGCTGCTGGCCGACCTGATTGCCGAGCGACGCCCCGGCGCGCTGCTGGTCGGCCCGGACGCCGAATCGGCGCAGTGGGTGGCGCAGGCGGCGGCGCGCCATGCCTTTGACCACGCGGTCTGCACCAAGGTGCGCCGTGGCGACCACGACGTCAGCATCGAACTGCCGCCGGTCGGCGTGGCCAGACGCGCCGTGGTGATCCTGGACGACGTGGCCAGCACCGGGCACACCGTGGCCGGTGCCGCAAGGCTGCTGCTGGCGGCGGGCGCGGCGTCGGTCGATGTGGCAGTGACACACGCGCTGTTTGCCGGTGACGCGCTGGCACTGATGAAGGGCGCCGGCGTCAGCCACATCTGGAGCACCGATTGCATCGCGCATGCGACCAATGCGGTGCCGGTGGCGCCGCTGCTGGCGCGGGCGCTGGGCGACCTGCAAGCGGGCCGCAACACCTGAACGCATGACCTGCATCAAGAAAGCGCCGGGATGTTCAGCGTCCCGCAGCCTGCCTTGCTATATTGGAAAAGCCTGCCGGCCACCTTTGTCGGGCATGGGGCGGGCACTGACTTCCAACAGGTGATCCGCATGACCCAGACCACTCCCGCCGCCGCCGATGACGCACCCATCCAGAATTTTTCCAACTGCCACGTCGGCATTCTTTCGCACCTGAAGACCTTCGGTGAATTGCCGGCGCTGCTGGCACCGGCCGAGCGCGCGCGCAAGATCGCCGCCGATACGCTGGCGTTTTTCCGCGACGCGGTCCTTGAGCACCACTCCGAAGAAGAGCGCGACCTGTTCCCCGCCGTGATCGCCAGCTCGGTGAAAGGTCCGGAGCGAGACCGGGTGCGCGTGATGGTCGACCAGCTCACCGCCGAGCACCGCGTGGTGGAAGCGGCGTTCAGGAAGATGGAGCCTGAGCTGAAGAAAGTGGCCAAGGGCCAGACCAGTGAACTCAACGGCGAGGCGGTCGATCATCTGGTGCGCAAGTACATGGCGCACGCCGCGTTTGAAGAAGCCGAATTCCTGCCGCTGGCGCACACCATCCTGGGCCGCAACGGCAATCACATGGCGGCGCTGGGGCTGACGCTGCACATGCGTCACACGCCGAATTTCGTCGGCCACGTCTGAGCCGTCCGCAGGCAACGCCAGGGCGCCGCCGCAGCGCGCGGTCGCGTCAGTCCGCGCCGCCCACCACCACCGTCACCATGCGCTCGGGCTGCAGCTTGCGCGCAAACGCGGCCTTGATGTCGGCCACGGTGACCTTGTCGATCTGCTGCGTCCAGCTGTCCAGATAGTCCGGCGGCAGCTGGTTCCAGGCAATGTTGGCGACGTTGTCGAGCAGCTTGCGGTTGCTGTCGATGCGCAGCGCAAAGCCGCCGATGAGGTTGGCCTTTGCCGCTGACAGCTCGGCCTCGGTCGGCCCGTTGGCCACGAAATCGGCCAGCACTTCGCGCGAGACCTGCACCGCCTGAGCGGCCTGGTCCGGGCGCGTCTGCAGTCCGATGGTGAAGGCACCCGCGTGCAGGCCGGGCGCAAAGTAGCTGTAGACGCTGTAGCTCAGGCCGCGTTTTTCCCGCACTTCGGCCGTCAGGCGCGAGACAAAGCCACCGCCGCCGAGGATGTAGTTGCCCACCAGCAACGCAAAGTAGTCGGGGTCGCTGCGCCTGAAGCCCGGCTGGCCGATCAGCACGTGCGCTTGCGCCGAGGCAAACGGCAGGCTGATTGGCTGCGGCGCGGTGAGCGCAGCC
Source organism: Burkholderiaceae bacterium (assembly GCA_014879655.1). Taxonomy (GTDB): domain Bacteria; phylum Pseudomonadota; class Gammaproteobacteria; order Burkholderiales; family Burkholderiaceae_C; genus JACSRS01. The sequence goes on from JACSRS010000131.1 coordinate 24,118, forward strand.
ACCTCGGACACCGGCGGCAGCTGCGGGCAGGCGCCGCCGGCAGGCAGACCGCCCAGCAGCGTGTCAACCAGCGCATCGGCGCGCGCACGGTCCAGCGCACCCACCACAGTGACCTTCGCGCGGCAAGGCATCACCATCGCCGCGTACATCGCCTGCATGTCGGCCACGCCGATGCGTGCGAGCGTGGCCTCGGTCATCTCGTAGCCATAAGGGTGATCGCCGTAGACGGCCTTCGAAAAAGCCCGGCCGGCGATGGTGGCAGGACGGGTGTTGGCCTCGCGGATGCCGGCGGCGATGCGCTCGCGCTCGCGCTGCCAGACGTCCGGCGGGAACAGCGGGCTGGCGATCTGCCGCGCTGCCAGCGCCGCCGCACGGTCCAGCAGGTCGGGCTCGGTCAGCGAGCGCAGCGAAAAACTCATGCGGTCGCCACTGGCGCCAGCGCCGAACGACGCGCCCAGATCGGCCCAGGCTTCACCCAGCTGGTTTTCATCGAGCGCGGGGGCACCGCCCTGCGCCGCCACCCCTTTGGACAGCATGCCCGCCGTCACCGCTGCCAGACCGGCCTGGCCGGCCGGGTCGCGCCGACTGCCAGCGTCAAAGTCGATCTGTACATCGACCATCGGAATCGACGGGCTGTCGACCAGCCAGACCTGCGCGCCGCTGGCCTGGGTCCAGTGCTGGATGGGCAGCGCCGCCAGCGCGGAATTCAAGCCAAAAACGGCCAATCCCATCGCCAGAACGTGCTTTTTTGCTATCGAAATCATGGTGTTCATGGTGGGGCGATCGGTCAGTGGCGCAGGCCCGCCGGCGGTTTGCGCGGCTTGCGGTTCGGGTCGGGCGGCTGCGGCAGCAGCACGGCCACGGTGAGCTGTTCGTCGCCAAAGTATTTCGCCGCCACCGCCTGCACCTGCGCGGCGCTCACCTGGCGCAGGCGCTGGATCAGGCGCGGCCCCAGGTCCAGCGGCAGGCCCAGCGCCCAGGCGCTGCCCAGCTCGCGTGCCTGGTTCATCACCGAGTCGAGCTTGTAGACCTCGCTGGCCACCCACTGCGTCTTCACCCGGTTCAGCTCGGCCTCGCTGATGCCCTCGCGGGCAATGCGGCCGACCTGTTCGCGCAGCGCCGCCTCCAGCTGCTGCGCCGTCTTGCCGGGCGCGGGCACGCCGCTGAGGCTGAAGGTCTGCGGCCCCCGGCCGATCAGACCGTTGCCGGCGCCGGCGCTGTCGGCCAGCCGGTCGGGGCCCTGGGTCAACGCCCGGTCCAGCCGGGCGCCGCTGTAACCGTCGAGCACGGCGGCCAGCACGGTGAGCGCCAGCGCGTCGTCGTTGTCGGAGCCCGGCTCCAGGCTGGTCAGCTGCGGCACCTTGAAGTTCAGCGCCACATAGGCCTGCTCGGCCGGCGCCTTGTAGTCGATACGGCGCGGGCCCTGCTGCGCCGGCTCCTGCTGCGGCTTGCGCGGCGGCACCGCTCGCGCCGGAATCTTGCCGTAGGTCTTCTCGGCCAGCGCCAGCACCTGCGCCGGGTCCACGTCGCCGGCCACCACCACCGCCGCGTTGGCCGGGGTGTACCAGCGCCGGAAAAACGCGCGGGCGTCGTCCGGCGTCATGGCGTCCAGATCGCTCATCCAGCCGACGACCGGGCGCCGGTAGGGTGAGGCGATGAAGGTGGTGGCATTGAGATTTTCAAACAGCATGGCGCGCGGGTTGTCTTCGGTGCGCAGGCGCCGCTCTTCCTTGACCACCTCCAGCTCGCGCCTGAATTCGTCGTCGGGCCACTGGTTGTTGGCAAAGCGGTCGGCCTCCAGCGTCATCACCTCTTCGAGCCGGTCCGACGGGATCTGCTGAAAGTAGCCGGTGTAATCGCGGCCGGTGAAGGCGTTCTCGCGGCCGCCCAGCGCCGCCACCCGGCGCGAGAATTCCCCCGGCTTGAGCTGCTTCGTGCCCTTGAACATCATGTGCTCCAGTACGTGCGCCACGCCGGTGGTGCCATCGACCTCGTCCATCGAGCCCACCCGCACCCACAGCATGTGCACGGCGGTCGGCGCGCGCCGGTCGGGTTTGACGATCACGGTCATGCCGTTGGCAAGCTTGAATTCGGAGACAGCGATTGGCGCGGAGGGCGCAGCGGCGTTGGATGGCGGCAAAGCGGCAGGAACAGGCGTCGTTTGCGCTACAGCCAGCGACGCGGCAAGCAGGGCTGCCGCACAGGCCAGGGTGACGGGAAATCGTTTCATAGAATGGGAATGATTCCACAAACGACAAAATGTTCAGCTTTTTCAAGAAGAAACCACCGGCGCCCGAGGTCAAGGAAGAGTTGGAGACCGCTGGCGCCGTAAAAGCTGGCGAGCCCACTGCACCGCCACAGGCACCAGAAGAACCTGCAGCGCTGGCGCCTGCCCCTGCCGATCCGACTGTCAGTGAAAGCCTGCCGGCCAGCGCCCCGCCCCTCGAGGTGGCGCCAGCGGCGGCACAACCAACGGTCGATGCGGCTGCGCCGGGCGCTGCGCCAGACGCACCGCCCCCCGCGCAACCCGCTCCACCGGCGTCAGCGCCATCCCGGTGGTGGACACCACCGGGACGCTGGATGCGGCCAGCAAGAGCCAGCTTGTCCAGCAGGCCGAAGC
>JACSRS010000186.1 GCA_014879655.1 Burkholderiaceae bacterium
TGGCCGTCGTAGATGACATTGAAGTAGGTGCCATCGGCGAAGGCGTACAGATAGTGAGCATCCAGCGGGCGATTCTTCCATGCAGCGAATTCGCTCTCGAGAGAATGGTATACGCGTGATACCGTCGACGGGCTCGGTTGCTGCCCAACCAGCTTCTCGACGATGTTGCCAACCGCCACTTGACTGGCGCCGGCCACGAACATCTCGCCAATCGCCAGGTCCAGTTCGCTTTGGCGGCGATGGTAGCGTTCAAAAAGTTGGGTCTGGTACCCGCCACGCGTGCGCGGCACCACCAGATCTTCGAGCTGGCCGAACGATGTCGTCAGATCGCGTGTATAGTGTCCGTTGCGCCGGTCCTGTCGCTGTTCGTTCCGTTGGTAGCGCTCGGCTCCAACCACGCGCGTCAGCTCTTCTTCAAGGATTGTCATCAGTGTCATGCGAACGGCCAGCATCAACTTCTCTCGAATCAGTGCATGAAAATTGGATTGACTTGTACTCTCGGTCGGCGTATGCTCTGTTGTGGGAGTCATGGTATTCTCCTTTGGATTCGTCTCCACTAAGAATACTCTGCCTCCCGTTTCTTTTACACACAATTCGTTATACAGCCTCCCCCGGTGTGCTGGTCCAGATCATGGCGAACATGGCCGACCGTATCGCCTACCTGGCCGACCTGGTGGCCGATCTCTCCCTCCACACGGTGGAAGTACGGCTGGCGCGCCTGCTGCTCGATGCGGCGCCCGACGGGATGTTGGTACACCAATCCTGGCTGACCCAGTCCGAACTAGCCGCGCGGCTGGGTACCGTGCCCGATGTCCTCAGCCGCGCGCTGCGCATCCTGGCCGACGCCGGCCTGATCCGCGTCGAACGGAAACAGATCACGATCGTAGACCGGGCGGGGCTGGCAGAACGGGCGATCGTGGAGGCGTAGATAGAGATAGACCGCGGTCTATTGTTTCTTTGTACAAGTGAAACCCGACAAAAGTCGTGGACGGCGCCAGGGTTGGGCTGGTAGGCTGTGGGCATTGTTTGATGCTCATCCCTTTGCTCAGGAGAAGCTGCCATGACCAGAACTGCCACAATCCCCGCCATTTTTTTCCCTGCGGTGCACGAACTCGCCGTCTTCGACGGTGGCGGGCCGCGACCTCAGTTTTTGCTCGACACCGAAAAACTCAAGGTGATCGTGGCTGGCCTCGAACCGGGCCAGCAGATTCCTGCGCACGCCGAGACGCTCGCCATCTATCACTTCCTGGCAGGCGAGGGCGTCATGACGGTCGACGACGAAGAACTTGCCGTGACGGCAGGCGCGACCGTCATCACCCCGGCCGGCGCCACACGCGGGATGCGCGCCACCAGCCGGTTGACGTTTCTGGCCGCAAAAACGGGCATGACATAGTCGCGCCTGAACGGCAACCACAAAGACACAAAGAACACGAAGGTGCACAAAGGAAAGCGAGGGATGCGATGCTCAACCCATTCTTGTTGATGGCGGTTTTCTATCTGATCGTGGCGATCGTGGCGGCGGTGGATGCGGCGCTGACCAGCTTTACGCTGCTGCCCTGGTTTGTCGGGCTGCCCTGGCTGCGCGTCCACTTCATTACGCTGGGCATCTTCACCGAGGCGGCCTTCGGCGTGCTGCCCGCCTTTGTCGCCGCGCGCCGCGGAACGGCGACGCCAGCCACGCGCTGGGACATCTGGCTCACGCTCAACGCTGGCCTGGTGGTGCTGCTGGCCGGCATTCCCAGCGTCAATGCCAGCCTGATCATCACCGGCGGCACGCTGGTTTTCATCGCCGTCACCTTGTTGATCCTTCAGTTGCGCGGCCTGGGCGCCGGCCACAGCGAGGGGAACGGCAGCCTCAAATTCTATGTGGCCGGCCTTGTCTACCTGCTGGTGGGCATCCTGGTTGGCACCGGGCTGTGGGTGGGCTGGAATGAGGCGCTGCGTCTTGGCATCCCCAAAGAAGTGCATATCCACGCCAACAGTTGGGGTTTTGCCTCGCTGGTCTTTGCCGGGCTGCTGGTCGACCTGCTGCCTGCGCTGACCGGCGCCCCGCTGGCGTCGCGGCGCACCCTGACCACCATCTTCTGGGCGATGACACTGGGTGCGCTGGGTCTGGTGCTAGGCCCCTGGCTAAGCGGCAATCTCTACGTGACCGTGCCGGGTCTCGTGCTGCACATCACGGCGACGGTCTGGCTGCTGGTGATGCTGGTGCGGGCGCTGCGGCGGCATGGCCTCTTTGCCCGTGCAGGCGCCTGGCATCTGGTCGTCTCCTACACGTGGATTCTGCTGCCGGTGCTGGTGGCGCCGCTGATCATCCTGGGCGTCCCCGGCATTCCCGGCGCCGACATCGAGGCGACTGCACCACAGGCGTTGATCTACGGCTGGATGCTGCAATTTCTCTATGCGGTGGTGCCCTATTTCACGGCGCGCTGGCTGCTGGCCGACGGGCAGGCTCGGCTGGGCGGCAACTGGCTGAGCCTGGCCGCGGTGAACCTGGGCGGCGTCCTGATCTGGGCCAGCATCTTCCTGATCGACGCGCGCGGCCCGCTCCATGCGGCTGGCTACGTGCTGTTTGGCGTGTCGCTGGCCGCGGCCGCATGGGAGACGGGCGCCATCGCGCTGACCGCGCTGCGCCGGGCGGAGAGCGACGTGGCGCAACCAGTTTGACTTTGACTGGCTCGCCTCCGTTGTGGGAGCAGTGGGCAGGGGAAGATCGTAGGCACACAGCGAAACGTCGGCCCGGTGGTAAACTCTGATTGTTGTAGCAGCGGTTCATCCACATCAAGCGAGGATGTTTTTGTCGCTACGCTTCGCTTGGAGATCAATAACAGAACATGAAACGGAGAGAACACAATGAATAAGCAGACCATGATCGAGCATCTGAACGAGGATTTGGCGGGCGAACTCAGCGCCATCATCCAGTATCTGACATACGCGGCCAAGGCGACTGGCCCCTATCGCCCGCAACTGGCGCAGTTCTTCCTGACCGAAGCAGCTGACGAACAGTTGCATGCGCAGTTCCTGGCCAACAAGATCGTTGCACTGGGTGGTGAGCCGGTCACCACCCCACGCCCGGTGGCCGTCGCCCACACAAACCGGGAGATGTTGGAGGCAGTGTTAGCCGCCGAACGCCGCGCCACCGCCGACTATACCCAGCGAGCGCGTGAAGCTGATGAGATGGGCGACAAGGGCCTGGCGGTGCAGTTGGAGGATATGGTGCGCGACGAGAGCGGCCATTCAGAAGAAACTGAACGCATGCTGCGAGACTGGCCACTGTAGGACCACATTCGGAGCCGCCGGACACATCCGGCGGCTCCGATCCTTTTCCATTCCTGTAAGGAGGAGTCACCCATGCCTGCAAATCTTCACCCGCTTTTTGTCCATTTCCCAATTGCCCTGCTGCTTAGCAGCGTCGCGCTCAGTTGGGCTGGGCGCTTCTGGCCAGGCAAGGGCCTGGATCAGGCGGCCTGGTACACCCTGTTGTTGGGTCTGGCGGGCACAGTCGTCACGTTAATCTCCGGCTTGGTCGCCGCCCAGGGTGTACCGGCGGACAGCCCGGCGATGGCCACCCTGAACATTCATAGAGCCTTGGGCATCGCCACTTTTGTGATATTCGGCGCGCTGGCGATTTGGAACTGGCGCAGCAAGGGCGTCATCAGTGGGAATGGGCGCCTTTTCTTTACCATCATCCAAATCGTAGGCGTGGCGTTGATCGTGGCCGTAGGTTTCTATGGCGGAGAGTTGGTCTACACATTTGGTGTCGGCGTGGCCGCCGCAGTGCCGTAGACAGCCCTTGCCTACACCTCCCCCCAGGCTAGCTGATGGTTGTATCACTCGCAAATTCGTCCACCTGCAGCAGTCAGATCGCCACTGCTGGTGGACTTACATCCGTCCAAAACTCAAGCCGGTGCCTTGCGGGATCGTGGCATTGACATACTCCCACGGCTAAAGCCTGTGGGATTCTAGGATCAAACAGCGACCGCCAAAACATCTGGTCTTACGTCACCTAACCTAAGAGAAGATGCCCCTTCTCCGCGGTGGGCCAACATATCGAACAACATGTGTCGGCGGAGCTGGGCCAGGTCGAACGGCTGCTCGTCGAGATTCGTGACAATCTGGCGCGGCAGCAACCGCGGCTGAGCGTCGATGATCTGCGCGCCATGGAAGTGCGCTACCGGCAGAGCATCGTGGAATGGTTCGAGACGCTGACGTTCCAGGGGATGTCGCCGTCGGGGACGCCGATAGCGCTGCCGCTGCGCAAGGTGTATGTGGAGTTGAAGGCCGTGGCCGACGTTCCGGAGGCGGCTGATACGTACAGCGCCGACGAGCGGCGTTTGCTGTTGGAAGCGGAGGAAGATGGGCGGTATGAACGCAGCGAGCTGATCGCGCACTTGGATGCGATGCGGCTCGAACGCTGGCGCAGCGAGGCGCGCAAGGAGCGCAAGCAGGCAACAAAGTTGGAACGGCGTTCGATCAGCGAGGTTCTGAATGACGAAACCCGGCGCGGGCTGGTCATCCTGGGGGATCCGGGGTCGGGCAAGAGCACGCTGCTGCACTACCTGGCGCTCACGGCGGCGGAATATGGGCCGGGGGGCGTGCTGCCAATCTTTGTCCCGTTTGCGGCCTATGATGATCACCGGCGCCGCACAAACCAGGATACGTCGCTGGGCGATTTTCTGGCCATTTACTATGACAAGTGGCGGTCGCAGGTCGGGCTTGGACCACTGTTTGCGGCTGCATTGGAGGCCGGGCGCTGCCTGGTGCTGCTGGATGGGTTGGACGAGGTGCTGGACACCACCACGCGGCAGCATGTTGCACAGCAGACCACGGCGATGATCCAGCATTGGCAAGGGCGGGGCAATCGCTTTGTCGTCACGAGCCGCGTGGTGGGCTATCGCGAGGCCATGCTGGCGGGTAATCTGCCACACGTCACCGTGTTGGATTTCGGCAGGCCGGAGATTGAACTGTTTGCGCGCCAGTGGTGTCGAGCTTATGAAGTGTGGGTAGCAGGCGGGCGGGAGACAACGACGGCGCTGCGCGAGGCTGCGGTGCAGGAGAAGGCGCTGTTGGAGGATGTGCGCGGCAATCCCAGCGTGGAGCAACTGGCGGCCAATCCACTGCTTCTGACCATGTTGGCAATGCTGCGGCGGCAGGTGGGCAAGCTGCCAGACCGGCGGATCGAGTTGTATGACAAGTATCTGAAAACCATGTTGGTGCATTGGGGCACAGGGCGCAGCCCCGGCGCACACACACAGAAGATCGAGCGCTTTGATAAACATCGGGCGACTGCGTATCTGATCGATCTGGCTTTCTGGCTTCAGTGCAATCGACCCAGCGGCACGGCCACGCGTGCCGAGCTGGAGCGGCAACTGGTGGCGATTGCGCTGCGCTTCAAGCAGATCGACCCGCGGCAGGCATCACCCGAACAGCAACTTTCGGCGCAACAGGATGCCGAGGCGTTTGTGCGCGACATGCGCCATTTTGCGGGGCTGCTGGCGGAGCGTGGGCGAGACGCCTTTGGCTTTCTGCACCTGACATTTCAGGAATACTTTGCCGGGCGTGCGTTGGCACGTTTGACACCTGAAGAACGATGGGCACAGATCGCACCGGTGCTGCACCAGCCGCGCTGGCGAGAGCCGATCCTGCTGTGTGCGGGACAGTTGGGGGTGATGGAACAGCGGCGCGATGAGGTGACGGAATTGGTGCGATGCGTTCTGAACGCCAGCAGCGAGCATGAGGCGATTCTTCACCGCGACCTCTTTCTGGCGGCGTCGGTGGCTGCCGATGACGTGGGGGTGGCGCCCACGCTGCTGAAGGAGATCTATGACAGGCTGACGCCACTGCTAAGGTCGGCTGTCCCGACTTTGCGCGATATGGCGATCGTGGCAATAGCACACCTGGGCCGGGTGGGTTGTGAACCAGCGGTTGGAACGCTGACAGCGACCTTGGAGGATCGCGGCCTGTGTATCCCTGTCATGCGGGCAACGGCGTTTCTGCTAGGGGATGTAAAATTGGTGAAACTTCGTGATGCGCTGCGGGAACGGCTCAGCGATGCCGCCTGGGATGTGCGGCGTGCGGCGGTAAGCGCCCTGGGGCCGCTGGCGGCGAGCGACGGCGCCATCCAGGGTGCGCTGC
>JACSRS010000089.1 GCA_014879655.1 Burkholderiaceae bacterium
GGCCTGGCGGATCCACCAGGTGGCGTAGGTCGAGAATTTGTAGCCGCGGCGGTATTCGAACTTGTCCACGGCCTTCATCAGGCCGATGTTGCCTTCCTGGATCAGGTCCAGGAACTGCAGGCCGCGGTTGGTGTATTTCTTGGCAATCGAGATGACCAGGCGCAGGTTGGCCTCGATCATTTCCTTCTTGGCGCCGCGCGATGTCGCTTCGCCTTCGTTCATCCGGCGGTTGATCAGCTTGAGCTGGTCGATCGGCACCACCACCTGGGCTTGCAGGTCGAGAAGGCGCTGCTGCAGGTCCTGCACTGGCGGGATGTTGCGGGCCATGATCGTACTCCAGGGCTTGCCCGCAGCGGCCTGCTTTTCGATCCATTTCAGATTCACCAGGTTGCTGGGAATCTTGTTGCCAGCCTTGTCGCGGCCGCTGAAATCGGCAATGAAGCTTTCCTGCGGATAGCCGCACTTGTCAACGATGATGCGACGCAGCTCGCGCTCCCACTTGCGCACCTCGTCGACCTGGCCGCGCACCATGTCACACAGCTTTTCAATGGTTTTCGCGGTAAAGCGGATCGTCATCAGCTCATCTGACAGCGTCTTTTGCGCCTTCAGATAGGCCGGAGTGCCCCAACCCTCCTTGTCGTAGATGCGGTGCACCGTCTCGAACATCCCGGCAATGCGGTCAAACCGGTCCAGCGCCTGGTTTTTCAGCTCTTCGAGCTTCTTGGTCAGGGCCTTGGAGCCGCCCTTGCCGTCGTCGTCGTCGTCGTCGAATTCGTCATAGTCTTCTTCGGCAACGTAATCGTCGGCTTCGTTGATGTTGGAAAAGCCGTCGACGATGGTCGAGATCACGACCTTGCCTTCGCGGATTTCGGCTGCCATGCGCAGGATTTCGGCAATCGTGGCCGGGGAGGCCGAGATGGCCTCCATCATGTCCATCAACCCGCCTTCGATGCGCTTGGCGATCTCGATCTCGCCTTCGCGGGTCAGCAGTTCCACTGTGCCCATTTCGCGCATGTACATGCGAACCGGGTCGGTCGTGCGGCCGAACTCGCTGTCCACCGTGGAAAGAGCCGCTTCGGCTTCTTCTTCGGCTTCTTCTTCGGTGGAGCCCGATTGCGCGGTGTTCGTCAGCAGCAGGGTTTCGGCGTCGGGGGTCTGCTCGTAGACGGCCACACCGATGTCGTTGAGCATGGTGATGACGGCTTCGAGCGTTTCGGCGTCGACCAGCTTGTCGGGCAGGTGGTCGGAAATTTCGGCGTGGGTCAGGTAGCCGCGCGTCTTGCCCAGTTTGAGCAGATCTTTCAGCGTCGAGCGGCGCTTGAGCATTTCTTCTTCGGTCAGAACGGTTTCGTCCAGCCCGAATTCCTTCATCAAGGCCCGCTCCTTGGCCTTGCTGATCTTCATGCGCAGCGGCTTGACCTTTTCGGGGGTACCCGGCGTTTCGGTCGTTTCCGTTGCGGGCTCACCGGCCAGGTCATCCTCGATGTCGCTCATGTCCACATCGTTGTCAGCGCCTTTCTTGCCGGCCGTTGCGGTGGCAGCCTTGGGCTTGCGGCCCCGTTTGGCGGGCGCAGCGGTGGCCGATGTCTCGGCTTTGGCAGGGCGGCCGGGCTTCTTCTTCAGCGGATCGGCGGCTTCGGACGCGGTGGCGGCTTTTTTCGGCGCTTCGGCAGCGGCTGACTTGGCGGCGGTTTTGGTGGCGGGCTTGGCAACAGACTTGGATACGGGCACTGGCGAGGCTTTCTTTTCGGGCGGCTTGGCTGCGGCGGGCGCGGGCTTTGCCGACTTGGCTGCGGATGCGCTCTTGCGCGCGGCGACGGGGGTCACCGGTTTCTTGTTGACCGACTCGGCGGCGGGCTGGACGGGCTTCTTGGGCTTTTGAGCAGGCATGAAACAACCTTTGAACTGCAAAACTGACAAGGAAACACGGGCGCCGCACGATCCCGGCGCGGGTGGCAGATCACGAAACCGGAGGGATTCGCTCTCGGGGGCAAGATGGATGGGCGATCATTTGGTGTGCAGTCCTTGCGGTAAGGGGGCCGGTCGTGCGCTTGCTGGCATCGGGTGGCCGGGTCCGGAGGTGCTGCTGTCGCTCTTGCCTGACGTAACCGTACATTATACCGCCCGGGCCGTTTTTCAAGTCCCGGGCGGTCAATCCGCTCAATCCGATCGACGCACCACTGTCAGTTTTCGGCGGCGCTCCTGCAGCGCGCGGTAGCGTTGCAGCGCCTCGGGGTCGGTGGCGGCGGCCGCCAGCGCTTCGGTCTCCAGCTGCATCAGGCGGTCGGCCAGCATCAGGTCCAGCAGGGTGCGCAGTTCCCGGTTGGTTTCCGGCCCGGGGGGCGCGGGTTCGGCCGGCGCTGTACCCATCAGGCGCATCACCAATAGTTCGAAGTCGCGGCCCTTGAGTTCTTCACGCAGTGCCCCCCAGGGCAGGGCGCCGTGCTCGTGGAACTGGCCATCAAGCCAGACAAAGACGCTGCCATGCGGGTCGGGCAACTGGCACAGGGTTTCATGATCCTCCGGCGACAGCGCTTCCCAGGCCGCCATGTTGGTCAGCAGCAGCCGCACCGCATGATCGGCCCGGCTGGCCGGCTGGATGCGACCGACCCTGCGGGGTGCCTGTGGGCCATTTGTGGCATTTTTTGGCACATAGCCAGCGTCATAAGGTGCTTTGTTGCTATCTTTTCGGGACTTTCCGGGACCACTCTTGCCCGGTCCCGAAGCATTGCCACTCCACAGCGACGCCAGTTCACGGCTGTCGAGTTGTACCTGGTCGGCAATTTCGCCGAGCAACTGGCGCTTGAGCGCGCCGTCGGGCAGGGCGTTCCACAGCGGTCTGGCCTGGCTGGCCATGCGGGCACGGCCTTCGGCGCTGTTCAGGTCGCAATCCTCACTGGCGGCCTCGATCAGAAAACGCGAAAGCGGCATGGCGCCTTGCACCAGCGCTGCAAAGGCGTCGGCGCCGTTGGCGCGAATGAAGCTGTCGGGGTCGTGTTCGGGGGGCAGAAACAGGAACTTGACCGAACGCACATCGCTGGCATGGGGCAGGGCGCCGTCCAGTGCCTTTCGCGCGGCACGCCGACCGGCGCTGTCGCCGTCAAAGCTGAACACCACCGAATCGGTGAACCGGAACAGCTTTTGCACATGCTCGGGCGTGCACGCCGTGCCCAGCGTGGCCACCGCGTTGGGAAATCCCAGCTGCGCCAGCGCAACCACATCCATGTAGCCCTCGGTCACCAGCACGTAGCCGGCCTCGCGCAGCGCGGCACGGGCCTCGAACAGCCCGTACAGCTCGCGGCCCTTGTGAAAGACTGGCGTTTCGGGCGAGTTGAGGTACTTGGGTTTTTCATCGCCCAGCACCCGGCCGCCAAAGCCGATGCATTCGCCCTTGACGTTGCGGATCGGGAACATGATGCGGTCGCGGAAGCGGTCGTAGCGGCGCCCATCGTCATCGCTGACGATCACCAGCCCGCTTTCTTCCAGCAAAGGGTCGTCGTAGCTGGCAAACACGCTGGCGAGGCCATGCCAGCCGTCGGGCGCGTAGCCCAGGCCAAATGCCTTGGCCACCTGGCCGGACAGGCCCCGGCCCTTGAGGTAAGCCACCGCGCGCGGTGAATCCTTCAGCTGCTTGCGCCAGGCCTCGCCGGCTTTTTCCAGCACGTCTGAAAGCGTGGTCTGCTTGCGGCGCTGCTCCGCGGCCTGCTGGCGCAATTCGGGTGAAATGTCGTCTTCGGGCACCTGCAGGCCGTACTGGCCGGCGAGGTCCTTCACTGCCTCGACGAAGCTCATGCCGGCGTGGTCCATCAGGAAACTGATCGCATTGCCGTTCTTGCCGCAGCCAAAGCAGTGATAGAACTGCTTGGTCGGGCTGACGCTGAAGCTCGGTGATTTTTCGCCGTGGAACGGGCACAGGCCCATGAAATTGGCGCCACCCTTCTTCAATTGCACGTAGCGGCCGACGATCTCGACGACGTCGGCGCGGGCCAGCAGTTCCTGGATGAAGGATTGGGGAATGGTCACCGGGCTATTCTGACGGATCGGCCATGGAGGCACGCCGTGGAACGGAGTACATTGAGCCGACAACCCAACCGAAGGAGACGCGATGACCATCGAGCACATGTACGACAGGGACTTGCCGCGCAATCCGGCCAATTTCGCCCCGATCACGCCGCTGGATTTCATCGCGCGCACCGCCGAGGTCTATCCGGACCGGCTGGCCGTGGTGCATGGCGGGTTGCGGCAGAACTGGCGCGAGACCTACCGGCGCAGTTGCCGACTTGCCAGCGCGCTGCAGCGCGCCGGCATCGGCAAGAACGACACGGTGGCGGTGATGCTGCCCAACACGCCGCCGATGGTGGAGGCGCATTTCGGCGTGCCGATGGCGGGTGCGGTGCTGAACGCCATCAACACCCGGCTGGACCCGCAGGCCGTGGCCTTCATGCTGGATCACGGCGAAGCGCGGGCGGTGATTGTCGACCCCGAATTCGGTCATGTGATGCAGGCTGCGCTTGCGCTGCGCGAATCGTCATCTCCGCTGCTGGTGATCGACGTCGAGGACGCGCTTTTTTCTGGCCAGGCGCAACCGATCGGCAGCGTCACCTACGAAGACTTTCTCGCCGGCGGCGACCCGGCGTTTGACTGGCAGCGTCCCGGCGACGAATGGGATGCGATTGCGCTGAATTACACCAGCGGCACCACCGGCAACCCCAAGGGTGTGGTCTATCACCACCGCGGTGCGGCCACCAATGCCATCAGCAACATCCTCGAATGGGATATGCCCAAGCACGCGGTCTACCTGTGGACGCTGCCGATGTTCCATTGCAACGGCTGGTGTTTTCCGTGGACGCTGGCGGCGCGCGCCGGTGTCAACGTCTGCCTGCGGCGCGTCGAGGCGCAGGCGATCTTCGATGCGATGCGCGACCACGGCGTCACGCACTACTGCGGCGCACCCATCGTGCATGGCCTGCTGGTGAATGCGACCGACGAGATGAAAACCGGTGTGCCCGCCGGCATCAAGGCCATGGTGGCCGGCGCTGCTCCGCCGGCTTCGATGATCGAGGGCATGGAGCGCATGGGCTTTGACCTGACCCATGTGTATGGCCTGACCGAGGTCTACGGTCCCGCCACCGTCTGCGCGAAGCACGAGGACTGGGACGCGCTGGACATCGGCGAGCGTGCGCGTCTGAACGCCCGCCAGGGCGTGCGCTATCACCTGCAGCGCGATGTGCGCGTGCTCGACCCCGAAACCATGCAGCCGGTGGCGCAGGACGGCGAGACCATGGGCGAGATCATGTTCAAGGGCAACATCGCGATGAAGGGCTATCTGAAGAACCCCAAAACCACGCAGGAAGCGTTTGCCGGCGGCTGGTTTCACAGCGGCGACCTGGCGGTGCAATACCCCGACGGCTATTTCAAGATCAAGGACCGCAGCAAGGACATCATCATCTCGGGCGGAGAGAACATCTCGTCGATCGAGGTTGAGGACGTGCTGTATCGCCATCCGGCTGTGATGGTCGCTGCCGTGGTGGCGCGGCCCGATCCGAAATGGGGCGAGACGCCCTGCGCCTTCGTCGAACTGAAGGCCGGTGCGACGACCACGCAGGCCGACATCGTCGCCCACTGCCGGCAGCACCTGGCCGCCTTCAAGGTGCCGCGCGCCGTGGTCTTTGGCGAACTGCCCAAGACCAGCACCGGCAAGATCCAGAAGTTCGAATTGCGCAAGCAGGCGGGCTCGGCCGCTGCGATCGACGTTTGAGCGCGGCGCCGAATGCGAAAACCTGGCGCCGCGCAGATGGCGGTCGGTAAAATTCCGGTCCCCGCCCCGTCAACCAAGGAGCCCGCAAAGGGAGCAAGCATGACGAAGAAACCCCTGACCGCTGCAGCGTTGCAGCGACGCAAGCCATCCACCTGGCTGGCATTGATCGCGAGCCTGAGTTTGCTGGCCTCACCGATGCCAGCCTTTGCGCAGGCGCCGGCCGCTCCGGTCAGTGCCGCGCCGGCCATGAGTGCGCAGGAATTGAGCAACCTGGTCGGGCCGATTGCGCTGTATCCGGATGACCTAGTCGCCATCATCCTGCCCGCAGCCACCAACCCGCTGCAACTGGTGCAGGCCGATCGATTTCTGGAAAAGCGCAAGAGCGACCCCAAACTCGCTGTTGACGAGCGATGGGACGATGCAGTCAAGTCGCTGCTGAACTACCCCGACGTCGTCAAGAAGATGAGCAGCGACCTGGACTGGACCAGCGCGCTTGGCGAAGCCGTCGTGATCGATCAGGGCGCCGTGCTCGAAGCCATTCAGAGCTTCCGGCGGCGTGCGCAGGCGGCCGGGCAGCTGAAGTCCGACGACAAGCAGGTCATCGTGGTCGAGCAGGAGATCATCACGATCGCCCCCGCCAATCCGGAGGTGATCTATGTGCCCCAATACAACCCCACCACCGTGGTCATCGCCGGCAGTCCCTATTGGGGTTACTACCCCACGCCTTACCCGTCTTACTACTACCCCTATGCGCCGGGCGCGGCATTGGCCGCCGGCGTGATCTGGGGCGCGGCCATCGGTGCCGCCTGGAACGGTGGGCGCTACATCTCCCATTACGGTGGCAATGCGAACATCAATGTCAACCGCAACGTCAACATCAATACCGGCAACATCAATGCCGGAAATATCAACAGGGGTGGTGTGGGTGGTGGTACGGCCTGGAAGCCCAACAAGCAGCCCGGGCAGGTGAGCAGTTCGATCGGCAAGAATCTTCCTGCAGGTGGCAGGGTGGGCGACAACCGTGTCGGATCGGGCAGCAACTTCGGTTCAGCTGCCAATGGGCGCCCCGGCGCAGGAGCCAGCGTAGGCGCCGGCGGCGGCGCACGGCCATCAACGCAGCCGGTCGGCAGCATTGGCGGCCGCAGCGGCGGCGATGGCGCTTTCAGCGGCTACAGTTCGGGGCGTCAGACCCAGATGGACAGCTCGCGCGGCGCATCCAGCCGCAGTTCCATGTCCGGCGGTGGAGCTTCCTCTCGTCCCGCGCCCAGCAGTGCAGGTGCACGCAGCAGTGCAGGTGCACGCAGCAGTGCAGGTGCACGCAGCAGTGGCGGGGGTGGCGCACCCAGCGGAGGCGGTGGCGCCCGCGGCGGCGGCGGTGGTCGTCGGTGATGACGGAGGAACCCATGAACACACTCCAATCAAATGAATGCAAGGCCTACGCCATGAACATCAACCACCTCTGGATATTTGTGCGCCGGCTGTTGCTGGCTTTGACACTGGCCGTGCCGCTGGTTGCTGCGGCCGCACCGCAGCAAACCTTCGCAACGCCCGAGGCCGCCGTTGAGGCGCTGAAGACGGCGCTCAAGGACAACAGCGATGCCGAACTGATTGCGCTCTTCGGCGACGAGCACAAGGACCTGTTCATTCCGACCGATCGGGCCGCCGCGACAGCCACCCGGGCGACGATTCTCTCGGCCATGCAGACGCTGCTGGTGCTGCGACAGACGGGAACCGATCGCCGAGTGCTGGTGATCGGTGACGATGCCTGGCCAATGCCCATTCCGCTGGTGAAGAAGGGCGACCAGTGGCGTTTTGCCACCGAAGAAGGCCGCGAGGAACTGATCAACCGCCGCGTGGGCGCCAATGAACTGAATGCAATCCACGTGATGCGTGCCTACGTCAATGCGCAGCGCAGCTACGCCTCGCACGACCGCGACGGAGACGGGGTGCTGCAATACGCGCAGAAGCTGGCCAGCACGCCGGGTCGCCAGGACGGTCTGTACTGGGCGGCAGATGCCGCGAAAGGCGAGGAGCCCAGCCCGTTCGGACCACTGATCGCCGAGAGTGCCCGCTACCTCAAGGGCCATTCGGCGGCTGACGCCTATCGGGGTTATCACTTCAAGATCCTCACGCGCCAGGGCAAGGAAGCTGCGGGCGGCGCTTACAACTACGTGATCAACGGTCGGATGATCGCCGGTTTTGCGATGGTTGCCTTTCCGGCCGAATACGGCCGCAGCGGCGTGATGAGCTTCATCGTCAACCAAAATGGCGTCGTGTTCCAGCGCGATCTGGGCAAGGACTCGGCTGCGGCAGGTGCCAGCATGACCACCTTCAACCCCGGTCCAGGCTGGTCCGTCGTGGAACCCTGACGCAACCCTTTCGCCCGGCGGCGGCATGCGGCCGGGCGTGAAATCCAGCCGGCGCTGCCTCAATCCCCCATCACCACGCCTTCGCGGCGCGGGTCGGCACCGCCGAACAGCACCGGCTTGCCCTCCAGCGTACCGCGCATGATGGCCTGCAGCCCGCTCGTCATGGTCATCTCGCGCACCTCGGCGCCGCGTGCGCGCAGCGCTTCGACGGTGGCGGGCGGGAAACGCTTTTCTTCCAGCAGACTCGGTCCGTTCAGCGAGGCAAAGTTGGGCAGGTCAATGGCGGCTTGCGGCAGCAGGCCCCAGTTCAATGTGCCGTAAAGCGTTTTGGCGGTGTAGTGAATGATCAGCGCGCCACCCGGGCTGCCGGCGCTCAGCAGCACCTGACCGCTGTTCTTGTCGAGCACCAGCGTGGGCGCCATCGATGAGCGCGGACGCTTGCCGGGTTGCACCCGGTTGGCAATCGGCTTGCCGGCTGCATCGGTGGGGGCAAAGCTGAAATCGGTCAGTTCGTTGTTCAGCAGGAAACCTTTCACCATCTGACGTGCGCCAAAGGCGTCTTCAATGGTGGTTGT
Source organism: Burkholderiaceae bacterium (assembly GCA_014879655.1). Lineage (GTDB taxonomy): Bacteria > Pseudomonadota > Gammaproteobacteria > Burkholderiales > Burkholderiaceae_C > JACSRS01. Next base: position 8,703 of record JACSRS010000089.1, read on the forward strand.
CATGGCCAGCGCGTTGCCCTGCGCGTCGATGATGCTGATGTGGCTGGTGCCGTATTCGGGCTGTGCCGCCATCGGCGCCCAGGACGATTTCACGCTGCCCGGCTCGCCAGGCTGTGCCACTTTCATCGACTGGCCGCCGGGCCCTTGCGCGATCAGCTTGGCGCGGTCGGCCAGATAGGCGGGCGCCAGCAGGTTCATCCAGTCGCCGGCCGGCGGCTGCACAAAGGCGGGGTCGGCCACGTACAACGCCCGGTCGGCAAAGGCCAGGCGCGCGGCCTCGGTGTACAGGTAGAGCCAGTCGGCCGACGGCAGGCCGCCCTGCAGCGGCAGCGTGGCGGCGTTTGTCTGCGACAGGATGCCCAGGATCTGCCCGACCGCCAGCGCGCCTGAGCTGGGTGGCGGGAAGCCGCACAGGCGGTAGTCCTTGCCTTTGGCCGCATAGTCCTGGCAGATGGGCGCGCGTTTCACCGCCTGATAGCCGGCCAGGTCAGCCAGTGCCAGTTTGCCGGGATTGGTGGGGTGGCTTTGAACCTTGGTCACGATGGCCTGCGCCACCTCCCCTTCAAGCAGCGCTTTGGAACCCTGCCCGGCGATGGACCTGAGCACGGCCGCGAGTTCCGGGTTCTTCAGCACGTGGCCGACCGGCCAGGGTTTGCCGGCGGCGTCGTAGAAATAGGCTGCGGCAACCGGGTCCTTGATCAGGCTTTTCTCGTTGGCCAGCAGGGTGTTCAGGCGGGGGCTGACCTTGAAGCCGCCTTCGGCCAGCGCGATGGCGGGCTGGAACAGGCTGGCCCAGGCCAGTTTGCCGTGCTGGCGGTGCGCCATCTCCAGCATGCGCACCGTGCCGGGTACACCGACCGAGCGCCCACCGACAACGGCCTCGGTGAAAGGCATGGGCTTGCCGTCCGCGCCGATGAAGAGCGATTCACTGACCGCTGCCGGTGCGGTTTCGCGCCCGTCAAAAGCCTCCACCGCCTTGCCGTCAAAGTGCAGCAGGAAAGCGCCACCGCCGATGCCGCTGCTCTGTGGTTCCACCAGCGTCAGCACCATTTGCACCGCAATGGCGGCGTCCAGCGCCGATCCGCCCGCCTTGAGCACCTGGTAGCCAGCGTCGGTGGCCAGCGGGTTGGCAGCGGCCACCGCAAAGCGCTGTGTGACCCAGCCCGGTTTTTCGGTGTAGCCCGAAGCGCCTTCGGGTTGCGCGGGTACGGTGTACTGAAACCCCGGTGCGCTGGCGCAGCCTGAGAGCAGCGCGGCGGCCAGTGCTGCTGCCGTGACAGCGGCGAACGGAAAGGCGGGGCGATGGTGCGCGGGAGGTTGAGGCATGGCGGCTCCGGTCGGTGGAGCCGCCATCGTAGCCGTGGCTGAAGGCGTCTGCCAGCGAATGGCGAATGCCTGCAACCATCGGGTTCCGGCTTGCCCGGTCATTCTCGATCAACCGACGCAAAAAACGTCCGACGATCGAGGGGGGTCAGGGCACCTGAAGACCAAATTTCAAGGTATTTTCGACTCCAACCAGCGTCGAATGGTCGATTTAAGCTATCAAAACAGGACTTGAAGGATGCTGCTGGTAAGGCATTACCGGGGCGCCAGCCGGATCGCACCATCGAGCCGGATCACTTCGCCGTTGAGCATGTCGTTCTCGATGATGTGTTTCGCCAGCTTGGCATAGTCCTGCGGTGTGCCCAGGCGGCTGGGGAAGGGCACGCTGGCGGCCAGCGCGTCCTGAACCTCCTGAGGCATGCCGAACAGCATCGGTGTGCCGAAGATGCCGGGCGCAATCGTCATGTTGCGGATGCCGTTGCGGGCCAGGTCGCGGGCGATGGGGAGCGTCATGCCGACGATGCCGCCTTTTGAGGCGCTGTAGGCGGCCTGACCGATCTGGCCGTCATAGGCGGCCACGCTGGCGGTGGAGATCATCACACCGCGCTCGCCGGTGGCCTCGGGCTCGTTCTTGCACATCGCGTCGGCGGCCAGGCGGATCATGTTGAAGCTGCCGACCAGGTTCACCATGATGGTCTTGCTGTAGACCGCCAGGCTGTGCGGCCCGTTCTTTCCCACGGTTTTTTCGGCGGGGGCAATACCGGCGCAGTTGATCAGGCCCATCAGTTTTCCCATCGATACGGCCTTGGCCACCACGGCCTGGCCGTCGGCCTCGCTGCTGACGTCGCACTTCAGGAAAGCACCACCGATTTCCCTGGCGACGGCTTCGCCTTTTTCCACCTGCATGTCGGCGATCAGCACTTTGCCGCCGTTGGCCGCCAGCATGCGGGCCGTGCCTTCGCCCAGCCCGGAAGCGCCGCCGGTCACGATGAATACCTTGCCCTGGATGTCCATGAGAAATCTCCTTTTCGAGTTGACGTTGACGTAAACGTCAATTATCGGCGACAAAAAACCCGGCCGGGCGCAAGTCCGGGTCAGGTTGGTCCGTAACGCTCTGCGCGGCCTACTTGAAGCCCACCCTGTCCAGCATCTGCTGCACCTTGATCTGGTTCATGCCGACCGCGCTGACGGGGATGGTTTCGCTCTTGAAGCTGCCACCTGTCATGGCCTGCAGCGCCGCGTTGTTCACCTTCACGCCCTTGGCGGCGGGCCACTCGTTGTTGCCATCGGCAAAATAGTCCTGCGCTTTCGGGCTGGCGAGGTATTCCAGAAACTTGACGGCGTTGGCCGGGTTTTTCGAATAACGGGCAACGGCGCCGCCAGCGACGTTCACATGGGTGCCCCAGCTGGACTGGTTCGGGAAGATCACACCGACTTTCTCGACGATGGCGCGGTCTTCCGGTTTGTTTGAGCGCATCAGCCGCGCCAGGTAGTAGCTGTTGGTCACGGCCACGCCGCACTCACCGGAGGCCACGCCCTTGATCTGGTCGGTGTCGCCGCCTTTGGGCGGACGCGCCATGTTGTCGACCAGGCCCTTGAGCCAGACTTCGGTCTTCGCCGGGCCCAGGTGCTCGACCATCGCGCCGAACAGGCTCAGGTTGTAGGGGTGCGAGCCCGAGCGGATGCACAGTCTGCCCTTGTTCACCGGATCGGCGAGCTTTTCGTAGGTGTCGACGTCCTCACGTTTGACCTTCAGCTTGTCATAGACGATTACGCGAGCGCGGGTGGAAAAGCCGAACCAGGCGGTTTTGCCGTCGGCGTCGGTCTTCGCGCGCAACTGGGGTGGAATCGCGTTGTCAAGGGTTTTGGACTTGATGGGCAGGAAGAGGCCGTCCACTTCGCCTTTCCACAGGCGCGAGGCGTCGACCAGCAGAATCACGTCGGCCGGCGAGGCCGAGCCTTCAGCCTTGAGGCGGGCGAGAATGCCGGCGTCGTCGGCGTCGACACGGTTGATCTTGACGCCGGTGGTTTTGGTGAAGTTGTCGTACAACGCCTCGTCGGTTGAATAATGGCGGGCGGAATACAGGTTCAGCACCTGCTCCTGCGCCCACGCGCCGGTGGCTGCGGTCAGCATCAGGCAGGCGGCCAGTGCGGCTTTTTGGATCATGGAAGACGTCCTTTGAAGGCAGTGAAACGGAATAGTGGCGTGACTATAACGCAAACGCGAATCATTATCAATAAGATTGAAGATCCGAAAAATTGGCGTTTGAGCCTGCGAAGCCGGTGGGGGTCGCTGGCCGGCGCGCTGGTGGCGCTGGCACTCGCGGCTTGCAGCAGCCCGCCGGTCGTGGTGCCGGTGAAACCGGCGGTCACGGCGCCGCCCGTGGTCGCCAGGAAGCCCCCGCGGCTGGGGCTCGCGCTGGGTGGCGGCGCAGCGCGCGGGTTTGCCCATGTCGGTGTGATCCAGGTGCTCGAAGAAGCCGGCATCCGCCCGGACCTGGTGGTGGGCACGTCGGCGGGCAGTTTCGTCGCTTCGCTTTACGCCAGCGGGAAAAGCGGGGTGCAGCTCCAACAAGTGGCTGAATCGATGGAAGAGGCGACTTTCACCGACTGGACGCTGCCCTTGTCCGGGCGCGGGCTGCTGCGTGGGGAAGCGCTCGCCCGCTATGTGAATGAGCAGGTGCGCGGACGGTTGATCGAAGCCATGGCGCTGCCGCTGGGCATCGTTGCCACGGACCTGTCCAGCGGCGATGGCGTGTTGTTCCAGCGCGGTGACACCGGCACGGCTGTGCGGGCATCCAGCGCGGTGCCCTGGGCCTTTCAGCCGGTTGCGATTTCCGGACGCGAGTATGTGGATGGCGGGCTGGTAGCGCCGGTTCCCGTGTTGCAGGCGCGGGCGATGGGCGCCGAAGTGGTGCTGGCGGTGGATATATCCAGCGCACCGCAGGCGGCGCGCACCGATGGCATGCTGCAGGTTCTGTTGCAGACGTTCTCGATCATGGGGCAGAGCGTCAATCGCTTGGCGTTACGCGACGCTGACGTTGTGGTGCGGCCGGTACTGGGCGATGTCGGCAGCACCGACTTTGCCGCGCGCCGCAAGTCGATCGCTGCCGGGCGCGCTGCGATGCAGCAGGCGCTGCCGAAACTGCGGCAGCTGCTCGCGTCGGAAGTACGCTGAGTCAGGGTACCGTGACGTTGCGGCGAAGCGGGTCAGGCGCTGTGCGACAAGCTCGACGGATTCTGGCGCAACTCTGAAGGTGTCCGGCCAAACCAGCGCTTGCAGCTGCGGGTCAGCGCTGCCTGCTCGGAGTAGCCCGTGAGCAGGGCCAGCTGGGCAAGGTTGTAGCTTTCCTTTCGCGCCAGCAACTCGACAAAACGATCGCGGCGGACCTCGTCAAGCAAATCCTGAAATTGCACGCCTTCACTTTGCAGCCGGCGTTGAAGTGTCTTGGGGTGTACACCGAGCAGCTGTCCGATCTCGGCCTGGCCGGCAAGGCCGACGTCGAGGTACTTTTTGAGAAGGGACCGCACATGGTTGGTCAGAAGCTGATCAGGTTCGCGGAAATGCCTGTCGATGTAATGCTGTGCCATCTCCCGCAGCAGCGCGTCATGGCCGGGCAGGGGTGTCGCCAGTTCCTTCGAAGCCAGGCGAACCGCTGCCAGCGGCTGGTTGAACCGGCATTCACAGCCAAAGGCCCGTGCGTAGCTGGACGCCGGACCAAGTCGGGGATGCGGGACCGTGACCAGTTCCGGCTGGACCTGCCCGTGGGTGACAAAGCGCAGCACGCCGATCATTGAGCCCAGCATGTGCTCGATCGTCTGTTCCAGGTTGCGTGGCGGCCTCAGATCCATTCTTGCGGTCACGTCGTGCGAGAGCGGATCATCGGCAGCCGGTACGACTTCGATGCCGATTGCCGGACTCAGCACATAGACATAACGGGCCGCCAGACCGAGCGCTTCTTGCAATGAGGCCGCATGACGCATCAGCACCGTCAGCGGACCGAGCATATGTTCGTCCTGTATGCGGGCCAGCTGCAGGCCGAAATCCCGACAACCGGACGCCGTCGCGGTGTGTTCCAGCAATCGGACGAACGAATGGTAGGAAATGAAATTGTCCAGGTCGGTCACCGCCTTGTCCGACAGGCCAGCCAGCGCCAGCTCGGCATCTGCATTGGCCCCGACAGCGCGGGCCAGATCTTTGTAGCCGACCAGTGCGGCTGCCCGGATCAGCAGTGTCATCTTGAATTGGCCATGAACAGATGGTTGAAAAGGTTCGCTTTTTCTGCAGTGTTTTGGTGGCGATTCAGGACAAACCCGAATGTCTCGAATTGTTAAATCATTGTCTTTTGAGGACAAGACGGGTAAGCCCTGATGCTTGATCATTCGCAATTGCCCGTGCTGCAACTGGCGGACCGGCGACGCAATCGTCGGGGCCCCAGCGCGGCCAACCCAGCGGTCAGTCACCCTGTCCCTGCGTTGCGCTCACCAGAGCGATCGTTTTTTCATTGACATTCTTGAACCAGGAAGACCAACCATGCAGGCTTTTCGTCCCCTCCTCCTCGCGACCCTGATTTCCGCTGGCCTGGCCGGCTGCGGCGGCGGTGGCGATTCCCCGGCGCCCTCCACACCGGCAGCTCCCGTCGTGCAGGGCACGGTCGTCAAGCCTTCGCAGATGAATGCCGAAGACCTGAACACCATTTTCTTCCAGGCCAGGCCGGGTGACACCATCACGCTGCCGGCCGGCAAGTACACCATCAACAAGCATCTGGCGCTGACGGTCGATAACGTCACCATCGTTGGTGGTGGCAACGGCAACGATCCGAGCAAGGACACCATCCTGTCTTTCAAGAATGCTTCGGAAAGCAACGGGCTGGAAGTGCGCAATGTCAAGGGCATCACGCTGCGCAAGTTCGCCGTCGAGGACTCGGTTGGCAATGCCGTCTTCGTGTCCGACTCCAAGGACGTCATCATGGACACGCTGCGCACGGAGTGGACCACCGATCCGGTCAACACCTCGCTGATGGCCTACGGTCTGTATCCGGTCGCCAGCGACAACGTTCAGGTTCTCAACAGCAAGGCCATCGGCACGCGCGACGCGGGTGTCTACGTCGGTCAGTCGACCAACATCCGCGTGGCCGGCAACGAGGCGTACTACAACGTCGCCGGTATCGAGATCGAGAACTCGAAAAATGCCATCGTTGAAGACAACTATGTGCACGAAAACACCGGTGGCATTCTGGTTTTCGCGTTGCCGGGCACCTACCGCTTCAAGGACAACGTCGGCACGCTGGTGCGCAACAACCGCGTGATCAACAACAACCAGCGTGTCGCGAGCAATGCATCCGGTTTCGTCACCGCTGTTCCGCCCGGCACCGGCATGCTGATCCTGGCTGCACAGGACACCGAAATCACCGGCAACACCATCACCAACCACAAGACAACCGGCATTCTGGCGGTCAGCTTTCAGGCCACCGGTTTTTCGTATGACGCCCGCGTCTATGACCCGCACCTGCGCGGCTTGTATGCGCACCGCAACGTCATCACCGATTTCGGCAGCGCGCCGGCTGGCCTTTTTGCCGATCCTGCCGGCCTGAAGCCGGTGGTTGATGGTCTGTTCGGCTTCCTGCGTGCCAATGGTCTGCCGGCGAAATTGGCGGCCGTGGCCTGGGACGGCATTGTGGATGCCACGACCGGCACGACCGGCCCCTACGGAAATGGTGGCAGCTACACCGGAAACCAGCGCATTTGCTCGAAAGACAATACGCTGGACACGATCACGATTCCCGGCACTATCTCCTACGAGAACCTGGATCTGGATCTGATCGGTCTGATGGCCGGTGTGAACCAGGCGCCGAATTTCCCGTTCCCCGCACGGATGAATTGCGAACTGACATTGCCCACCGTCACGGGCAAGGCGTCCTGATCTTCGATCTTTCGTACCCGTAACACTTGTTCCTGAAGTGCCCGTTCGCGGGAACTTCCTATCAAACGGATCCCATTCATGACTCAACAAATGCATCAAAAAGGCGTCGGACGCTGGGCTTGGGCGGCGATTGCCGCCGCTGTGCTGGTCGCCGCCTGTGGTGGCGGGGGCGGCGGCTCTTCGACGGCCACCCCGTCGACGCCCACTACACCGACCACTCCCACCACTCCCACCACTCCGGTTGCGGGCGCGGTGAAGATCTTTGACCGGACGACGGCGCCGGCGAAGCTATCCGAGTGGAACCTGGTCCTCAACGACGGCAACAACCTCACCCTGAATCAGGGCGTGATTCCCTATGACCTGAACTCGGCGCTGTTCACCGACTACGCTTTCAAGCTGCGGGCCATCTATGTGCCAGCCGGCAAGAAGATCACCTACAAGGTGGACGGCACGCTGGACTTCCCGATCGGCTCGGCCATTGCCAAAACGTTCTACTACCCCAAGGCCACGGGCACCGATCCGGCCTACCAGGCGGTAGCGCGGCAGAACCAGACCGAGCAAGGCAGCAGTATCGCGCTGGCCAGCCATGTGCTGATTGAAACCCGCCTGCTGGTGTTGCAGGACGACGGTACCTGGGTCGGTCTTCCCTATGTCTGGGATGCCGATCAGAAGGACGCCACGCTGCGGATCGGCGGGCGTGATCTGCCGGTGGAACTGGTTGGCAGTTCCGGCAACGAAAAGATCACCTACGCGGTGCCTTCCGCCTCGGACTGCCTGAAGTGCCATTCGACGCAGACTTCGGGTGGCAACGGCATCCTGCCGATCGGCCCCAAGGCGCGCAACATGAACAAGAACTACGAGTTCAGCGCCGGCAACGTCGAGAATCAGCTGACCAACCTGGACGATCTGAAGCTGCTGGCCGGTTTCACCGGTCTGTCGGGTGCTCCGGCCAACGTGGACTGGCGTGATGCGACCAAGACGTATGAAGCGCGTGCCAAGGCTTATCTGGACGTCAATTGCGCCCATTGCCACAGCTCACGCGGTGCAGCTTTCCAGAGCGGGCTGATGCTGGACTACGACTCGGTCGGCAACCCTGTGCCTTCCAATGTAACTTGGGGTGTCTGCAAGAAGCCGCTGGCTTACGGTGGAGCGGGTGCCACGCGCAAGTACGACATCGAGCCGGGCAACGCCGACCTGTCGGTGCTGCTGTATCGCATGAGCCACACGGCTACCGCCGACGTGATGCCCAGTGTGGGACGCAAGGTCAACCATACCGAGGGCATCGAGATGGTGCGCGGCTGGATCAACCAGATCACGCTGCCGGGCTGCGGCAACTGATCGCAATCTGGTCTCCGGCCATCGGCCGGGCGACCACCAGAGGCGGGGCGCGCAGCAGGCGGCCCCGCCTTTTTCCTTGTGTTCATCACCGGGACGAGCCGGGTTTCCAGACAAAAAAAGGGCTGGTCTTGCGACCAGCCCTTGAACGAATCCCTGAACCCTGAGGTTTCGAAAGGACTCGAGGAGACAACCTGCTGAAGTCATGCCATCCAGCACAACTTCCAATAACTGTAGTCTCGCGAATTCCCTGCCGGCTGTGTAGAGGTTGCCCTCAAAAATGCACAGCCTGTTGTTGATCAGCGCTTGCGGCTGGTCGTCTTGGTGGCGTTGGTCGCGGTGGCGGCCATTGCATTGACGTTGGCTTCAGCAACTTCGCTGGCTTGCTTGACGGCTTTTTGCACCGACTCGAAGGCGTTGTTGGCAGCGGCCACAGCGCTCTTCATCACCGCAACGGCGGTTTCGGAGCCAGCGGGGGCATTCTTGGCCATGTTGTCGATCAGGCCGGCAAACTGCTTTTGCGCGTCAGCAGTCTGGCCTTCAAACGCCTTGGTGAATTCGGCGGAGGTGCCCGACGAAATTTCGTACAGCTGGCGGCTGTAGGCCGCGGCCTTTTCAGCCAGCGGTTGGAACAGGCTGGCTTGCAGCGCCAGCAGTTCCTGGGCGTCCTTGACGCTCAGAACGGCCTTGGTCTGGTCCTGCGACTCGCTCAGGGCTGCGCGGGCGGCCGTCACGTTCAATTCGACGAGTTTTTCGACGCCTTCAAAGGCCTTGTTGGTCAGGCCGAAAAGGGTTTCGACATTGGCTTTGTGGGCGGCCATCATTTGTTCAGCAGTCAGCATGTGATTTCTCCGGTGGTTAAGTGAAACATCAACTGCGCTGAACGGGCTGATTGCCGATTTATGTTGCAGTGCAGCATGGAAGTTATTTTAGGCCGTCGACGGCGAATTGCAAGTATCAATTTGTTGCGGCGCAACAAATCAGGGGGCGTGGCCTTCAATCAGCCGGGCTTTCTCCATGCCGACACAATCGACAGGCGCTCCTTGCCGATTGCTCTGTTCGCCCCATGAAAGCCTTCTACGCCAACCATTTCGTCCTGCCGCTGCCGGCCGGCCATCGCTTCCCGATGGCCAAGTACCAGTTGTTGCGCGACCGGATCGCACTTGAACTGCCCGAAGTCCAACTGGACCAGGCCCTGCCCGCGAGTGACGGCGAACTGGCGCTGGCGCATGCGCCCGAATACGTCCAGGCCATTGCCAACGGATCGGTTGCGGCCGACATCCAGCGTGAAATCGGCTTCCCGTGGTCGCCTTCAATGGTCGAGCGGGCCCGTCGTTCGGTGGGCGCGACAGTGTCGGCTGCCCGCATGGCGATGCAGCAAGGGCTGGCGGCCAACCTGGCCGGTGGCACGCACCACGCGAGTGCGAACCGCGGCGGGGGTTTCTGTGTCTTCAACGATGCGGCAGTTGCCGCGCGCTTGATGCAGGCCGAGCATGCGCGCGTGAGCCGGCTGTCGCTTCAGGTGGCGGTGATCGATCTGGATGTGCACCAGGGCAATGGCACGGCCAGCATCTTTGCGCGCGACCGCAGCGTCTTCACGCTGTCACTGCACGGGGAAAACAATTTCCCGTTCCGCAAGGTGGCGAGCGATCTGGATGTGGACCTGCCCGACGGCTGCGGTGACGACGAATACCTGCATGCACTGGACCTCGCGCTGGATGAACTGTCGCGCCGGTTCAGGCCGGACCTGCTGATTTACCTGGCTGGCGCCGACCCGCTGGCCAGCGACCGGTTGGGTCGCCTTTCGCTGAGCCCGGACGGGCTGGAGGCGCGCGACCGGCGCGTCTTCGAATGGGCCTGGCAGCGTCGCGTGCCGCTGGCGTTGACGATGGCAGGCGGCTACGGCGTGCCGATCGAAGACACGGTCGCGGTGCAGATGACAACCTGGCGGCTCGCCGTCGGCTACTGGCAACGCTGGCAGAATGCCCGTGCATGAAACCCGAAGCCGCAGCCAAACCGCAAGCTGAACCGCGCAGTGCCTATCCGGTGTACCGGACCATCACCACCCGCTGGATGGACAACGACGCTTACGGGCACGTGAACAACGTCGTCTATTACAGCTGGTTCGACACCGCCGTGAACGCGCATCTGGTCGAGCAGGGTGTGTTGGACATCGAACACGGCGCCACCATCGGCCTCGTCATCGAAACCCAGTGCAACTACTTTGCGCCTTTGGCGTTTCCGCAGACGGTCGAAGCCGGTATCCGGGTGGCCCGGTTGGGCACCTCCAGTGTGCGTTACGAGGTCGGCCTGTTCGCGCAGGGTGCAGAGCTGACGGCCGCCAAAGGTCACTTTGTGCATGTCTACGTCGATCGGGCCAACCGCCGTCCGGTGCCGCTGCCCGCACCCTTGAAATCCGTATTGGAGAAACTCGCATGATCACATCCCAGGTCCGTACCGTTGTCGAGCATCCCGCCAGCGTCGATGCCGCCATCGAGAGCCGCTTTTCAGCCCGCGCCTACCTGCCCGAGCCGGTTGATCGGGCCGTGCTGGAAGACATCCTGCGGGTGGCCAGCCGGGCGCCCAGCGGCACCAACACGCAGCCCTGGCAGGTCTATGTGCTGCAGGGCGCCAGCCGCGACGAACTGGTTGCCAAGGTCTGCGCCGAACACGATGCGTTCCGCGCGAACCCGGCGCTTGCCGCCGAGCACCCGGAGCCCTACGACTACTACCCCGAGAAATGGGTCAGCCCCTATATCGACCGGCGCCGCGAGTGCGGCTTCGGTCTGTATGGCGTGCTGGGCATAGCCAAGGGTGACAAGGACGCGATGCACGCGCAGCATCAGCGCAACTACCGGTTTTTCGATGCGCCGGTCGGCCTGGTCTTCACCATCGACCGGGTCATGGGCCACGGCAGTCTGGTCGACTACGGCATGTTCCTGCAAAGCATCATGCTGGCGGCACGGGCGCGAGGGCTGCACACCTGCCCGCAAGCGGCCTGGAACGGTTTTTCGCACATTGTGCTGCCGCACATCGGTGCCGGCGACAACGAAATGATGGTCTGCGCGATGTCGATCGGCCATGCCGATCCGCAGGCGGTAGCCAACCAGTTTCAGACGACCAGGGTGCCGGCGCAGTGCTTTACGCGCTGGCTGGACTGAAGCCGAGAAACGCGTTCAGCGTTCAGGCCAGCAGGCGTTCCCAGCCGGGCCAGTCGCCACGAGCAATGGCGAACTTGGTGGCAGCCGTGCTCCACGACGTGCCAGCGGCCATTGCGTCACTGAATTGAGCGCCGTCGGTGATGCGGGTGCCGCCCAGCAGACTGACGCCGCGCGCAAACAGCGCGTCCGGCCACAGCCCGGCCGATGGCCCGATGACGGCAAACGCCTGCGCGGCCGGGGCGGCTGCCAGCATGGCGTCCAGCGTGTCGTTGAGCAGCATCGTCGAGGTGCCGACCACCTTGTTGCAGGCGCGCAGTTCGCCGCGATCCAGCGTGACATGTACACCCGGAAATCGCTCGCGCTGGCGGCGCACCATGGCTTCGTCGAGTTCCAGCACGGTCAGCCGGGCGCCCAGCGCCTGCACCTGTCGCACCAGTGGCGGGAAGAAGCCGATCATGCCCAGGTGGTCGTTTGCAAGCAGTTGCACATCGCCGAGTGAATTGCGCGCGGCCGGCGGCGTGTAGCCGACCTGGCGCCAGATCGAATCCGTCAGGGCATTGATGGCGGCCAGCGCCAGCGCGCGCGCGACGGCATCGGTGCTGGCAAAGCCCTGCGCCAGTTGCAGCGGGTCGGCGCCGGCCAGCCGCGCATCACTCGAGCCCGCATATCGGCGAATGAAGGCATCAAGCGTGTCACCGAGCAGGATGTAGGACAGTCCGAAGCTGCCGTCCAGCAACTCGATGGCGCAGAAGCTGGCGTCTTTGGCGAATTCGCCCGGTCCGGGCGTCAGGGCGGGAACGTGCAACCGGGCCACTCTAGGCGGCAAAAAGCGGCGGGCGATGGTGGCGGTTTGCGTCAACAGTGCCTGCGCAATGGGCAGGGCGGAGGATGCATGGATCGATGACATGGTGGATTCATTGTGACCCAGGTGGTGCCACGTTTGCCGGGCCTGCGGCAGCGAAGGGCCGGCGTCTGAGAAAGGCGACGGCATGCATCCCGTACACTGCGCGCTGGGCATGGCCCGGCAACCGCAGAGTTGCAGAAAATCAGGAGACAACATGAAAGCGAGACAGGCATGAGCGTCAAAACGAGCCGGGCTGCGCTGGCCATTCTGATGATGATCCCCGGGCTGGCCATGGCCGCGGACCTTGACGGCAGTACGCTCTCGGTTCTCTGGGGCGTGCCGTTTGCCGGCATCCTGCTGTCCATTGCGGTGATGCCGCTGGTCGCACCTTTCTTCTGGCATCACCATTTCGGCAAGGTCGCGGCGGCCTGGTCGCTGGCGTTTCTGGTGCCGTTCGCGTTCACCGTCGGTCCGGGCATCACCGGGGTGGCGCTGGTGCATGCGATGGTGGCCGAATACATCCCGTTCATGATTTTGCTGACGGCGCTGTTCACCGTGGCCGGCGGCATCTATATCCGGGGAAATCTGCACGGCGCGCCGGTCCTGAACACCGCCATTCTGGCCATCGGCGCGGTGCTGGCGAGCTTCATGGGTACCACCGGCGCCTCGATGCTGATGATCCGCCCGCTGATCCGTGCCAACGACAATCGCAAGCACAAGGTGCATGTGGTGGTGTTCTTCATCTTCATCGTCTCCAACGCCGGCGGTTCGCTGACACCGCTCGGTGATCCGCCGCTGTTTCTGGGCTTCCTGAAGGGTGTCGACTTCTTCTGGACGGTCAAGCACATCTTCCCGGAGACGCTGTTCCTGGTTGGTACGCTGCTGGCCTTGTTTTTCGTGCTGGACTGGTGGTTCTATCACCGCCGTGAAGAAATCCAGCCGGTCGACCCGACGCCGGACACCAAAGGTATCGGCTTTGACGGCGCCAAGAATTTCTGGCTGCTGGGCGCGGTGGTCGGTCTGGTGCTGATCAGCGGGATCTGGAAGTCGCCGGTGGAGATCAACCTCGCCGGTACGCCGGTGGGGCTGCCCGGCCTGGTGCGCGACATCGGCCTGATCATCGTCACGCTGATCTCGCTGAAGATCACGCCCACCCAGGTGCACCAGGACAACCAGTTCTCGTGGGGACCAATGCAGGAAGTGGCCAAGCTCTTTGCCGGCATCTTCCTGACGATCATCCCGGTCATTGCCATGCTCAAGGCGGGTGTGAACGGTCCGTTCGGCGCCGTGGTGGCTGCGGTGACGCATGCTGATGGCACACCGAATCCGGCCATGTATTTCTGGGCGTCCGGTCTGCTCAGCTCGTTCCTCGACAACGCGCCCACCTACCTGGTGTTCTTCAACACCGCCGGCGGTGACCCGCAAACGCTGATGACCGCGCTGGCGCCCACGCTGGCGGCGATTTCGGCCGGCTCCGTTTTCATGGGTGCCAACACCTACATCGGCAACGCGCCCAACCTCATGGTCAAGGCCATTGCCGAGGATCGCGACGTCAAGATGCCCAGCTTCTTCGGCTACATGCTGTGGTCCTGCTGCATTCTGGTGCCGCTGTTCGGCGTGATGACACTGATCTGGTTCCGCTAACCCCTCTGACTGCGATTGCACCATGAGCCGACCCTCCATCCTTGTTGCCCGAGCCGTCTTCCCTGAAACCCTGGACCGACTGGGGCAGTACTTCGACGTTGAGGCGAACCCCGACGACACAGTCTGGAGCAAGTCGCAGCTGATCGAAAAGCTACAGGGCAAGGCCGGTGCCTTTACCGCCGGCAGTGATCGCATCGACACTGATGTGCTGGCCGCCTGTCCGCAGCTGAAGATCGTCGCCAACATGGCGGTGGGCTTCAACAACTTTGACCTGGACGCGATGACGGCCGCCGGCGTGCTGGGCACCAACGCGCCAGATGTGCTGACCGAAACCACCGCCGATTTCGGCTTTGCGCTGCTGATGGCCACGGCGCGGCGTGTTACCGAGAGCGAGCATTTCCTGCGCGCCGGGAAATGGACGAAGTGGAGTTACGACATGTTTGCCGGCGCTGAGGTGCACGGCAGCACGCTGGGTATTCTGGGCATGGGCCGCATCGGGCAGGGCATTGCCCGCCGGGGCGCGCACGGCTTTGGCATGAACGTGATCTATCACAACCGGTCGCAGTTGTCGCCCGATCTGGAAGCCGCCTGCAAGGCGCGTTACGTCAGCAAGGAAGAGCTGCTCAAGACGGCCGACCACCTCGTGCTGGTGCTGCCGTATTCGGCGTCTTCGCACCATGCGATCGGCGGCGCCGAACTGGCGTTGATGAAACCCACCGCCTGCCTGGTCAATATTGCTCGTGGCGGCATCGTCGACGACGCGGCTCTGGCTGTCGCGCTGCGCGAGCGCCGCATCGCGGCTGCGGGCCTGGATGTTTTTGAGGGTGAGCCAACGGTGTACCCGGACCTGCTCACTGTTCCCAATGTCGTGCTGACCCCGCACATCGCCAGTGCCACCGTGCCGACCCGCCGCGCGATGGCCGACCTCGCTGCCGACAACCTGATCGGCTACCTCACGCAGGGCAAGGCACTGACGCCACTGAATCCGCAGGTGATGGCCGGCTGAGGGCCGCGCGCCATGGCGTGACGCCAGGATCTGGCGAGCCGGGAGGGGGTGGTTGCCGAAAACCCAAAAAATTCAGTGTTTTCCGGATTTTCCCAGCGTCCAATCGTCAGTTTCTGCTACGTTTTTCAGGATCAAAATGGATCGCCCGCTGCGGATGGCTGCGTCGGTCGCGAGCACCTGGGCCTGCTGGATGCGCGGGTAATGGAAAGTACGAAGGCCGGATTGAATTTCGGCAAATATAATTGCCAGCCGTCGGACTTGTTTTCAGCGATCAAGACCGGCAGATCGAGCTTGGAGCCCTTCGGGGCTCCTTTTTTTGGCCGTGTCCGAATCGTCGCCGGTTTCGTCGTCGTCCGATTCATCGGCATCCGATGCCGCTTCGGCGGGCTCCGCTGTCGGTGGCAGGGGCGGCAGGCGGCCCAGCTGCAGTTCGGTCAGTGATGTGTAAAGCGGCACGCTGATCAGGCGGGAGATGCCGCTGGCAATCAGGGCGCTGGTCATCAGGCTGAGCACCAGCGCGTGGCCGGTCACCATTTCCATCACGATGATGAACGAGGTCAGCGGAGCCTGCGTGACCGCCGCCAGAAAGCCGGCCATGCCCAGCGCGATCAGCGTGGGCGCGTTCACATAGGAAGTCAGCTGGGCAATGTCGTTGCCCAACGCACCGCCGATGGCCAGCGCCGGTGCGAACAGCCCGCCCGGCACGCCGGCCCAGGTGGTGAGCCACGTGGCGACGAACTTCAACAGCACGAAAAAGGGCGACGCGTCACCCTGGCCTTCGAGAATTTCCCGAACATGGTGATGGCCGCTGCCATAGGTGCTGCCTTGGCTGGTGGCACCGATCAGCGCAATGGCCAGCCCGCAGCCGGCGGCAAACATCACGGGCGCGCGCGCGCGAAACCGTGTGAACCGGTCATTCGACCGCCCGGCCAACGAGATGGCCAGCAGGCGGGCAAACAGACCGCCCAGCACGCCGCTGGCAACAGCCACCAGCAATCCGGGCAGCAAGAGGTCCATGCTGAGGTTCTCGATGCGGATCACCCCGAAATAGGTCGAATTGCCGTAGACCGAAACAGCCATCAGACCGCCCAGCACGATGGCTGACATCAGCAAGCCGCTGCTGCGCTGTTCGGGCCGGCGCGACAACTCTTCGATGGCAAACATGATGCCGCCCAGTGGCGTGTTGAACGCCGCCGCAATACCCGCGGCACCGCCGGCCAGCAGCAGGCCGTGTTCGGAAACCTGGCTTTTGTCCGGCAGCCAGCGCCGCGCGTTGTGCATCACCCCGGCCGCAATCTGCACCGACGGTCCTTCGCGCCCCAGCGAAAGCCCCGCCAGCAAGCCCCACGCGGTCAGCACCATCTTGGCCGCCGTGAGCTTCATCGACACGAACATCCCGCGCGTCGCGGGCGTGACGTCGGTGGTCAGCGTTGCCATCACCTGCGGAATGCCGGAACCGGCCGCGCCCGGCACGAAGCTGCGCGTGATCCAGACAATGGCGGCGGTGCAGGCGGGCGTCCAGATCATCGGCAGCCACCAGGCCTGGCTTTCGATCTGGAAGAAGTATTCGACCGCAAGTTCGGTCATCCAGGTGAACAGCACGACGGTGAGGCCGGCCAGTGCGGCAAAGGCCAGCACCACACCCCGCCCGGCCCACAGACGCCAGTCGTAAAACTCGCGCCGCATCGCCGTCAGGATATGGGGATGTTGTCGCATGGATCGGGATTGCAGGAGATTGGACGCGCTTCGCAGCCCGAAAGATCAGGCAAAGCTTGTTCCAAATGTAATGCAAGGCTTGCGCATGCCTGTTGCGTGAGCGCATCCGGTGTGAAATATTCAACGGGGCGACCGGGAAATCCGGATTACGATCCGGGAATGCCCGACAACGGGTAGGGAATTGGAACATGGAACGACAAGAAGCCAGGCAGCACAAGCCAGTGGATACGACCCAGGTGCTGCGGCGATTCCGGGTGGTTTACAGCGCCATCCGCGGTCACTTTCAGGAAATCGAAAAAAAAGTGGGCCTGGGTGGTGCGCAGGTCTGGGCGCTGAGCGTGGTGCGTGACAACCCGGGCATCGGGGTCGGCGGCGTTGCCGAGCTGCTCGACATTCACCAGTCCACCGCCAGCAACCTGGTCAAGGCGCTGATGAAGAAACAACTGCTGGCACAGGAGCGCTCCACCGAGGACCGGCGCAACGTGCATCTGCGCATCGAGCCGGCGGGGCTGGCCATTCTGGAGCAGGTGCCCGGACCGTTCGAAGGCGTGCTGCCGCGGGCGCTGGCTGCCTTGCCGCAGCAGACGCTGGCTCGGCTCGACGATGATCTGGGAACACTGATCGACATCCTGCACGCCGACGAGTCGGCGGCAGGCATCCCGCTGGCCGAGCTCTGAGCCCTTTGCCGCCGCAGTCGTTCACTTGCAGCGGTTTCGGGGGTGACCGCTATCGCGCGTTAACACGATCAGCGATCGTGGTGATTGCATCGGGCAAACTCTTTCAGCGCGATCACGCCCGCACAATTCGCCACCATTGAGCACTGCTTGCCCAGGCAGCGTGGGAACGTCAGCCTGGGCAACCTGCAGGAGGTGGTCAATGCGATCCTCTGTGTGGCCGAGCATGGCTGCAAG
>JACSRS010000053.1 GCA_014879655.1 Burkholderiaceae bacterium
AGAAGAAAAAGTCTCGGACTTCCGCCAGGCCATGAAGTGGCTGATCAGCGAAGCCGAGCGCACCACCGCGCGCCAGCGCTACAAGGGTCTGGGCGAAATGAACCCCGAGCAGCTGTGGGAAACCACCATGGACCCCACCGTGCGCCGCCTGCTGCGGGTGCAGATTGACGACGCCATCGAGGCCGACCGCGTCTTCACCATGCTGATGGGCGACGACGTCGAGCCGCGGCGCGACTTCATCGAAACCAACGCGCTGCGGGCCGGCAATATCGACGTGTAAACCTGATTGACCAGGCCGGCAACTTTTCTTTGCCCGAGACGTGGGGTTCGCTTGGGCGTGAACTCCGAATCACTTTGGCGGCATATCGTCACATAATCATCTTTAGATGATTTGTTGACATTATCATTTTGAAGTAATATGATCACAATATCTCTCAAAAGTGGTATTTGGTCATGGACTATCTCATCTCGATACCGGACCAGCTCGCGCCCCAGTTGCGCTCCCTGCGCAAAGTTCGCCAGCTGAGCCAGACAGACCTTGCCCGCAAACTTGGCTTGTCCCAGTCCCGTATCGCGGCGATCGAGCGCAACCCGGCCGCGGTCAACACGGGGCAACTACTGGAATTACTGAAGGCCTTGGGTGTTGACCTGGTCTTGCGCGATGCGCGTGCACCGGCCGGTAACGCATCGCCCGTGCCCATCAGGTCCGACACCGGGCCTGAAGGCGAGTGGTAATGAGCGCCCTTTGCATCTGGATGAACGGCGAACGGGTAGGCACCTGGAGCGTGGGGCGCACGGGCTACCATCGGCTGGACTATGAACCGTCCTGGCGGGCATCCGTGCGCAGTCGTCCGCTTTCCCTGTCGCTGCCCTTTACGGCCGACAACCGGCTGGAAGGCGATGCGGTGCGCAACTACTTTGACAACCTGCTGCCGGACAGCGATGGCATTCGCAAGCGCATCAGCGCCCGGTTCAACACCAAAGGCACCGACGCGTTTGCGCTGTTGGAAGCGGTCGGTCGGGACTGCGTCGGCGCCGTGCAACTGCTACCGCCCGACATGACCCCCGACGGTTTTGACCAACTGCGGTACGAGGATCTCACGTCCGAACAAATCGAGAAGCATCTGGGTGCTCTGGGCTCCCAGATCGGGGTGGGGGCGCAGGATGATGAGGAAGACTTCCGCCTGTCCATTGCCGGCGCACAGGAGAAAACCGCGCTGCTTCAAGTGAACGGCCAATGGTGCAGGCCCTTGGGTGCCACGCCCACCACCCACATACTCAAGCCGCCCATCGGCATCACCCCGGGACGCAACCTGGACCTGCGGCTGTCGGTCGAAAACGAATGGCTTTGCAACCAGATCGTGCGGGAGCTGGGATTGCCAGCGGCAGAGTGCCAGCCCCACGACTTTGGCGAGCAGCGGGCGCTGGTTATCAAACGCTTTGACCGAAGCTGGCGCCCGGAAGGCTGGATTGCCCGATTGCCCCAGGAAGACTTTTGCCAGGCAAAAGGTGTTTCCAGCGACCAGAAGTACGAACACAAGGGCGGACCCGGTATCGAGGCCTGTCTGGAAGTGCTCAAAGGCGGAGAAGCGTTTCACGAAGACGGACGAATCTTCTTGTGTGCTCAATTGCTCTTCTGGTTTCTGGCGGCCATTGACGGGCATGCCAAGAACTTCTCCCTTTTCGTGCTGCCTGGCGGCCGCTATCGGATGACGCCCTTGTACGATGTGCTCTCGGCCTGGCCTCTGATAGGCACGGCTCCACACTCCCTGCAGTACAAGAAGACGAAGCTGGCCATGGCCGTGCATGGCAAGGCGGCACATTACAAGCTGTCAGAAATACAGTATCGCCACTGGGAAGCACTGGCCAAGCGCAGCGGAGTCGACGGCGCCTGGGACGCCATGTGCGACATGTCACACCGCCTGGACGCGGCATTGGCCGCCGTCGAGAAACGCTTGCCAGCCGACTTCCCCATGGCATTGGCGCACGCGGTATTTCAGGGCGTGCGCCGACATCTGGAGCAGTTCCATCGAGGGCACCTGCTTGCAGTCGATCCGTCGCGTGCTGCTAACCAGCCTTTGCCAACGTCGACATCTGATCAGATCCTGGATTGACAACAAACATGGCCCATCCAACCTGTACCCCCACCCCCGTCACCCCCAACGGCAGGGTGGCCCTGGTCACCGGCGCCAACTCCGGCATCGGCCGGGTCACCGCCGTGGAACTGGCGCTGCAGGGGTTCCACGTCTTTCTGGCGTGCCGCACCGCGGACAAGGCGGGCGAGGTGTTGCGCGAGATTTCGCAGCGCAGCGCCGGCACCGCAAAGGCCGAGTTCCTCCCCCTGGACCTCGGCGACCTGGACAGCGTGCGCCAGTGCGCGCAGGCCTTCAACGCCCGCGATCTGCCGCTGCACCTGCTGGTCAACAACGCCGGGCTGGCCGGCCAGAAGGGGTTCACCAGGTCCGGCTTCGAGCTGGCCTTCGGCGTCTGCCATGTCGGCCACTTCCTGCTGACCCGGCTGCTGCTGGATCGCCTCAAAGCGGCAGCGCCGTCGCGCGTGGTGGTGGTGGCCAGCCGGGCGCACCGGCACGCCAAGGGCATCGACTTCACAGCGGTGCGCCAGCCCAGCCGCAGCCGCGGCGGCCTGATGGACTACAGCGTGGCCAAGCTGGCCAACATCCTGTTCGCGGCCGAACTGGGGCGCCGCCTGGCGGGCACCGGCGTCACCACGTACTCGCTGCACCCCGGCGTGGTGGCCACCGGCATCTGGCGCGTGCTGCCGTGGCCGGTGGACCGGATGGTCAAGCTGTTCATGATCGGCCCGGAAGAAGGCGCGAAAACCACGCTCTACTGCGCCACCTCGGACGCCGTGGCGCAGCAGTCGGGCCTGTACTACGTCAAAAGCGCCGTGGCCACGACCACGCCAGCTGCGGCCGATGCCGAACTGGCGAAGGCGCTGTGGACCGCCAGCGAAGGTTGGACCGAAGGCTGAGCAACGCCCGGCGCGCGGGTAACGCCCCCGGCGCTGCCCCTGCGCCGCCCCGCCGCCACTATGAAAGTCCTGAATCCATAGCGTCTGATGACCATTTGACGCTGGGATGATCAGATTTTGGATCACATTTTCCATGAATAGCCCCGAACGGCCCACCCAGGCCCGGGCACCCGCGCGTCAGGCCGTTTCGCGCTGCTCAAAGCCGGCCTGATCGCCCTCTGGCTCTGCGGCCGACACCACCACTGCATCCACCCGCGCCAGCTCCGGCCCGCGTCGGGCCCAGTCGATCAACGCCTGCACTGCGGGGGCCGGGCCGTGGGCCAATGCCTCCACGCTGCCGTCCAGCCGGTTGCGCACCCAGCCCGCCAGCCCCAGCGCACGCGCCTGCCGCGCCAGGCTCCAGCGATAGCCCACGCCCTGCACACGGCCGGTGATGCGCAGGTGGCGGGTGAGGGTGGGCGGAGGCGCGGTGGACATGGGCGCATCGTAAACGTGCTGGCAATCGGGATCGGCCACGGCTTACGACTTGGGCACCGCAGCCAATGCCGGTGTCACAAAGCCCTGGTCTGTCAGGGCTTTCACCACGCCGCGCAACAGCGTGTTGTGCGTGAAGCCCAGCGTGTATTGGCGCGCACCTTCGCGAATGGGTTGCAACATGCCGCTTTCAACCAGCTTGCGAATCTGATAGGTGCGCTGGCCCGCGTTGAGACCGGCCATCGCACCCTCCAGATCGCCCGCCTTCACCATGCCCGCGCGGATGGTGGTTTGCAGCACAGCCTCTTCCTGCGCAGTGATCAGCTGGCGTTCGCGCGCGTGGGCCACCGCAGGCAGCAGCACGGTGTTTTGCAGGTGGGCGTAGTCGGCCAGGCGACTGACCTTTTCAAGTTCGTCGCGGATGCCGCCGAGCACGTAGATGCACCACTGCTCAAGATGAGCCGGCTCACCCGAGTCGGCCTGTGACAGCATCGCGTAGTAACGGCCGCGGTCGGCGCAGAACACGGCGGCCGGGTTCAGTAGCCGACCTGTCGAACTGACCTGGAAGCCGTACTTGATCAGCATGGCGTAGGTCAGCAGGCGAACCACCCGCCCGTTGCCGTTGCTGAAGGGGTGCACCCAGGCAAAGCGGTGGTGCGCCAACGCCACCTTCATCAGGTCGTATTTGGGGGGGTCAGGCTGGTTGATGAACGCCACCAGCTCCGCCATGTAGCCCGGCACCTGGACCGGGTCTGGCGGCAGGTGCTCGGCCTGGGCGATGCGCACCGGCCCCGTGCGGTAGCTGCCCGGGGTACGGTCGCCCTCGCGTTGCAGACCGTCCACCGCGGTGGCGTGCAGACCCCGCAGCAGGTGCTCACTCAAGGGGGAGCCGGGCTCCACGGCCGATTCGACCTGGCGCATGGCGGCCTCGATGTTGTCGATCTCGCGCAAGGCCTCAGTGCTGGGGGCGGCAGGGGTCACCCTGGCCTCCACGTAGTCGGCCAGCGTGGTGTGGTTGCCTTCGATGCGGGCCGACGCCAGGCTCTCCAGCAGGTGGAAAACCTCTTTGAGCTGCATAAAGACAGGGGGTGGCGTGCTGCCGCGGATTTCAAGCCGGCGCAAGTGCTCCAGGTCGGTGAGCACGTCCAGCAAAGGCGAGTCGAACCGCGGGTTCAATAGTTGCAGATCGTGGTGCAGAAACTGAGGCATGCCGATCGGATATCTTGAATGGTTCGAGGATGATATCTTTAAACGATCAGAAAAAGTTCTTTTTTTACAACCACTTGCCGCTATTGAACATGATGAACAACTTGAAATTACTCGCTTGATATCTTGAAGGGCCCATCTGACGCAAATGGAAAGGTCGTGCCGAACCGGGATGAAGCCCATGCGGAACCCATAGCATTCAACGACCATTTCACGCTGGGTAAATGGGGTTTTGGTTCAAATTCTTCGCCAGACACGCCCCGCAGGGCCCGCGCCTGGCCCGGTCGACATTGATTAAGCTCATCCCATGCCAACCAATCCCTGCCCCTTCTGCCACCTGCCCGCCGAGCGCATCGCTGGCGACAACGCACTGGGCATGATCGTGCGCGACGCCTACCCGGTATCGCCCGGCCACACGCTCATCATCCCGCGCCGGCATGTGGGCTCGTTCTTCGACCTCACGCCCGACGAGCGCACCGGCCTGCTGACCCTGCTGGACCAGGCCCGCGCCGAGCTGGCGCGCAGCCACCAGCCCGAGGGCTACAACATCGGCATCAACGACGGCCCCGCCGCCGGCCAGACCGTGCCGCACCTGCACATCCACCTGATCCCGCGCTACACGGGCGATGCGCCAGACCCGCGGGGCGGGGTGCGGTGGGTGATACCGGGGAAGGCGCGGTATTGGTGATCTTGGAACGGATCACAGAAACCCAAAGCGCTGGGCATGGGCGGTCAGAAAGGCTTCGTCAGGCTTGAATCGCTCGGGCATCCGAATCGACCGCCCATCAAATGCCGCGATCGCCGTTCTGGTGAATTCATCGGCCTGGACCGAACGCAACTCCGGTGACACACGGATCGTCAAACTCGGCAAGACCGTGATCAAGCCTCTGTCATAAGCCTTGTCGTGTAGGGCGGATAGGCAAAGTCCGTTGCGCGGGTTGAGGCGGTTTTTGTGATCGTCAGCCCACGGGATGATGTGGCTGGCGATCAACAATTGCGGTACGGCCAGACCACTCACACAACAGCGTGCGTTGTAGCTTGCCAAAACGGCTCGGCGAAAGCGCGCCTGATTCACCCGAACCTTGACAGTGGCCGTGATGGACTTGCCTTCGGCAATTTCCGGAACTTCGTCAATGACATCGGCCCCGGGCGACACCCCATTTTCAATGCCGAAGCTTTCGTATGCCGCCGCCGCTTCTGTCGCAACGGCATCCCAATTGGCGTTCAACTCCTGCCAGATCTGCTTGTCCAAATTTGAGGCGTTGCCCATGCCCACCCGGCCGGATGCGACGATTTGTGGGTCAAGACTTGCTAAGTTGACGAGCTTCAGCGCCACGGCACTGGGAGTGCGGCCAATCCAACCCGCCAGTTGCTTGATCAAAGGATTGCGATGATGAAGCTGACCGAACGGCAGCTGCAGGTAGATGTGCAGCGCTGCCAACGTTTGCTGGCGCGTCCAGTTGTTGTGATGGGGCATGGAACCTCCGCTTTTGCCGAGGCAGTATGCCCGCTGGCTCAGGGGCGCTCAAGCAGGGAGACAGAATTCCTTGGCGATGTAGCAAACGTCCCAATCGCCGTAGCACTTGTCGCCGTACACGAGAGTGCCTTCGATCACCTGCATGGTCACGATCGGCGTCGTTGCTTCGGGAAAGAACTTGGCGGCGTCTCGTTTGTTCGCGAAACGCACAGTCACCACTTGGCCATAGTGCGTCCGCACATACAAAACCGGGCCAATCTTGGGACCGGGGGAGCCGCGGCCACGCATCGCCTGCTGGGGAAAGTCGCGCCCATGGGACAGCGACAAGTACAAGCCCGGTCGCTTCGGCATCGTGCCCCAATCGGGCAAATCAGAAGTGGGTAAGTTCATGGACCGTCAGCGTAGGCGAGCAGGCCTGCGCTGTAACCCAGGACATTGCCTGGGGTGACGGACCGTGAATCGCATGCCAGGATCAAGCGCCAGCGCGTATGAGTTGGGCGTTTCGGGGCTGACATGCGGCTCTGGATATGATCCAGACAAACAGGTAAATCACCCAATCCGCGCAGCCTTTCGCTACTTCCCGTAGATGAGCCAACAGTTCTACCGTCGCCACGCCGAGGAGTTCTTCCGGGCGACCGTGGGTGTGGACATGACGCCGATACATCAGCGTTTTCTAGCCGGCCTTCAGCCGCAAGCGAACATCCTGGATGCCGGCTGTGGATCTGGGCGCGACGCAAAGGCATTTGCCGATGCGGGTTTTGCAGTTACCGCGTTCGATGCTTCAGAAGAACTCGCCGCCCTGGCTACCGCACATTGCGGATTCGAAGTCGCCGCCCGCCGTTTTGAGGACGTCACAGAAGAAGCCCAGTACGACGGCATCTGGTGCTGTGCAAGTTTGCTACACGTGCCTACCAACCAGTTACCCGAAACGCTAGGCAAATTGTGGCGAGCCTTGCGGCCCGGCGGTCGCCTCTACGTTAGTTTTAAACACGGCACCGGTGAGCGGATGCGCGGTGAGCGATTGTTCACGGATGCGGACGAAGTCACTGTGCGGCAATGGTTCAGCAATTTGGACGAAATGCAAGACCTGGCGGTGTGGCTAACAACTGACCAAAGGCCTGACCGTGCAGAACAGTGGACGAATGCTTTGGCCTTCCGCGCCGGCCAATCGCGCCGGCGACTTATTACGGGGGGTGAAGACCACTTCCTGCCCCATCTTTCCGAGGCGTTTTCGGAAGCTACCCAGGCTGACCTAGCCGTTGCCTTCATAACGCAAACAGGGCTGCGGCTCCTGCTGCCCGATCTGCAGTCAATGGTTGATGCTGGCCCCCCGTACCGGGTCCGTTTGTTGACCAGTGATTACCTTGGTGTCACCGACCCGGCGGCTTTGCGGTTGCTACTCCTGCAACAGCAGCGCGGAGCAGAGGTGCGGGTTTACACAACGCAGGGTGACAGCTTTCACCTAAAGGCATACATCTTTGCGCGCTTGGATGGGGGTAGCTTGGTTTCCGGGACGGCCTTCGTCGGCTCCAGCAACATCAGCAAGCAGGCATTGCTGAGCGGCCTCGAATGGAACTACAAAGTCGTTCACCCAGGGGACCGTGGGTTCTTGGAGTCACGCCGGCGTTTCGAGGAGTTGTTTTCGCACCCACAGAGCGTGCCGCTGACCGACGCATGGATTGAGGACTACGAACGCCGACGCCTAGCGCCATCGCGTGCCGTCGTGCCGGCTAACCTTGAGCAGGAGGCACCACCTGAGCCCACCACCATTCAGAAAGCAGCGCTGGCAGCGTTGGCCGAAAGCCGCGATACCGGATACCGCCGCGGCCTGGTGGTTCTCGCGACCGGCCTCGGCAAAACCTGGCTGGCCGCTTTTGACGCCGTGCGCATGGATGCGCGGCGCATCCTTTTTGTGGCCCATCGTGAAGAAATCCTCGGCCAAGCAGCCGCTACATTCGTCCGCATCCTTTCGAACAAGCGTGTCGGCTACTACAGCGGCCGCGCCCGTGACGCAGATGTCGACGTCTTATGTGCTTCGGTGCAAACGTTGGCCAAAGCCGAACACCTCGAAAGATTCGCGCCTCAACACTTCGACTATGTCGTCGTCGACGAGTTTCATCACGCTGCCGCCAGCACGTACCGGAGGTTGTTGGCCCATTTCGCCCCTTCCTTCCTACTAGGCCTGACAGCCACGCCGGATCGGACCGACCAGTCAGACATCCTGTCGCTATGTGACGACAACCTGGTCTTCGAATGTCATCTGTTCGCCGGCATCACGGCTGGGCTACTGGCGCCTTTTCGGTACTACGGCATTGCGGACGAATCGGTCAATTACCACGAGGTTCCTTGGCGCAACGGCCGCTTTGACCCCGAACTCTTGTCTAACAAGCTCGCCACACTGGCACGAGCGCGCCACGCCTTGCGCGAATGGCGAGACAAAGCCCAGCAACGCACCTTGGCTTTCTGCGTATCGACTCGGCACGCAGACTACATGGCAGAGCAGTTCAACCGAGCAGGTGTGCGCGCAGGCGCCGTATATGCAGGTTCATCGCTGGGTCGCGCTCAAGCTTTAGAGAAGCTGCAAGCAGGTGAGCTTCAAGTTATTTTCTCGGTAGACCTGTTCAATGAAGGCGTGGACCTTCCGAGCGTAGACACCGTCTTGATGCTGCGGCCCACTGAATCGAAGATCCTCTTTCTCCAGCAACTGGGCCGCGGGTTGCGCCGCAGCGAGGGCAAGCAGCATTTGGTGGTACTCGATTTCATCGGCAACCACCAAGCCTTTTTGGGCAAACCGCAGGCGCTCTTTGGCGTGAGCGCCACGTACAAGGCACTGGCAAACTTCGCGCGCAAGGTTGAACAGAAAGCACTGGATCTTCCCCCCGGCTGTTACGTCAATTACGACCTCGCCATCATTGATTTCTTGAAGTCGCTGGACAGCACCGGCCCGCAGAAAGAATACGAAGCCCTGCGCGATGTGCTGGGTCGGCGTCCCACACTCAGCGAGTTCTACCGAGCTGGCAACCGAATGCAAGACATGCGGCAGCAAGCCGGTCATTGGTTCGAACTGGTGCGAACCATGGGGGATCTGACGGAAGGAGAAGCTGCCATCACATTGCAATTCTCATCTCTGCTGCGAGAGGTCGAGGTCACATCGATGACCAAGAGTTTCAAGATGGTGCTGCTGGAGGCCCTGCTTGAGCTCGATGGGTTATCAAAGCCAATCCCGCTCGATCAATTGGCCCTGCGATCACACGCCGTGCTTCACCGCCGTCGGCCGCTCTTGGGCGACCTGACACCAGAGATGCGAATCGCAGACCCCAGCGATCCCGGCTGGCAGCGCTATTGGCGCGACAACCCGGTGAATGCTTGGACAGGCGGTAATCGGACTACCGGATCGCCGACGCCTTTTGCCCTTCAGGACTCAAACTTCGGTCTGGCACAACCGGTGCCACGGGAGACCGTACCCGCACTTTCGGCGATGCTGCAAGAACTGGTGGACTACCGCTTGGCAGCGTATGCGGGTCGATTGGCGCCAGCGGCAGCGGTTAGTAACGTCGTACCGTTCCCGTCTCGGCCCAGGGAAACGGTGGAATTGCCGTACTTCCCTAACCTCAAGATCGCCTGCGGCCACTTCAAGACAGGGCGAACGGACTCTGTTGAGCATCGCTCACTACCCTCCTCCTATGGGCCGCTGGACCCCAGCCGGCACTTCATTGCACGAGCATCCGGCAACTCGATGGACGGTGGAAAGAACCCGGTGCGCGACGGCGACCTCTTACTGCTCGAACTGATCAGCCCTTCTCGCGCGGGTTCGATCACGGGCAACGTCGTTGCAATCGAACGTCAAGACGACAGCGGAGACAACCAGTATTTGCTCCGTGTGGTGACCAAGTCACGAGACGGGCTGTACGTGCTGAAAGCCAACAACCCGGACTACGAAGACCTGCCCGCGAACGATGAAATGCGAACATTGGCGCGCCTGCGCGCCGTGATCGACCCTTTGGAGTTAGCCGTAGGTGCTTCCTTCCAGCGGGAGCAGATTCCCACGCTATTTGGCGAAGTTTTTAATCCTGGAAACTGGCACGCTGGGCACATTCCAATCAATGGAAAGAACGCACATGTGTTGCTCGTGACCTTGAACAAGCAAGGCAAAGCCGACGAGCATAAGTATGTGGATCACTGGATCGACAAAGACCATTTCCATTGGCAAAGCCAAAACGCTACGACACCGGAAAGTAAGCGAGGCCAAGAAATCATTCGTCACCGAGAAAAAGGAATCTCGATCCATCTTTTCATCCGAGAAAGCAAACTGGCTGGCGGTAAGGCTGCGCCGTTCGTTTACTACGGCCCTGTTCAATATCAGTCCCATCAAGGAAGCGGGCCGATGAGCGTGGTGTTCGGCCTGTAGAAAACGCTTCCACCGAACCCCGCTTCACCCCCAAGCGCGAGTCGCTCGCCTACCGGATGGCCCACCTGCGCCAACACCCGAACTGAAGCCGCTTGTCACGCTTCACCAGGCGGTACCCCCCGGCATCTCCAGGGGCTTTTTATGAACAAAAATGACCTGATTCCAGCGTCAAATCGTCGTTTATAGCTATCAATAGATGAGTTGATTGCGGCTCACACCGACCGCAGCACGGGCGGCTCGTCGCCGTCGGGGCGCTGGGGTTCGCCGCCGGATGGCTCTTGCATCAGGATGGTCTGCGTGGGGAAGGCAATCTCGGCGCCGTGGCGGGCGATGATCTCGCCGATTTTCAGCAGCACGTCCTGCTTGACCTCCTGGTACTTGATCCAGACGATGGTGTGCGCAAAGCAGTAAATCATGATGTCCAGCGAGCTGGCGCCGAACTGCACGAAGTTGACGATCAGCGTCTGCTGTTCATCGATCTCGGGGTGGGCCACCAGCATGGCCTTGATCTCGGCGGTGATGGGCGCCACCTGCGCGAAGTCGTCGTAGCGCAGGCCAATGGTCTCCTTGATGCGCCGATGGCTCATGCGCGAGGGGTTTTCCACCACGATGTTGGTGAACACCGCGTTGGGTACGTAGATCGGGTTCTTGTTGAAGGCGCGGATGCGCGTGTGGCGCCAGCTGATGTACTCCACCGTGCCTTCCAGGCTCTTGTCGGGCGAGCGGATCCATTCGCCCACGCTGAAAGGGCGGTCCAGGTAAATGGTCAGGCCACCGAAAAAGTTTGCCAGCAGGTCTTTTGCGGCAAAGCCCACGGCGATGCCACCGACGCCGCCCAGCGCCAGCAGGCCGCCGATCTGAAAGCCCAGGGTCTGCGCGGCCGACAGCGCGGCCAGCACCACCGTCAACAGCCGGGCCAGCTTGGCCAGCCCGATCACCGTGGTCTGGTCCACCTCTTCGCCGCGCGCGGTACGCAGCTGGATGATGTTGCGGCTGACCTTGCCAATGAAGCGCAGCAGAAACCAGGCAACGCAGATGATCAGCGCGACATCCCGAAGGGCCAGGGCTTCGGGCAGGAACGGCTCGTCAATCTGCCGCTGAAGCACCCGGGCCATATAGCCCAGGCCGATGATCCACATGGCGGTGAGCGCCGGGCTGCTGGCGGTCTGCACCAGCGCGTCGTCCCAGACGGTGGAGGTGTTCTGCGTGGCCTTGGCCGCCTGGCGCAACAGGGTCTTGGCGACCAAGTTGGCCACGATGGTAATCAGCGCGATCACCAGCAGCGAAGCCACCCAAAGCTCGATGCCGACGGTCTGGTTGAGGTAGGTACTGAATCGGTTCATGCGTCCAACTCTATCAGCCGCCCTTTGAACCGGCGCGGTGCGGCGCCCCGGCCGCTCAGGGGCGCGTCAGGTGGCTTTGCGCTTCATGCGCTCGCGGTGCCGGCGCCCCAGCGCGGACATCCAGGCCGACGCGCGCGCCGGAAACAGGCGGTAGATGGCGTCGGCCACCACCGCATCCGGGCCGATCAGCAGCCGGGTGCGGCGCCGCTCGATGGCGCGGATGATGGCGGCCGCCGCCTGCGACGGGCTGGTGCGGGCAGCGTCCTCAAAATTGCGCTGCATTTCCTGCGCGCTGTCGGCCAGACCGGAAATGTCGCCCAGCCGGGCATGCTCGGCGATGCGGGTGCGGATGCCGCCGGGGTGCACGCACAGCACGTGCACCGGGTGCAGCCCGGGCGCGGGGGCGCGCAGCTCTTCGCGCAGCGCGTCGGAGTAGCCGCGCACGGCCGCCTTGCTGGCGTTGTAGATGCTTTGCGTGGGCATGGAGATCATGGCGAAGATGCTCGAAATGTTCACCAGCACGCCACCATCACGCGCCTGCAGCTGCGGCGCAAATGCCCGGCAGCCGTGCACAACGCCCCAGAAGTTGATGGCCATCAGCCAGTGCGTGTCGGCCAGCGGCACGCTCAGCGCCGGCGCCACCAGTGCCACGCCGGCGTTGTTGATGACGATGTCGGCCCCGCCCATGTCGCGGGCGGCTTCGTCGGCCAGCGCCTGCACCGACTCCGGCAAGGCAACGTCACAGACGCGGGTGCGGCAGTCGGCGCCGCCGGCGCGCAGGGCGGCGGCTACCGCGTCCAGCCGCCCGGCGTGGACGTCGGCCAGCAGCAGCCGGGTGCCGCGGGCGGCAAAGCCTTTGGCCAGCGCCTCGCCAATGCCGGAGGCCGCGCCGGTGATCACTGCCACCTTGCCGTTGAATGGGTCGGTCATGCCGTGCTCCGGGTTGCGGTGCCGATGGGTTCGAAGTCGCGCCAGTCGAAGCGTGAGAGGCGCTGGCGAAAGCGGAAGGTGAAGTCGGGCCACAGCACGTGGTTGCGGCCGTCTTCCGACAAATACCAACTCTTGCAGCCGCCGGTGTTCCACACCGAGCGCGCCAGTCGCCGCTGCACCTCGGCATTGAAGGCGGCCTGGGCCTGCGGCTTGACGTCGAACGCCGCCGCGCCCTGCGCGTCGAGCGCGGCCAGTGCCGCCATCACGAAGCGCGCCTGCGACTCGATGATGTAGACCATCGAGTTGTGGCCCAGCCCGGTGTTCGGCCCGGTCATGACAAACAGGTTGGGAAAGCCCGCGACCACCGTGCCCAGATGCGCCTGGCCGCCGCTGGCCCATTCGTCGTGCAGGCTGCGCCCGCGCTGGCCGATGATCTCGAACGGCGCGCCGGCGTCGGCCACCTGAAAACCCGTCGCGGCGACCAGCACGTCCAGCTCGTGCGTCACGCCGTCGGCGGTGACCACGCCGGTGGGCGTGGCGCGCACCACGGCCTGGTCGACCAGCGTGACGTTGGGGCGCAGCAGCGCGGGGTAGAAGTTGTCGGACAGCAGGATGCGCTTGCAGCCCATGATGTAGCCGGGCGTGAGCTTGCGGCGCAGCTCGGTGTCTTTCACCACGCTTTTCATGTGGCGCAGTGCGTCGCGCTGGGCAAGTTCCAGCAGCCGGGGCATGCGGGTGAACGGAAGCGCGCGCCACTCCAGCCGGGCGTAGGTCAGGCCGCGCGCCAGCCGCTGGCGCCATGGGCTGGCACGGAAGCGCTCGCGGGTGGCGGCCGACACGGCATGGTCCATGCGCGGGATGATCCAGGCCGGCGTGCGCTGGAACAGCGTGAGCGCGCCCACCTGCGGCGCGATCGCCGGCACCACCTGGATGGCGCTGGCGCCGGTGCCGATGACGCCGACGCGTTTGCCCTGCAGCGGCACATCGGCACGCCAGCGGGCGGTGTGGAAAACCGGGCCGGCGAACTGGTCGAGATTTTCGATCTGCGGCATCTGCGGGCGGCTCAGCCCGCCGGTGCCCAGCATCAGCGCGCGGGCGTGCAGCACCGTGCCGTCGGCCATCACCACGTGCCAGCGGGTCTGCTCGGCGTCCCAGTGGGCGCGCTCGACCCGGGCGCCGAAGTGCATGCCGTGGCGGATGCCGCCCTCGTCGGCGCAGCGGTTCATGTAGGCCTCGATCTCGGCCTGGGGCGGGAACAGGCGCGTCCAGTCCGGGTTCGGCATGAACGACAGCGAATACAGGTTGGACGGGATGTCGCACGCCGCGCCGGGGTAGCGGTTGGCGCGCCAGGTGCCGCCCACGCCCTCGGCCTGCTCCACCAGCCGCCAGTTGCGGCCGGCGCGCTGCAGCAGCAGCGCCAGGCACAGCCCGGAAAAGCCGGCGCCGACGATCAGCACGTCCAGCGTGGACGGCGGCGAAACCGGTGGCGGGGCGGACTCGTCGGCCGGGGTCGGGTCGGGCATGCGGGGTGCCTTTGCAGGGGGGGACGGTGGCCGATTGTGGCACCGCCCGCGTCGGCTGCCCACCCGCATTCACCCGGCCTGCGACGAGGGGGACCCCCTGGGCCTCCAAAGGGTCAAATAATGGTCAAAATGGCCATTAGCCAGCGTCAAATGGTGCTTTGAAGCTATCGGTTTGATACCACAAAGCGTGCCGTCACCGGCCACCGCAGGCGATCAGGGGCGATAGCTTGGCATCGGCCGGCGCTGCGGCCGGGTCCGCAAGGGGCTCAGCGTGGCTGGCGCGGCACCATCGGGGCGCGCCCGGCGATGTGGCGGAAGGTGATGCGGCCCTTGGTCAGGTCGTAGGGCGAGAGTTCCAGCGAGACGCGGTCGCCCGCCAGGATGCGGATGCGGTGCTTGCGCATCTTGCCGCCGGTGTAGGCAATCAGCTCGTGGCCGTTGTCCAGCGTCACGCGGTAGCGCGAGTCGGGCAGCATCTCGGTGGCAACGCCCATCATCTCGATCAGTTCTTCCTTGGCCATGGGGGGTCTTCTTTCAAAAAATTGGGCGGCTCATGCCGGCCGGGTGGACTCATGCACCCAGACGATGCCCTGCGCCATGGCGTAGTGGGCGGCGGCGTCGCGGGTCGGGAAAAGGTCGTGAAACCGCATCACGCGGTCGGTGGTGCCGCGGCCACTGCCACTGGCAATGGAGACCTGGGCGGCGAAGCGCCCGCAGTCGAGCGGACGCGGGCAGGCCGCAATGCGGTACTTGCCCATGGTGATCGGTGAAACCTGTGCGGCGGTCGCGATGTTGTTCTTGTAGTTGTGGTGTTCTTGAAGCATTGGAAAAAAATCACTGGGCAGGGCGCGGCATTCAGATGAAAAAACGTGAAGCCAGGCCCGAAAACGCCCGAATACGAAAGTAGAGACGGAAAAAAAGGTGGCTGCCCAACGTGCCGGGGGCCCGCCTGAACCACCGGACGCGCCTGCGAAGGCGGGGCCCGGGCACGCACCACAGCAGGGGCAACGTGATCAGAAGGGGAAAGGACCGCCGGGTCGTGAGAGAGGCCGGCTGGCTCGCCATTGATGGGCTGGACCGATGGCCCCTCTGCCGGGGGCGCCTGCGTCACGCCCAAGGGTGGTGCAGCAGTCGGTCGCCAAAAGCGATGGGGGACTGTAGCACAGATACAACAATGGTGCTCGTCCGACTGGCACACCCCTCCGGTGTTGACGCGAAGCCCCCACGCGGGTTGAAATCGACGGCCATGGGCCTTCCACGTTTCATCCTCGACAAACAGCGCGAAATCTCCGCCATCTGCCAGCGCACGCACACGCGCCGGCTCGACCTTTTCGGCTCGGCCACGCGGGATGACTTCAATCCCGGCGGCAGCGACTTGGACTTTCTGGTCAGCTTCTCGCCCCTGCCGGCTGCAGACTACTCAGACGCCTTCTTCGAATTGAAAGAGGGGCTGGAGGCGCTGTTTCACCATCCGGTGGACCTGCTGACCGAACGGTCCCTGCGCAACCCCTATCTGATACGGCGCGTTCAGGCCGAGCGAATTGCTTTGTATGGCGCCTGACGCTGCCAATCTGGGGCATCGTTGAGAAACACCTCGACCCGCTGTTGCAGAACCTGAAAGCACTGTTGCCCGACCCGTCAGGTGCTGCCACGCACCTCTGACAAAAGAGGGCCACCTGTGCCCCGACGGGCAGTCCACCCTGTAGAAAGACACCAATGAAATCGATGGGCAAACGGGCCGAGGGGCTGCGGCTGGAGCGCATGCAGGCTTCGCAGATGTGGCAGGACAACAGCTTTCGCAACCGGCACCCGATCCTGCCGGGGCTGCGCGACCGCGACGGGCCGCGGCCGACGCTCAAGGAATTCCTCTTCGGCGGCGGGCGGCGCGCGCCCAAAGGGCCGCTGCCCGTGCACGATCCGCGCGCGGCCTGGCTCAAGCCCCCAGACACCGGTCTGCGCGCGACCTGGCTGGGGCATTCCACCGTGCTGCTGGAGATGGATGGCGCGCGGGTGCTGACCGACCCGGTCTGGGGCGCGCGCGCATCACCCTCGCGGATTGCCGGCCCCAAGCGCTACCAGCCGGTGCCGGTGGCGCTGAAGGCGCTGCCGCCGGTGGATGTGGTGGTGATCTCGCACGACCATTACGACCACCTGTGCTTTCCCACCATCCGCGCGCTGGCGCGGCAAAACGTCCCGTTTGTGACCTCGCTGGGCGTGGGCGCGCACCTGCAGGCCTGGGGCGTGGCGCCCGAGCGCATCACCGAGTTGGACTGGTGGGAGTCGCACACGGTGCCGGGCACCGGGCTGACGGTGACGGCCGCGCCGTCGCAACATTTCTCGGGCCGGGGGCTGAAGGACCGCAACGCCACGCTGTGGTCGTCGATGGTGATGCGCTCGGAGCGCCACGGCGTGTTTTTCAGCGGCGACACCGGCCTGACGACCGAATACGCCGCCATTCGCGAGCGGCTCGGCCCGTTTGACCTGGTGATGCTGGAGGTGGGCGCCTTCCACCCGGCGTGGGGCGACATTCACCTGGGGCCGGAACACGCGCTGGAGGCGCTGGAACTGCTGGGCGGCGGCGCCTTTCTGCCGGTGCACTGGGGCACCTTCAGCCTGGCGCTGCATGACTGGGACGAACCGGCCGAGACGGTTTTGAAGCTAGGCACGCAGCAGGGCCGCCAGCTGGTGATGCCGCGCCTGGGCGAGGCGGTGGAGCCGGCGCGGGTGGAGGGCGTGATGCCCTGGTGGCGCGGTGTGGATCAGGCCGGGGACACCAGCTGCAGCCTCACCCGCCGGCAAAAAGCCCCAGCCAGGGAAGAAGCTACGGGCGACGAACCGGCGCTGCCCAAAAACATGCCCTGCCCGCTGGACTGACTGACCGGCGCGGTTTGCGACCCGGCGCTCGCTGGCGCAATCTCCCGCCACCCTGTGGTGGAACCGCCTGGCCTCCCATAATTGGCGTTTTGAACTCTTGCGGAGCCCGCCATGGCGTATCTGATCCTCGGTCTGGTGCTGTTTCTGGGTGTGCACTCGGTGCGCATCGTGGCCGACGGCTGGCGCACGCAGACGCTGGCGCGTATCGGCGAGGGCAAATGGAAGGGCGCGTATTCGCTGGCGTCGGTGGCCGGACTGGTGCTGATCGTCTGGGGTTTCAGCCTGGCGCGGCACGACCCGGTGGTGCTGTGGAACCCGCCGGTGGCCATGCGACACATTGCCGCGCTGCTGACGCTGGTGGCTTTCATCCTGCTGGCGGCGGCCTATGTGCCGCGCAACGGCATCAAGGCGCGGCTGCACCACCCGATGGTGGCCGGCGTGAAGGTGTGGGCGTTTGCCCACCTGCTGGCCAACGGCACGCTGGCCGACGTGCTGCTGTTTGGCTCGTTCACCGTCTGGGCGATTGTGGACTTCAGCGCGGCGCGCCGGCGCGACCGCTCAGCCGGAACCGTCTACCCCGCCGGAACGATGGCGGGCACCGCCATCACGGTGGTGGCGGGCACGGGTTTCTGGGCGCTGTTTGCCCTGGTGCTGCACGGCATGCTGTTTGGCGTGCGGCCGTTCGGCGGCTGATGCCCATGGCCGCCGCCCCCGGCGGCGCCCGATAATGAAGCATGGTCATTTCTGCCCGGCCAGCGTGCCGGCGACGTGAGGAACCCATGCCCATCCAATCGACCTTCCCGTTCTGTTGCCCGTTGCGGGGCATCACGCTGGCAGCGGCGCTGCTGCTGGTTTCTGCCTGTGGCGGCGGCGGTGGTGGCGCCCCGGGCGCAGGCCCGACGCCCGACGTCCCGGCCGACACCTCGCCCTGGGGGCTTCGCGCCACCACCGAAGCGGGCCTGACGACCTGGCTGCGTGAGGCGCTGGGTGCCACCGACCCGGCCTACATGCGCACGCCCTGGGCACTGAACATTGCGGCTGCGGCCGATGCCACAGCGCCTGCAGCGGCCGGCGGCCAGGCCGTGTTCTCCGGTACCACCTTGCAGGAAGCCGGGGTTGACGAGGCCGACCTGATCAAGAGCGATGGCACGGCGGTTTTCAGCCTGGAGTTTGCGGGCGCGGGCGAATCCGCGCGCAAGCTGCTGCGGCGCCAGCGGCTCGACCCGTCAGCAGCCGATGCGCCGCTGATCCCGGGGGACAGCCTCCAGCTGCCGTTTTCAGCCGGTGTGCGCGGCACCGGCATCTACCTGGACAGCGACCGGCAGCAAGTGGCCGCCATCGGCGAGGCCGGCTTTGACTGGGGCATCTACGACGCCTGGTTTGCGCCGCGCACCTGGGAACAGAGCGTGACCGAAGTCGCGCTGGTCAGCGCCGCCAGCCCCACGGCCTTGCAGACGCGCCGCACCCTGCGCATGACCGGCCAGCTGATCGGCTCGCGCCGCGTGGGCGCGACGCTGTATCTGGTGCTGCGCAGCTACCCGCAGGTGCCCGCGCTCGATGCGCTGGCCAGCACCGGCAAGACGCCGGCCATGGAAGCGGTGCTCAATTCCCTGCAGGCATCGCAGTTGCTGCCGACCCTGTCGATCGACGGCGGCGCCGCGACCCCGCTGGTGCAGGCATCGGCCTGCCTGGTCCAGGACCAGAACGCGGTGAAGAGCGCCGACATCATCACCGTGGTGGGCATCGATCTGGCGGCGGCCGGCCACCGGCATGCGGCGCGTTGCTTCACCGGCGGCACCGAGGCGTTTTACATGTCGGACCGGAGCCTGTACCTGGCCACCACCCGCAACACGTACCAGTACAGCGGCGCCTTCCCGGTCTACCCGGCGCAAGGCAGCACCGATGTTCACAAGTTCGCGCTGAACGGGCTCGACATCGCCTACCGGGGCTCGGGCAACGTGACGGGGCATCTGGGTTTTGACCAGAACCGCAAGTCGTTCCGCATGGGTGAGCACAACGGCGCGCTGCGCGTGATCACCCAGACCGATGAAGTCTGGGGCGGCTGGATTCGCCCGGTGGCCGTCGCTACGACCGAAGCGGTCGCCACTACCGCAACCGTCGCGCCCATCGAATCGCCCGCTCGCCTGACCATCCTGCTCGAACGCAACGGCACGCTGGCTAAAGCCGGGGAACTGCCCAACGCGGCGCACCCCCAGCCGCTGGGCAAACCGGGCGAGCAGCTGTACGCGTCCCGGTTCATCGGCAACCGGGGCTACCTGGTCACCTACCGGCTGACCGACCCGCTGTACGTGCTGGATCTGTCCAACCCCGCCGACCCCCGGGTGGCGGGCGAGCTGGAGGTGAGCGGCTATTCCGACTACCTGTTCCCGTTGAGCGAGACGCTGCTGCTGGGCGTGGGCAAGGACGCGCTGTCGGACGGGTCGCAGGGGGACGGGCGATTTGCGTGGTACCAGGGCGTGAAAGTGTCACTGATTGACGTCTCCGACGCGGCCCGCCCGCGCGAGGCGGCGCGCAGCATCATCGGCCGGCGCGGCACCGATGCAACCGTGCTGCGCGATCACCACGGCATCGCGCTGCAGACTGTGGGCGGCACCGTGCGCGTGAGCCTGCCGGTCAGCCTGCATGACACGCCCCCATCGGGCGCGACGGGCGCCGCCAGTGACTACTACCAGTACACCCGCACCGAGCTGCGCAAGCTGGAGGTGAACCTGGGGGCGCAGACGCTGACTACGCGGCCGGCGCTGACTTCCAGCCTGCCGGCGCAGCGCGACATCAGCTTCGACCGTTCCCTGCTCTGGAACAACCAGGTGCACTGGTACCAGAACGGCAGCTGGCGCTCGGCGGCCTGGTAGGCGGGCGAGCGCAGCCGGCCTGACCGTGGCATGACCCGCATCGCCGTCATCGACTTCGAAACCACCGGCATTTCGCCGGCGATGGGCGACCGCGCGACCGAGGTCGCCATCGTGATGCTGGAGGGCGGCCGGGTTGTGGACCGCTTCCAGAGCCTGATGAATGCCGGCGTTCGCGTGCCGGCCTTCATCACGCAGCTCACCGGCATCAGCAATGCGATGGTGGCGGCCGCGCCGCCGGCACAGACGGTGATGACGGAGGCCAGCCGCTTTGTGGGCAGCACGCCGATGGCGGCGCACAACGCGGCGTTTGACCGCCAGTTCTGGCAGGCCGAGCTGGCGCGCGCCGGTCAGGATGCCCCGCAAGCCTTTGCCTGCACGGTGCTGCTGTCGCGCCGCCTGTACCCGCAGGCGGGCAGCCACCGGCTCGGTGCCATGGCCGATTTCCACCGCTTGCCGCGCACCGGCACGGCGCACCGGGCGCTGGCCGACGCCGAAATGGCCGCTGCGCTGCTGGCGCGCATCCAGCACGACCTGCAACGCCAGTACGGCGTGGCCGCGCCGTCGCACGCGATGCTGATGGCGCTGCAGGTTTGCCCGCGCCTGAAGGTGCCGGCGCGCATCCAGCGCTGGCTGGCCGATGCGGCTGAAAATGAAAACAGGACCGCGAGCGGCCCTGATCGGGAGCCCGGTGCGCCGGGCGAGGAAAGCGCCGCAAGCAGCGCCGAAAGTCGTGCGGCGACCGGCTCAGCCCGGCGGTTTCAGGTGCGCCGCACCACCACGCTGCCGATCGAATAGCCGGCCCCGAACGAACAGATCACGCCGACGTCGCCAGCCTTGAAGTCGTCATGGTGGCGATGGAAGGCGATGATGGAGCCGGCCGATGCGGTGTTGGCGAACTCGTCCAGGATCACCGGCGCCTCTTCGGGCGTGGCGTCGCGACCCAGCAGCTTGCGGCTGATCAGCTGGTTCATCGACAGGTTGGCCTGGTGCAGCCAGAAGCGCTTGACGTTGGCCGGCACCAGCTGGTGCTCGGCCAGGTGGCTGGCCATGTGCTCGGCCGCCAGCGGGCAGACTTCCTTGAACACCTTGCGGCCTTCCTGGTAGAAGAGCTGGTCGCGCTCGTCCGGGCTGCGGTCTTCGCTGGTCGACATGAAGCCGGCGTTGTTGCGGATGGCGTTGGAGAAGCTGGTGAACAGTTTGGTGCCCAGCACCTCGAAGGCGCCGGGTGGGGCGTCGGCCAGCCGCTCGACCAGGATGGCGGTGCAGACATCGCCGAAGATGAAGTGGCAGTCGCGGTCTTTCCAGGCGAGGTGCGACGAGGTGATTTCCGGGTCGACCACCAGCACCGCGCGGGCCGCGCCGGTCTGCACCATGTTAACCGCCATCTGGATGCCGAAGGTGGCCGACGAACACGCCACGTTCATGTCGAAACCGAAGCCCTTGATGCCCATCGCCGTCTGGATCTCGATGGCCATGGCCGGGTAGGCGCGCTGCATGTTGGCGCTGGCGCAGATCACGCCATCGATGTCGGCGGCGGTCTTGCCGGCTCTTTGCAGCGCGTCGTTGGCGGCCGCCACGGCGATTTCCGCCATCATCGAAATCTCGGTGTCCGGGCGCGCCTTGAAACGCGGGCGCATGCGGGCCGGGTCGAGCACGCCGGACTTCTCCATCACGTAGCGGCGCTTGATGCCCGAGGCTTTTTCAATGAACTCGACGCTGGACATCGGCACCGGCTGGCGCGTGCCCGCCGCGATCTCGGCCGCGTGGGCCGCGTTCTGCTGCGTCGCATATTCGTTGAAGGCCACCACCAGTTCTTCGTTGGTGATGATTTCGGGCGGCGTGAACAGCCCGGTGCTGCTGATGGCGACTGCGTGCATGTGAAGGTTCCTGTTGGGGCGGGCAATGCCCGGCGAACCGGCCATTATCCCGCCAAGCCGGCGGCCCCGCACTCGGGGCCTGCCCTCAGGCGCCGCTGCCTTCAGCCTTCCTGGCGGGCTTTGCGGCCGTCTTCTTTACCGCTGGCCGCCTGGCCTTGGTTGCGACGGCCTTCTTTGCCGCCGGTGCCTTTGCCGTGGCCGTCTTCACGGCGGCTGCTTTGCCGGCGACCTTGCGCGCGCCCTGGCCGGCCTGCTCAGCCCGCGCGGCCAGCGCCAGTTCGCGCACGCGGGCGATGTCGGCATCGGTGAACGGGCCGTTCACGCCCGAGATTTCGGCCAGCTTCATGCCGTGCCTGAGGCCCAGCTTGTAGATCTCGCGCACCTTCTCCCACTCGATGCCGCGGCCCACGGTGAAGTTCTCGAAGCGCCCCTCGAGCGCCAGCACGATGGTCTCGGCCAGGCAGGCGTAGGCCACGCCCTTGGGCAGGCCGATGTTCTTCATCTGCACGTCGCCAGGCAGCAAAATTTCGCCCGATTCGATCACCAGCACGTCGGGGCGCTTGGCCACTTCTTCGGCCGGCAGGTCGAGCGGGCGCGCCACATCGGTGATCACGCAGCCGGGCTTGACCTTCATGATGTCCAGCACCTTCTTGCCGGCGCCCGAGGTGGCGGTGACGATCATGTCCATGTCGGCAATGTCCTTGTCGGCGCGGGCCGACAGGAAGATCTTGGCGCCGGGCGACTCCTGCAGGATGGACTCTTTCAGCGCCAGCAGCTTGGCCGTCTCGGGCGAGACCAAGTAGACCTCTTCGGCGACGCGGGCCATCAGCCTCGCGCAGACCGAGCCGATGGCGCCGGTCGCGCCGACCACCATGGCCTTGAACTTGACGCGCCCCTTGTCCTTCGGTGGCGCCAGCAGGCCCATGCGCAGCACGGCATCGTGCGCGGCCCACAGCGCGCCCGAGGCGCTGTAACTGTTGCCGGTGGTGATGGGCAGCGGTGCGCGCTTGGCCACCGTCACGCCGGCATCGCCCACCACCTTGGTGAAGGCGCCCAGGCCCATGATCTGCGCGCCCAGGCGCTGCGCCATGGCGGCGGCGTCGAGCAGGCGGCGGTAGGTGAACTCGGGGCTGTGGTTCATGATCTCGCGCGGCGTGCCGCCCACCGAGATCAGCCAGCCTTCGGTTTCCACGCCGGTGGGCGACTTGATGCCGGTCACCTTCGAGTACACAAAAGGCGGCGCGTAGGCCATGATCTTTTCGAGCGAGTTCATGAACACCGGCGGCGAGACCTGCGACAGCAGCTCGATGGGCTTGACCTTCTTGAAGTACTCCTGCGACAGCGGGTGGATCACGAAGGCAAAGCGGTTCATGCGCTTGAAACCGTTGGGATAGAGGATGCGCGGCTCGATCTGCAGGTCGGTGATGATCTCCAGGTAGTCGTCCTCGAGCATGTCCTCGGCATCCTTGCCGGTGGCGGCCAGGATCATCGCGTCCAGCAGGTTGGGCGCGAGCACATGGCCAAACAGCTCGGGCGCGCCGTCGATGATCATGTGCACGCCTTTGTCTTTCAGCAGCTCCACCCGCTTGTCGCTGGCGGCGGCGGTAACCACGGTTTTGCCGGCCAGCTCTTCCAGCCCGAATTCGTCGAGCGAATGCACCGGCGCCACCACCACGGTGGCTTTCTGCATGGCCTTGCGCAGCACAAAGCGCGTCCACTCCTTCACCGGGCCGGTGGCCATGACGTCGGGCAGCGGCCAGTCTTTCACATAGTGCGCGCCGGTGGCGTACAGCTGCAGCGCGTCCAGCGAGGTCAGCAGCTTGGGCACGCCCAGCTGCAGCACCGGGTCGGCAAACTGCAGGTTGGGGGTGTACTCGGCCATCGACATGGCGAGCTTGAAATCGGCCAGGCCCGAGAAAAACAGCACCCGCGCATTGGTGAAGTACTGGCCCAGCTTGACCTGCGCGTGGCGCACCGCCCATTCCTGGAAGATGTCGCCCAGCCGCCCGCCGGTGGTGACCGGGGAGGTGCGCACCAGCGAGGTGAGGTTCACGCTGTCCTGCTCGACGAAGCGGTGCGCGCCGGCGCGGTAGCTCTCTTTCAGCACGCCCAGACCGATGGCGTCGGCCTTGCCGTCCCATTCTTTCAGCAACTTGGCAGCGCGCGCGGTGCTGCCGTCGGTGCCGACGCGGCGCACGTGCAGTTTCTCGCCGAGGAAGGTGGCGGTGAATTCAAAGTCCTGGCTGCTGGGGCCCAGGCTGATGCTGACAACGGTTTTCATGGCAATCCGGGGTTTAGAGGAAGGGGTTTAAAGCATTATTTCATTGACGGTTCTGGCAGCGACCCCGATTGGCTCAAGGGACAATCGATTGGTTTGAACAGAAGGAGTGAAAAGATGATGACGATGTCCCCCATGATGGCCGATCTGGCCCGCAACGTCGGCCTGTCCGGCCTGAAGCGTGCCGCCGGCGTGGTGACCCGCCTGCTGCCCATCGGCCAGCCGACGATGATGGTCGGCCCCGGCGCCAGCATGCGGCTGGGCCAGGCAGTGAACGACTTCGGCCATCGCAAGATCCTGATCGTGACCGATGCCGTGATCGTCTCGCTCGGCCTGATGGAGCCCATGACCACCGCGCTCACCGCCGGTGGCACGCAGTTTGTGGTGTACGACGAGATCACGCCCGATGCACCGCTGCCGCTGATCGAAAAGGGTA
This sequence comes from Burkholderiaceae bacterium, assembly GCA_014879655.1. Classification (GTDB taxonomy): domain Bacteria; phylum Pseudomonadota; class Gammaproteobacteria; order Burkholderiales; family Burkholderiaceae_C; genus JACSRS01. Next base: position 24,692 of record JACSRS010000053.1, read on the forward strand.
TTGCCCTCTACCAGAGCGAAGGCTGCGACGCGGTCATCGCCTTCGGCGGCGGCTCGGCGATGGACGCTGCCAAGACCATTGCGCTGGCCGTGACCAACCACAAGGCGCCGCGCCAGCTGGTGGGCTACTTCAAGGGCTTTCGCGCGCCGGCTCCGCTGTACGCCGTGCCGACCACCGCCGGCACCGGCTCCGAGGTGACCGTGGCGGCCGTGGTGTCGGACCCGGTCAACAACCGAAAGCTGGTGATCGCCGATACGCGCCTGATTCCCAAGCTGGCGGCGCTGGACCCGTCGTTGATGGTGGGCCTGCCCAAACCCATCACCGCCGCCACCGGCATGGACGCGCTGACGCACGCGGTGGAAGCCTTCATCGGCCAGTGGTGCACTGATTTCACCGACCGCATGGCGCTGTCGGCCGTCGGCATGATCTATGAAAACCTGCCGCTGGCCTATGCCAACGGCAGCGACCTTGCCGCCCGCGAGAAGATGGCGCTGGCCTCCTGCTACGCCGGCCAGGCGTTTACCCGCGCCAACGTCGGCTATGTGCACGCCATTGCGCACCAGTTCGGTGGCCTGTACCACACGCCGCACGGCCTGGCCAACGCCATCATGCTGCCGCACGTGCTCAAGTTCCTGCAACCGGCGGTTGCGCCGCGGCTGGCGCTGCTGGCTGTGCGGGCGGGTGTGGGCAACGCCGGCGAGCCCGAGGCCGATCTGGCCCGCAAGTTCATCGAATCGGTGGAGGCGATGAACGCGCGCCTGGGCATCCCGGTGCATCTGGACGCGCTGCGCGAAGCCGACATCCCCGCGCTGGCCCATGCCGCCTGCCGCGAGGCCGACCTCAACTACCCGGTGGCGCGCTACATGTCGCAGGCCATCTGCGAAGGCGTGATCCGCCAGGCCTTGCCGCCGGCGGTACCGGCCGCCAAGGCCCAGGCCGCCACCAAACCCACAACAACCGCCAAACCCAAGACCGACACCAAGGCCGTTGCCAAACGACCTGCCCGGTCGCGCGTGAAGAAGGCGGCGGAAAGCGCGGTCGCCAAGCCAGTCTCGGCCGAGCCCGCAGCGCCAGAGGCCGTTGAAGCCGCTGCGCCCCCGTTGGCGGCCACCGAAACCCCAGCGGCCACGCCGGCCAAACGCCCGAGCCGCACGCGCAAGCCCGCCGAGGCAGCCTGACCGGCAGGTGCCGCACCCGCAGGGGTCCGGTGCGGCGACAACTCCTCAAACAGGAGCAACAAAAGGCCATCTGACGCTGGGTTGGTGCCAAAAGGACTGATATTCAGGCCTGAATGGGCCTAAGGGGGTCACCCCGCACCGCCTCGTCAAATGCCCAACTTCAGAATGGGCCGGCCCCGTGGTGATCGGGTGGACTCAGCGGTCAGGCGTGTGTGATGCGAAGAATTGGAATCTGACCCCAATTTTG
>JACSRS010000187.1 GCA_014879655.1 Burkholderiaceae bacterium
CTTCGCCATCGGCGACATCGTGGGCCAGCCCATGCTGGCGCACAAGGCGGTGCACGAGGCGCATGTGGCTGCGGAAGTCATCGCCGGGGAATTGCAAGGCAACAAGGAGCTGGCATCCGCCGCCTTCAACGCCCGGGTGATCCCCAGCGTGGCTTACACCGACCCCGAAGTGGCCTGGGTGGGCCTGACCGAAGACCAGGCCAAGGCGCAAGGCATCAAGGTCAAGAAGGGCCTGTTCCCGTGGAACGCATCCGGCCGCGCCATCGCCAACGGCCGCGACGAAGGCGTCACCAAGCTGCTGTTCGACGATTCCCCCGAGGCCCATGGCCACGGCAGGATCCTCGGTGGCGGCATGGTCGGCACGCATGCGGGCGACATGATCGGTGAAGTGGCGCTGGCGATCGAGATGGGGGCAGACGCCATCGACATCGGCAAGACCATCCACCCGCACCCGACGCTGGGCGAGAGCATCGGCATGGCGGCCGAAGTGGCGCATGGCAGTTGCACGGATTTGCCGCCGGCACGCAAGTGATGAGCAAGAGTCGCTGAAACAGCGACCGATCAAGTAGCAGGCCGCGCATGCCCCGCAGGGGTGCGCGGCCTTTTTGTTTGGCCCGCATAATGCCCGATGACCGACGCTTCCCCTCCGCACAAGCGTCGAGCGCGCTACGCCGGCACCCATCCCCGCCAGTTTGAAGAAAAGTACAAGGAACTGGACCCGGCGCGCCATGCGGCCGAGGTCGAAAAGGTCAAGCAGCGCGGGCAAACGCCTGCAGGCATGCACCGCTCCATCTGTGTCGAAGAAATTCTCGCCGTCCTGAAGCCATCGCCGGGCGAAACCGGCCTGGATCTCACCCTCGGTTTTGGCGGCCACACACTGGCCATGCTGCCGCTGGTGCAGCCCGGCGGGCGTATTTTCGGCATGGATGTCGATCCCATCGAACTGCCCCGCACAACGGCCCGGCTGCGGGCGCTGGGCTTCGGCGAAGATGCACTCATCGTTCACCGCGCCAACTTCAGCGAACTGGCCACGTTGCTGCCGCAGGCGGGCGGGGGCTTCGACTTTGTGCTGGCCGACCTGGGCGTGTCATCGATGCAGATCGACAATCCCACACGGGGTTTCAGTTTCCGTGCCGATGGCCCGCTGGATTTGCGCCTGGACCCCAGCAGCGGGCAGTCGGCCAGCGAACTGCTGTTGTGCGTGACCCGGCACCGGTTGCGCGACTTGCTCGTTGACAATGCCGATGAGCCCTTTGCCGTGCCTCTGGCCGCAGCCCTGCAAGGCCAGTATCTGGAAACCACCCTGCAGCTCGCCGATCTCGTGCGGTCCACCATGGAACGGGCCTACAAGGGCAGCATGCCAACGGAAGAGCGGCTGGTGGAAACCAGAAAAGTGCTGCAGCGGACGTTTCAGGCGCTGCGCATCGAGGTGAATGACGAATTTGGCGTGCTGGACCAGATGCTGCTGAACCTGCCCACCTGTCTGAAGCCCGGTGGGCGCGTCGCCATCCTGAGCTTTCATTCGGGGGAAGACCGGCGTGTGAAAAAGTGCTTTCAGACAGGGGAGCGCAACGGCACCTTCAGCCGTGTCGCCCCCGACCCCATTCGCGCATCGCACGACGAGCAGCGCAGCAACCCCCGCTCTTCATCGGCCAAGTTGCGCTGGGCGGTGCGTGGGCGCGGCACTCCTTGAAATCAAGCCAGAAAAAAATCGGGACCCCTGCCGTCAACAATAGGGGCCCTTTTCATGCTGATGGCCTTTCGCATTGGATCGTTCGCTTCGAGCCACCGGGGCAACTCCCGGGACAGACCGGCCTGTCATCGGCTCAAGGCGAAGTGCGTCACTTGTCTTTGCCGCGCCCGTCATCTTTCTCGCGGCCCTGACCCCGTCCCTTGTCCTGTCGTTGCTCCTGCGAAGCATCTTTGTCCGCGGGTGCATCTTCAGGATTCGCCCTTGGCGCCTGCTGCGACCGGGGCGCCGGCTGATCACGCTGGCCAGTGCTGTTTTGACGCTGCTTGTCGGCACCCTGGCGAGGCTGCTGTCGCTGATCCTGAACGGCCTGACCAATCCTTTGGTTAGGTGTCGGCGCCGGGGCTGAATTTTGCTTGTCATCGTCCGGCCTTTGCACCTGTTGTGCTCGGGAGTGGTTCGGGCTGCCATGCTGAACCTGATCACTCTGCTGGCCACGCGGAGAAGGCGCAGAAGCTCTTTGGCGCGTCTCTTCCTGAACCTGCCGTCGTACGACCGAGTCGCGCGGCTGGTAACGGTAGTACTGGTCATGAATCTGATGCTGCTGCTGCGCTTGGGGATACCGATCCCCGTAATACTGCCGCTGGTAAACGGGAAGCGGGGCGGGTGCCGGCGCAGCGCTGCGGTTCCACTTGTCCCATCCTTTTCGCTGTTGTTCCCACCCTTGACCCCAGTGGTTGCCCCAGCGTGGCGGAGCATCCTGCTGCCAGCCCTGGAAATACGAGGGTGGCGTCCGGTAGTAGCGAACGGGAACTCGCAGGATGTACAGCGGAACATACGCGGGTCCCACCCTGTTCCACGGTCCGTTGTACCAGGAGCTGGCGTACCAGTTGTCACCCTGGTAGACCCAGTACATGCCATCGTAGAAGAAGAAATTCGAGTTTTGTTGCGGAGCGTAATAGACGGGGTAACCCGGCACCGGGACCATATCCGGGTAAGCCGGCAGGTTGATGCCGATGCTCATGCCTGGCAGCCCGATACCGATCCCGATGCTCACCTGTGCCATGGCCGAAGTGGCCGACCCCAGCAGCATCCCGATCGCAAAGAATACGTTTCGCATTTTCCGTCCTTCTGTTGAACCATCGCGGTCAGGGTGGAAGCGTCAAGATTGAAGCAATACCTGGTTCGCGCGGAAGATCATTGTTGGATAACGATTGCAAGAGGTCGGTGGGCTGGCGCACACAGCGCAACTTGCATGCAGCGACTGCTCTCCATCGCTGACGCATTCAACCGGTTCGGTGCGGCAGCGTACGGAATTTCCTTGAAGCGCCGGCGCATCATGCGGGGGAAGTCTCCTTTCCGACTTCGCAGAATTGGAGTCTCCATGAACCTGAACCTCAGTCTGACGCCCCTGATCTCCCTCCTGGCCGGGATCCTCATCCTGGTCATACCGAGGCTCCTGAACACCATCGTGGCCATCTACCTGATCGTGATCGGACTGGTCGGCCTGTTCGGTCTGGGCGCGGTCAACTTCAGATAGTTGGCCGGTTCAGCAGTTTCATGCGAAACAGCCGGCCAGCCACCCCGTTTCACGGAGGGCCTGACCGGCTTGGTGGTGGTCTGCTTTCAGCGGTAACGCGCTGCCATGGCCTCCAGCGCCACGGGCTTGATGCGGCTGGCCTGGCCGGCGCAGCCAAATGCCTCGAAGCGGGCCTTGACGATGCCCCGCGCCGCGTTCTTGGCCGCGGTCAGCGCCTTGCGCGGATCGAACTCGCCGGGTTGCTGTGCAAAAACCTGACGCATGGCGCCGGTCATGGCCAGGCGGATGTCGGTGTCGATGTTGATCTTGCGCACGCCGCTCTTGATGCCGCGCTGGATCTCTTCCACCGGCACACCGTAGGTTTCCTTGATGTCGCCGCCAAACTGGCGAATGATGGCCAGCCACTCCTGCGGCACGCTGCTGGAGCCGTGCATGACGAGATGGGTGTCGGGAATCTGCGCGTGAATGGCGGCGATGCGGTCAATGGCGAGGATGTCGCCGGTTGGTTTGCGGGTGAACTTGTAGGCGCCGTGGCTGGTGCCGATGGCAATGGCCAGCGCGTCCACACCGGTCTTCTCGACAAAATCCTTCGCTTGAACCGGGTCGGTCAGCATCTGATCGTGACTGAGCTTGCCTTCGGCGCCGATACCGTCTTCCTCGCCCGCGTCGCCGGTCTCCAGCGAGCCCAGACAGCCCAGTTCGCCCTCGACCGATACGCCGACCGGGTGCGACATCTCGCACACGCGGCGCGTAATTTCGACGTTGTATTCGTAGCTGGCGGGCGTCTTGCCGTCAGTCATCAGCGAGCCGTCCATCATCACGCTGGTGAAGCCCGAACGGATGGACTGCTGGCACACCGCTGCCGATGTGCCATGGTCCTGGTGCATCACCACCGGAATGTCAGGATGCGCTTCCACCGCCGCCAGCACCATGTGGCGCAGGTAGGGCTCCCCGGCATATTTGCGGGCGCCGGCGGATGCCTGCAGGATGACCGGGCTGTCGGTTTCCTGCGCCGCTTCCATGATGGCAAGAATCTGCTCCAGGTTGTTGACGTTGAACGCGGGCACGCCATAGCCGTGTTCGGCAGCGTGATCCAGGATCTGGCGAAGGGATGTCAGGGCCATGGGGGGTCCTCCAGGTTGAAAAAGACAAAAAATCAATGAAAATGAACGTATCCCAGCGTCAGAAAGTCATTTGTTGCTATGAATATTGAGTTTCTGATGCAAGAGATGGTCGTGGGCTGGCGGCCGTCCGCGCTGGCTGATACCCGCGAACTTCCGCGTGTTCCAGTCGTTCAGGCTGCTGCCGTGGGCAGCACCGCCCGCAACGCTGAAAAGTCGGCAATCACCCGGTCAGGCCCGCAGGCTTCGATCGGTTCCCCCATGTTGTAGCCATAGGGCAGCACCCAGACCGTCACCCCGGCGTTGCGCGCGGTGGCAACGTCGATGGAGGAGTCCCCCACGAACAGCGCGCGTCCAGACGGCACGCCAAACTGCTCCAGGCAGCTGTTGATGCCGGCAGGGTCGGGCTTTTTTGCCGGCATCGTGTCGCCGCTGATCACGCGATCGAACAGCGGAGTCAGCCGGTGCGCGTCCAGCACGGTGGCGGTGTAGCGCGACTCCTTGTTGGTCACCACCGCCAGCTTCACGCCCTGTGCGCGCAGGGCCTGCAGCACCTCGCGGACCTGCGGATACAGGTGGCTGCGCGTGCCGCAGCGGTGCTGGTAGTGCGAATCGAAGGCGGCGGCGATGCCTGGCAGGCTGTCGGACTGGCGCACGGCATCAACTGTCGTGCCGCGCGCAACGGCCAGCGCCTGGATCAGCAGGCTGCGGGTGCCGTGGCCGATCCAGTCGTTCACCTGCTGCTGCGAAACCTCGGGCAGATCGAACTGGCGCAGCGTGTCGTTGGTGGCATCGCAGATCTCGGGTGCGGTCTCGACCAGCGTGCCGTCGAGATCAAAAAGAATCAGGTCAAAGGTTTTGGACATACCGTTGTCACGGGTTGGTTCAATGGCTGCCGGGCACGATTTGCTCGGGCAGGGGCTGCTCATGCCGGTGCGCGGCACGGTGCACCAGTTTACGAACGGCATCGACCACCCGCTCGACGGTGATGCCGAAGTGACGATAGAGGTCGGCAGCCGGGGCCGATTCACCAAAGCTGGCAATGCCGACAACGGTGCCGGTGCGGCCGACGTACTTTCGCCAGAAGTCCGGGTGGGCCGCTTCCACCGCCACGGTCGGCAGGGCGAGTGGCAGGATCATCTCCTGGTAGGCCTCGCTTTGCCGGTCGAAAACGTTGGTGCAGGGCATCGAGACCACGCGGGTCGCGATGCCTTGCACGGCGAGGGCCTGGTGCGCGGCCATGGCCAGCGAAGTCTCTGACCCGGTGGCCACGATCACGGCCTGGGCGTCGGGCGCTTCGGCCAGCACGTAGCCGCCCTTGCGGATGCGAGCCACCATCGAAAGCTCGGTCAGGCGCGGCAGGTTCTGGCGCGACAGCGCCAGTGCGCTCGGGCCGTCGTGGCGCTCCACGGCACAGGCCCAGGCCACGGCGGTTTCCAGGCCGTCGGCAGGGCGCCAGACATCCAGCCCCGGAATGATGCGCAGCGACGGCACATGCTCCACCGACTGGTGCGTCGGGCCGTCTTCGCCCAGACCGATGGAGTCGTGCGTGAAGACGTGGATCACGCGCAGC
>JACSRS010000069.1 GCA_014879655.1 Burkholderiaceae bacterium
AGCGCGATGACGTTCTTGCGCTTGGCGAACCACTGGCGGCGCAGGCGCCCCAATTCCCGTTCCGCATCGGCTTTGTCCATGCAGAGAAACCGGGTTGACCAGCGATAGCCAAAGCCGAGGCGGTTGAGGTCGTCCAGAATCCCTGGCCAAGTGGAAGTCGGGAAACCTCGCACCGTCGCCACGCGCATGTGCTGGTCGCCCAGCATGGGAGCCAGCCCGCCAATAAGGGCGGAGTCCGTCAGCAGCGCGTCGAGGTGGAATGGCACTTCCGGCACGGCCACGCGGTAGCGCCGTGTGGAGATGGTCGAATGCAGGTAGGTCAACGTCAGGCTGTTATCCAGCCATGCAATCTCCGGCATCACGCCATCGAGCAGGTCAAACACCCGATCCGTCTCCGTCACGAAGGCCGTCAGGCGCTCGCGCCAGTCCACGCCCTCGGTGGAACGGTTCTCGTACAGCATCCCGGCCGCACGAGCGCGCGATTCTTCGGGCGACAGGCACACCAGCGTCACGTGGTAGCCACTCTCGAAGTGGTGGCCCGCGTCCTCGAAGGTGGCCCGGCGTTCCTCGTCCACCAACCAAGACAATGGCTCAGGAAACTCAGAGTGCGGATAGTCCGCTGTCGGCCGACGCTCGGCCTCAATGAACAAGGCCCAGCCTGAGCCCAGGCGCCGTAGTGCGTTGTTCAAGCGCGCCGATGTGGCGACCAGTTCGCCTTGCGTCGCGCTGTCCAGATCAGGCCCCCGAAATCGCGCCGTGCGCTGAAAACTGCCGTCCTTGTTCAAGACGATACCCGGAGCGACGAGTCCGGCCCAAGGCAGCCAGTCAGCCAGCAACGCGGGCCGCTTACGGTATTCGGTAAGGTTCAGCATGGCATTCCCCTCACACGTCCAGCAGCGGCCGGTGCTTGATGTGCCGCGCGAAGACCTGCATGAACTGTGGATCGACGCGTGCTCCCCACACCGCCAGCGAGTGGCCGACGATCCAGAGCGCCAGACCGGGAATCCACAGTTGCAGGCCTAGCCCAACAGCGGCGGCGAGCGTGCCATTGGCGATCGCCACGGTGCGAGGCGCACCCCCCATCAGGATCGGCTCGGTCAAAGACCGATGCAAAGGCACCTCGAACCCTGCCGCGAAGGTGTCTGAGCCGTTCATACGACCGCTCCGCCCGAGAAGCTGAAGAACGACAGGAAGAACGAGGACGCGGCAAACGCGATCGAAAGCCCGAACACGATCTGGATCAGCTTGCGGAAGCCCCCACTGGTATCTCCGAAGGCCAGCGCCAGACCCGTGGCAATAATGATGATGACCGCGACGATCCGGGCCACCGGCCCCTGGATCGACTCCAAGATGGATTGCAACGGTGCTTCCCAGGGCATGCTGGAGCCAGCGGCCTGCGCGGTGCCGGCGAGCAGCAGCATCAACGCCGTAAGCAGCAGTCCTTGCTCCGCAGGGCGGACCAGGCTGCGCGGCCACGCAAGGCGCATAGCCGGATTTACAGAAAAGCGGAAAGCAGGAATGGTCATTTGTGTCATGGCAGTTCTCCAAGTGAGTCAGGGGATGGGAAAGTCGCCGCGGCAGGTGCGGCATCGGGGATTGGCGGCAGCTCGGGAAACGGGGCCTCCATTGCGTCCGCCAGTTGATAGCCCGCGCCGTCGAAGCCGACGACGCGGGCAATGCTCTCGATGCGGCGCTTGCGCCCGCGTCCGGCGATGTGGATCACCACATTGACCGCCTCGGCAATCAGCGCACGGGGCGGGTTTACCGCCACTTCGAGAATCAGTTGCTCCAGGCGCAGCAATGCGCCGATGGCAGAGCCGGCATGGATCGTGGCGATGCCGCCTGGATGGCCCGTGCCCCAGACCTTGATGAGATCCAGCGCCTCGGCGCCACGCACTTCGCCGACCACCACGCGGTCTGGCCGCAGTCGCATGGAAGAGCGCACCAGCTCTTGCATGGACACCACGCCTTGGCGCGTGCGCAGCGGCACGTGGTCGCGGGCGGCGCATTGCAGCTCTACCGTGTCTTCGAGAACCAGCACGCGGTCGCCCGTTGCTGCGATTTCCGCAAGCAAGGCATTGGACAGCGTCGTCTTGCCGGTGCTGGTGCCGCCCGCGATCAAGATGTTCTGGCGCTCGCGCACAGCGCGCACCAGCAGGTCCGCCTGCGCTACGGTCATCATTCCGTCCTCTATGTAGCGCGACAGCGGGATTACGCCGACAGCGCGCTTGCGCAAGGCGAAGGCCGGCCCTGGCGCGGCGGGCGGCAGGATGCCCTCGAAACGTTCGCCGGTTTCTGGCAATTCGGCGGACAGCAGCGGCCGACCGCGATGCACTTCGGCACCGACGTGGGCTGCGACCAGGCGGATGATGCGTTCGCCGTCGGCCTCGGACATCTCCACGCCCATCGGTGCACGTCCCGATGAAAGTCGGTCGATCCACAAGGTACGATCCGGGTTGAGCATGACCTCCACTACGTCTGGGTCTTCCAGCGCGGCAGCGATCAGCGGCCCCATCGCTGTGCGCAGCATCTGGATGCGCCGGTCGAGTGAGGTGGCAGCGGATGAGCGAGGCTCTGGCGGGAGTTGGGGAACGGCGCTCATGAGGCACGCTCTTGCGCGTCATCCATTCCCACCGGACCAGGATGCAATTCCTCCACAACATCACGTACCAGGCTGCGCCCGCGCAGCAGGTGGCGACCCAACTGTTCGACGAACTGCTCGAAGCGGGCTTTGCCCTGGGCACGCGCCGCGTCCTGATGTGCTTCCGGTACTGGCGTGCTGACGGTCAGGAAGTAGCGGATGAACAGTGCCAGCGTTTCGATATGGATGTTCTGGTCGCGCTCCAGGCGCTCAGCGTGGCGCGACAGGCGATCCAGCCGCTTGGCAATTGCAGCCTCGCGCTGGTCGGCCGCATCCGGCGACAGCCAGGATGCCAAAGCGGCAGCGACGATGGATGACTTGGACACGTCTTTCTTGGCGGCCAGTTCATCGAGCCGTTTGCTGTGCTCGGGCTGGATGAATACATTGAGGCGGTGTTGGGTCATAAGTCGATTCCGTCATCAGGGTCGAGGGATGCCAGCCGGGCCGTGCGCTGCAGCGCCGGGTCAAGCTGGCGGGGGAGGGGAAGCGGCGCGTCGTCATCGAGCAGGCCGAGGTCGGCCACAGGTGTGGCCTGTTCCGGGTCGTAGGCGACAGTCTCTGAGAGTTCAGGCTGGCGGCGTGGGCCGCCGTCATCGACACTGCCCAGGCCATCGGTGGCTTCGAGGGCGGGTGCGGCGCGAACAGCGGGAATCGCCAGGTCGCTCCAGTCATCGGCACGGGCCGGTGGCACGTCGGCATAGCGACCAACCGCGAGCACAGGCGGTGGCAGCACGCGGTGCTTGAAATTGCTGTCTGCGTAGTAGCGCAGCTTCTTGGCTTTGATCGGTGCGAGGCTGGAGACCATCACCACCGCCTCATCGGGCGGTAGCTGCATCACCTCGCCGGGCGTGAGCAGCGGCCGGGCCGTTTCCTGGCGCGACACCATCAGGTGGCCCAGCCACGGCGCGAGCCGATGGCCCGCGTAATTGCGCTGGGATTTCAGTTCAGTGGCTGTGCCCAGGGTTTCGGAGATCCGTTTGGCTGTGCGTTCGTCGTTGGTGGCGAAGGTCACTCGCACATGGCAGTTGTCCAGAATAGAATGGTTCTGCCCATACGCCTTGTCGATCTGGTTGAGCGACTGCGCGATAAGGAAGCTGCGGATGCCGTAGCCCGCCATGAAGGCAAGGGCCGTCTCGAAGAAGTCCAGGCGTCCGAGTGCGGGGAACTCATCGAGCATCAGCAGCAGCTTGTGGCGGCGGGCGGTGCCGTCGGAGCCATCGAGTGATTCGGTGAGGCGCCGCCCGATCTGGTTGAGGATCAATCGGATCAGTGGCTTGGTGCGGCTGATGTCCGAAGGCGGCACCACGAGGTAAAGCGATACCGGATGCTCGGCAGAAATCAGGTCCGCAATGCGCCAGTCGCAGCGCGAGGTGACTTCCGCCACCGTGGGATCGCGGTACAGGCCGAGGAACGACATAGCCGTGGACAGAACGCCCGAACGTTCGTTGTCGCTTTTGTTGAGCACTTCGCGTGCAGCGGAGGCCACCACGGGATGCGGGCCATCGCCAAGATGCGGCGTGGTCATCATCCGGTGCAGCGTCAGCTCGAAGGGGCAAGCCGGATCACTGAGGAAGTTGGCGACACCGCGCAGCGTCTTGTCCTTACTCGCATAGAGCACGTGCAGGATCGCCCCCACCAGCAGCGCGTGCGAAGTCTTCTCCCAGTGATTACGCTTTTCCAACGCACCTTCGGGATCGACCAGAATGTCCGCGATGTTCTGCACGTCGCGCACTTCGTGCGCACCGCGCCGCACCTCCAGCAACGGGTTGTACGCTGCCGACTTGGCATCGGTCGGGTTGAACAGCAGGCAGTGGCTGAAACGACTACGCCAACCTGCAGTGATCTGCCAGTTCTCGCCCTTGATGTCATGAACGACAGCGGACGCGGGCCAGCTCAACAAGGTCGGTACCACCAGGCCCACGCCCTTGCCCGAGCGCGTGGGCGCGAAGGTCAGGACATGTTCTGGCCCTTCGTGGCGCAGGTACTCATCACCATGCCGACCAAGAAATACCCCAGCGGGCTGGGTCAGACCCGCCTTGCGAATGTCGCTGGCGTCGGCCCAGCGCGCAGAGCCGTAGGTCGTAATCAGCTTGGATTGGCGCGAACGCCAGATCGACATGCCGATGGCAACCACCACGGCCACCAGGCCGCTGCCGCCCGCAATGGCTCCGCCCGTGTCGAAGATGCGCGGCGCATAGGCATCGAAGAAGAACCACCATTCGAACAGCCGCCAAGGGTGGTAGATCGGCGTGCCGAGGAAATCGAACCAAGGCGAGCCCAAGCGTAGCTGATAACCCAGGGCGGCGGCTGTCCATTGTGTGGCGCTCCATACGCCAGCGATCACGATGCCGAACACCACGGCGATCTGACCGAACAGCACGTTCGTCCCTTGCATGACCTGCCTCCATTCACGGCACAACGACGTGCCGCTGGCATCAGGATCGGTGCCGGGTCAGTGCCGGTCAAAGACCGTTATCAGCAGAAAGGTCGAGAAGAAAACAAGAATTCGCGCAGGAGCAGAGCACGAAAAAAAGCCGCAAGCGCGGGCGCGTTGCGGCGTGTTGAGAAAGAAAACCGGGATTCGTTGTAGGCAGCAGACGATCAGAACTTGGGCGGCTCCTTCGGTGATGTGTGAGGCACCTTACCGTCACCAAAGAAACGGCGACTTGTGGCTTCGGCCACCCGGTTGCACAACACGTCACCCAGTATGGGGCGATCGGTCTTGCACTGCTGGCGCAGCTCTTTGAGTCGCTGGGGATCAGCGGCCAATTCTTCGACTGTCGGGATGTTGGTCTGCGGAGGAGATTCGGATCGACTACAGGCAGAAAGTACCGCGACCAACACAAATGGAATGGTTCTCTTCATGGCTTAGGCTCCGACGATGTATTGGGGTGATCGCCCGGCACGGGCCTGTCGCCTTCGGATGGCTCGATGGCTTGCGCTCGTTCGATAAACCGAGCCAGCACCTCCGAAACATCTCCCGCCGGATGCAGCAGATAGGTTGTGATCATGTGCGTGCTCCCGGCTAGTGGACGCGCTACTACGCCTGTTTCCCGGCTGGTCGTGATGTGTATCTTGCTGGTCAATCCTAAGGCGAGTCCCGCCGATACCAGCACCATCATCATGTCGCACGAAGCCACTCGTTCGGCAATCAGTGGTTCTGTGTTGACCTGACGCAGCACGCGCTCGATATGCTTGGCATGGCCTTCGCAAGCCAGCGGATCGGATAGTGCGAGCGGATAGCGTAGCAGTTCTTCCAGAGGAATACGTTTGTGCTTGAGCAGCGGATGCCGAGCCGGTACGGCGACCATGAGGGGATCGCTCCAAACAGGAATCGCGACAAGGCCATCGCCGACCTCATCCGACTGAGCGAATCCAACGTCGTAAAGATCGTCATGCAGCCCCTTGATGTGCTGCGTTAGTGGTACCTCGAACAATCGTGTCTCGATCTCGGGTTCTTCCTGCCGGCACAACGCCAACAAACTCGGCAAGCGCGACGGCGAGATGCCGTCAGACAAGGCAATACGCAACTGGCCGTGAAATCCGTTTGCAGCAGCTTTCACGCTGTCGCGGGCCTGCTGCAACGCGGCAAAGACGCGTGGCACATGTGCATAGAACAGTTTGCCCGCACGGGTCAATCGCGTGCTGCGCGTGGTACGGGCAAACAGCACTTCCCCCAGTTCTTCTTCCAGCTCCTTGATGGCCCGCGACAGCGGTGATTGCTCCATATGCAGCTTTTCGGCCGCACGGGCGAAGTGGAGTTCTTCGGCAACAGCTAGGAAGCAGCGCAGGTGTCGAAGCTCCATGGAAAGAGCTACTGATACACGGGGTGAAGGCGACACAGCGCCACCACCTGTTCCCGAACGCGCGCAGTTACCGGACCGAGTGGGCCTCCCTCCAGGCCATCCAACACGTCACACATCCAGCCGGCCAGTTGCTCGCACTCGGCCACGCCAAAGCCCCGCGTGGTCACGGCTGGTGTGCCAATACGCACGCCTGAAGTTACGAAAGGCGAGCGCGGGTCGTTGGGCACCGAGTTCTTGTTCGTGGTGATGTAGGCGTCACTGAGCGCGGCGTCCGCGTCCTTGCCGGTGTATGGCTTGGCGGACAGGTCGATCAGCATCAGGTGGTTGTCGGTACCACCAGAAACGATCTTGTAGCCGCGCTGCTGGAGCGTGGCCGCCATGGCACGTGCGTTGGTCACGACCTGTTGCTGGTACGTCTTGAACTCGGGTCGCAGCGCTTCCTTGAATGCAATGGCCTTGGCGGCGATCACGTGCATCAGCGGGCCGCCCTGGATGCCGGGGAACACGGCGGAATTGAGCTTCTTGTAGAAGTCATCATCCTGCCCCTTGGACAGGATGATGCCGCCGCGCGGGCCGCGCAAGGTCTTGTGCGTGGTGCTGGTGACCACATGGGCATGCGGCAGTGGATCGGGGTATTCGCCCGCCGCTACCAAGCCGGCCACATGCGCCATATCCACCCAGAAGATCGCGCCCACCTTGTCGGCGATGGTGCGCATACGCGCCCAGTCCTTGTGGCGCGAATAGGCCGAGAAACCGCCGATCAGCATCTTCGGGCGGGTTTCCAGCGCGATGCGCTCCATCTCGTCGTAGTTGATCAGGCCCGTCTCGGGGTCAAGACCATAGGGCACGATCTTGTAATGGCGCCCTGAAAAGTTGGACGGATTACCGTGGGTCAGATGGCCGCCCTGGGCCAGGTTCATGCCCATCACGGTATCGCCGGGGTTGGCCAGCGCCAGGAACACCGCCGCGTTGGCCTGGGCACCGGCGTGGGGCTGAACGTTGGCGTAGTCGCAGTCGAACAGCGCCTTGACCCGCTCGATGGCCAGGCGTTCGGCGACGTCCACGTTCTCGCAGCCACTGTAGTAGCGTTTGCCGGGATAGCCCTCGGCGTATTTGTTGGTGAACACCGATTTCTGGATGGCCATCACCAACGGGCTGGCGTAGTTCTCGGAGGCGATCAGCTCGACATGATCCTCCTGGCGGCGCTCTTCGTTCTGTAGGGCGTGCGCCAGTTCGGGGTCGAAGTCTACAAGGGCGAGGGATGCGTTATGCATGGTGGGGTGTTCTATGGACGAGATCGTTGAGTTCAGGCTCCGCAGGATTGCGCGCAGGGACGGAGGACAGCAAGCGGGCGACACGTGCCACGATGTCGTCAATCTGCGCTTCGTCGCAGATCAGGGGCGGCAGCAAGCGGATGGTGGTGTCGCGTGTTACCGTGATCAGCAGGCGCTGCTCCTCCAATGCCCGCCCGACCAGCTCCTTGCAACTCCTGTCCAGTTCGATGCCTGCCATCAGGCCCTGGCCCCGGATCGCAAGCACATTCGGGTGCTTGCCCAGTGCCTTTTGCAAGCCTGTGAGCAGGCGGGCTCCCAGAATGGCGGCCCGGTGCGGAATGTCGTCCCGCGCCATGATCTCGAGCACGGTGCAGCCCACGCGGCAGGCCAACGGGTTGCCGCCAAAGGTCGAGCCGTGCTGGCCGGGCGAGAACAGGTCGGCCGCCTCACCCCGCGCTAGACAGGCGCCGATGGGAAGGCCGTTACCTAGCGCCTTCGCTAAAGTCATGACATCGGGCGTGATGCCCGCGTGCTGGTGCCCAAACCATGCACCGGTACGCCCCATGCCAGCCTGGATCTCGTCGATCATCAGCAGCCAGTCACGCTCGTCGCACAAAGTACGCAGTTCCCGCAAGTAGCGGGCACTGGCGACGCGTATGCCGCCTTCCCCCTGTATAGGCTCGATCAGCACCGCAACGATGCCGGGCGATTGGTCTGCCGCAATGCGCACCGCTTCGATGTCGTCGTAGGGAACCCGCAGGAAACCAGGCATCAGCGGTTCAAAACCTTGATGCTTCGCCGGATTGCCGGTGGCCGAGAGTGTGGCCAGGGTGCGGCCATGAAAGCCGTTCTCCATCACGAGGATCTGGGGCTGCGCCACCTGCCTACGATGTCCATGCAGGCGCGCGAGCTTGAGCGCGGTTTCGTTGGCCTCGGCGCCAGAGTTGCAGAAGAAGACACGCTGCATACCCGCCAACGCGCACAAGCTTTCGCCCAGTTTTTCCTGCCAGTCGATACGAAACACGTTGGACGTGTGCAGCAGCAACCCGGCCTGCTCGGCTATGACGGCGGCGATCTCCGGATGGGCATGGCCCAGGCTGGTGACGGCGACACCCGCGATGGCATCCAGGTATTCCACGCCGTTCTCGTCCCACAGACGCGCGCCGCTGCCGCGTGCGAAAGAGACGGGTTGGCGAGCATAAGCCCGCATCAGGTGGGAAGTGGTGTGTTGCATGAACGGTGACTCCAATGAGATTCGGAAAAGGCCTGGCGGATACGCACCAGGTCGCGGGCGTGGGTCTGGCTGTTGGCCTGGGAGTTACCCACGCGGGTCGGCAGCAGCAGTTCGGCGCATTGCGCGTTTTGGGTGTGGCGCAGCGCCTGCACGATCATTTGGCAAGCCCTGGCAATGGCTTCGGGCAAGGTGGCACCGTTGAGCCAATGCCCCGTCAATGCGGCGCTGAATAGATCGCCGGTTCCTTTGTGCACGGCGTCGATGCGTGCATGCGTGATGACGTGCGTTTGCTCGCGTGTGACAAAGGCGACCTGCATTTCTCCGTCCGCACAGGTCTCCGGCGCCGCACTGGTCACCGCGACCCATTGGGTGCGACCTGTCAGCAAGGTGTGTGCGGCTGCAACGACACTCTCCATATCATCGACCGGGAGGCCTGTCAGGTGCGCCAGCTCAAACCCGTTTGGCGTCAGTCCATGGGCCAGCGGCAGCAAAAGCTGGCGGTAGGCGGCGGCCATGCCGGTATCGACATAGATGCCGTGATCGTCATCGCCCATCACAGGGTCGATTACCACGCGCAAGCCCGCGCGCTCGGCCAGCAAGGCCTGCGTCCAGCGGGCCAGCACCTTGGCTTGCCCCGGATTGCCTAGGTAGCCAACCAGGACGGCGCGCAGTGCGTGCAGCGCGTCGCGTGCCGACAAGTCCTGCAAGTAGCCCTCGAACCATTCGACGGGCAACGCACCGCCGTGCATCGTTGGGTAGTGTGGCGTGTTGCTGAACACGACAGTCGGCACGGCAGCCACCGACAGGCCAAGTGATTCCAAGGTGGGAACCGCGACGTTGTTGCCGACGCGGCCATAGACCACCTGCGATTGCACCGAAACCACCTCCAGCGATAGCGGTCGAGATACCGTAGAGGATAGGGTTTCAATCATGGGGCCTCCCTTGGACAGGCCGCCTCAATCTCGTCCAGCCAGGCGGTAAAGGCCGCCCGTGCCGCCAGCGGCAAGCTGGATTGCAAGGCTTGTGCGTCGGTGCGTAATGCGCGCGGGTCGATGCCAGCCTGCGCCAGTTCGCAGGCATGGCCAACCAACCAGCGCTCAATCTGGTGGGGGTCCGCTTCAAGATGGCATTGAAGCGCCAGCACATGGCGGCCCATACTGAAAGCCTGATTGGTGCAGGTTTGCGTTCCCGCCAGCCGCGTGGCTCCGTCGGGGATGTCAAAGCGGTCGCCGTGCCAGTGCAGCACCGGCACCTTGTCCAGCATCGCCAGCGGTGACGCCTCGCCCTCCGGGGTCAGCGACAGTGGCGCAAAACCGATTTCCTTGACGCCCATGCTAGCGACACCGGCACCGAGCGCACGGGCGATTAGTTGCGCGCCCAGGCAGATCCCCAACAGCGGGCGCTGGCTTTTTAAACGCTGAAGAATCACCGTCAGTTCATCGCGGATGAAGGGATAAATGGCGTCATCGAAGGCGCCAATCGGACCGCCCAGCACCACCAGCAGATCGGCTGATGTCGTATCCACGGTATGCAAGTCGTCCGTGGCCGCATCCAGGTAGCGTAGGGAATAACCGCGCGCCGTGAGTAGCGCATCCAGCGTTCCGAGGTCTTCAAATTCCAGATGGCGGATGGCCATGGCGGTTTTCATGGTTGTGCCTCCTCTGTGCTGAGTTCGCCGGGCCAGTAGTGGCTGTCTGGCAAAGGGCGGGCACCGAAGATGGCCTGGCCGACGCGCACCACGGTGGCTCCTTCCTCGATGGCGATCTCGAAGTCGCCGGACATGCCCATGGAAAGCTCGTCCAGCCCGATGCTTGCAGGCGCGCTTTGCCGCAACTGGTTGCGCAAGGTGCGCAGCAGGATGAAACACTGGCGCACTCGCTCCGCCTCGCTGGAGAACAGCGCCAGCGTCATCAACCCGCGCACGCGCAGCGCCGTAAATGCCGGTAGCGCCTGGATGAAGGCCGGAACGTCCTCGGGCGACAGCCCGTACTTACTGGCCTCGCCCGAGGTGTTGACCTGCACGAACACATCCAGAGCGCGGCCTTCGGCTTGTAGGCGACGCTCCAGCGCCTCGGCCACGCGCAGGTTGTCCAGTGCCTGGAACTCGCTGGCGAAGCGCGCCACCAGCTTGGCCTTGTTGGTTTGCAGGTGGCCGATGACCGACCAATGCAGGTCGGCCAGATCCTGCATGGCCTCCCATTTACGGTAGGCTTCCTGCGGTTTGTTTTCACCCAGCATTCGACAGCCTGCTGCGTGCGCTAGACGCAGGCTGACCTCGGGTTTGGTCTTGCTGACTGGTAGCAGCCGCACGGACGCGGGATCGCGACCAACACGTAGGCAGGTCGCCTCCATGCGAGCGTGGATCACGGCTAGGTTTCGACGGAAGTCCTCTACCGATTCAGCCTGCGGCCATCGGCCATGCTGATCGTGCAAAGTGGGTGTTTCCAAGGAGATGTCAGCATTCACTGCGTAAGCCTCGACGTCATGCAACCTGCGAGTCCATACTCAAGTTAGTGCGGCCGCGAGATGATTGATACAATATTGTCCTAGGCCAAACTTTAACACGTCCTAGGTCAAAATGAGAATCTTTGGAAAAACATCAGGAGAGATATTCGACAGCATTCGTGCGCTAACTCAAACGGGTGGATTGATGCCAGGCCAAGAGTTGCCCACAGTGCGCGACCTCGCCGTCACGTTGGGCGTTAATCGAAATACGGTGTCACTGGCCTATAAGCGCCTGGTGACGGCTGGAGTTGCGGTAACGAAAGGAAGGTTGGGTACGGTTATCCGCGAGCAGCTGAGGCCGGGTGAACAAGAAGGCTCACTTCCAGGTTCGCCACTGGTTGATTTGGGAAGCGGCAACCCAAACACGCACTGGCTCCCCGACATTGGAGCGATTTTGGCGAGCAGGCCGTATCGCACGCGTCTCTATGGTGAGCCCCCGGTGGATACCGAGCTTGAAACTTCGGTACGTCAATGGCTGATTGGGGTCTGTCCCAGGCACTTTGCGATGAACCTGACGCATGGCTCAGTGGATGCGGTCGAGCGCCTTTTGGCAGGGTATCTCGTTGCAGGTGACAAGGTGGCCGTGGAGGATCCTTGCTTCGTCAGCACTGTCAATACGCTGCGCATCGCAGGGTTTCAAGCTGTGGGCGTTGCCGTCGATGCTCAGGGGATGCGGGTTGAAGCTTTAGAAAGCGCTTTGGCACAAGGTGCGCAGGCCGTTATCATTACACCGCGCGCACACAACCCAACCGGCAGCAGCTTGAGCGAGACACGTGCGCGCAAACTGCGTTCGGTCCTAGCGCAGCATCCACACGTGGTGGTCATCGTTGATGACCACTTCTGGTTGCTAGCAATCACGGAATACCATGACGTGATTCCGCCCACTGCACACCGTTGGGCGCTGATCCGCTCTGTTTCGAAAGTGTTCGGACCAGACCTACGACTGGCTTTCGTCGCCAGCGACGAAGAGACCTCTCAGCGGCTACGATTACGCTTGGCACCCGGGATGAACTGGGTTAGCCATCTCTTGCAGGATGCTGTCGGCGGATGTCTGTCCTCAACCGAAGTTTCCAAGCAAATCGCCCAAGCCCGTGAAAACTATGCGCGCTGTCGGGAAATTTTGACCCTGACTTTGGCAGCACAAGGCATCGCCGTCACCACTCCCGCCGATGGTTTGAATCTGTGGGTTCCGTTGCATGAGAACAGCCAGTCAGCCGTACTTGCGATGGCGCGCAATGGCTGGCTCGTGCGCGGTGGCGAGGCCTTCGGCGTGCAAACGCCCGCGCATGGAATGCGTATCACGATTTCGACTATAGATGAGGCTACGGCACAGACATTTGCGCGTGTTCTACGCAATGTGCTTAGCCCAGCGGATTCACACCGTAAGCTGACGAAATGTGAGCACAAGGTTCAATAATGATTGCGCACGTTCCCCCCGGTGGCACGACCGGTCGATCGTGCGCATCCTCGGTATCGACATCCAGAACTTTCAACGGCTGTCATATTGGGATTGGTGTCAATCACAGTTCTGCAATTCGATGATGGCAAAGCCTAGATGATTGATCTCGGCCTCAATGGGCGATGTGGCAAATTCGGTATGGCAGAAGCGACATTCCTGCGCGCACAGGCTAGCGATTGGTACCCCCTTGGCTTCCAGGTAGCGACGGCCATGAGCAAGTACAACACTGGTCGCCTTGTCAGGTTCCTGGTCTCGCACGAGGATGTCGAAGTGCATTTCGCGGCCATCAGGCCGGAGAACATGAGTGTCAAAAATGGCAATCTTCATGGAGTAGTCCTTCTAAGGGTTAATGAGTCAAATGTATGAAGCTAGAGGTTCAATGTCATCGTTTACCAATGCATTCTCCGCTTGTAGTCTCAGCTGGGCGACTTGCGATAAGTTCCCCCAGCAGAGCGCCTAATCGCAGATCGTCGAGATGTCCGAAGTGCTTGAGCGCGAGTTCTCCCTCACGGCCAAAAACCATCAATGTCGGAGTTCCATGTAGCCCCCATTTCCGCATAGTCACCGGCACAGATGAATCTTCCTGGTGGCGGTCAATGGCAATTGGAAACAGCAGCCGATACTCGCTCGAGAACACGCGCAATGCAGCTGCTGTCATCACTTGATGGTGCTCGAATACGCTGTGCATTCCAACGACAGCCAGATCTTCACGCGCCAGGGCCGCGTGCAGATCGCGAGCTTGCGGCAGACTGTATTGAGCGCAGCTTGGGCAGAGCATCTGAAAGACGGTGACCACCACGACGCGCCCGCGTAGAGATGACAGACTAAGTGGCTTATCGGTGTTTAACCAATCGCTGGCTTCGATCTCGTAGGGCATGGTGTTAGCGCCTCGTATGTGAGTGAGCCTCACCGTTGCTGGTCGAGACTCACTCCGACTCACTTCAGTGAGACCTTGGGAAAATCGACCGGAATATCCAAGGCGACGTTGATGTAATTGGTAAAGAGGTTCAGGGCGACATGCGCCATGAGCTCAACGATCTGCTCGTCGCCGAAGTCAGCCTCCCGCAGGCTTACGACGTCAGAATCCGTGATCTGCGCACGCTGCTCGACCACCTTTAGGACGAAAGCCAGTGCTGTAGCGGTCCTGGCGTCACTGGATTGGCCGGTCTGGGCGGCTGACATCTCGGCAGACGACGCACCTGCCTTCTGACCAAGCACGGTATGGGCTGCCAAGCAGTATTCACAGCGGTTGCGGTTAGCGATGGCCACGGCAATCTGCTCGCCGAGCTTGGCACCCAGAGTCCCCTTGCCCAATGCGCCGAAGGCTGTCCACATGCTTTGCAATGCAACAGGCGAGTTAGCCACTGCCTTAAACATGTTTGGTGTAGCCCCAAATGCTTGCTGGATCTGATCGATCTGAGGCTGGCTTGCTGCGGGGATGTGTTGAGTTTGAATGTTTACGCGAGACATATCGATTTCCTTAAGAATGTCAGGTTGAAGTGAAAAGAGGAAGTTGGGTAGATACTTGTTACTTGTTGACCTTGCCGGGTAGCGACAGGTCGCCCGATGCGACCTTGAAGACGTTTGCAACGCAAAGCAGCGGGTTGTGCACGCTGGCGTTTACGCGCAATGCGGCGGTCACGCCGTCGAAAGCGCCAGATTCGACAATGCCGATGTCGTCGAACGGCACGCGCACTTCGACGGTTTTGCCCTTGAATGTTGGACTCCAGCCCGGGCTGTCGATCAGGATGGGAAGGCCCGGCCAAGTCTTGGGCAAACGGGGTTTAGTGCCTTCGGGGATGTCTACAACTTTCAATGCATCTTTTCCGCAGACCGCGTCGGGTTGCAAGACCACCCAGTGCGAGTGCCAGACGTCACCATCGTTGTTCAGCTTGCCATCACCGTTCTCGTCGAACAATGGCGTGTCGTCGAAGTCGGGATGGGAAGTCACGGCGAAAGCCAGGATGCCGGCCTTCGGCTCGAACCCGATCACGGATGGATCAAGGCTGGTAGCCCAGACATACGAAAACACCGAGCTGCCAGCGAGTTTTCCGGATTTTGCTGGGCGGTTGGCACCAGCCTTGCCGGAAACAGCCATATGGAAGACGGCGACGTCACCATCGGTGGAAATTTTGGTGTGGACGATATCGAAAGGCGCCTTGACGGCCTTGATTGACTTGCTGGCAATGCCGCCGCTGTGCGCGTCGTGTGCGGATGAAGTGCCAACGAAGCCCGACAGTAGCAAGGCAAGTAGAGGAGAGAACTTCAGTGATTTCATGATCTGCCCTTTCGGCGGAAGTGGTTTGGAATGGGAAGTATGGGCGGGATGAATGTATGATTTGGATCAATTCGTATTTCAAACATACCAATACATTCAGATGAAGGTCTACCCTCCTATTGATCGCCTCTCGGGCATCCTCGAACGGTTTCGCGTGCAGGCGCAGTTGCATCACTCTGGCGCACTGTGCGGGCTCAACCACTTCGACGCTTGCGAGGGATATGGTTATCTGCACGTGTTGCGTCGTGGCCTGCTGAAGGTGAGCCACCCGGGCGGGCGCGATGTACCCGAGTCGATGCACTTCGACGAGCCTACATTGCTTCTGTATCCGCGACCCTTCACTCATCGATTCCACAACCCCCCCATCGAGGGCTCTGACTTCACCTGTGCGCGACTGAGCTTCGATGGGGGCTCATACAACCCTCTCGCGCGGGCACTCCCCTCCTTGATCGCGTTGCCGCTCGCGCGCGTTTCGGGTTTGGATCTGGCGCTTGAATTGCTGTTCGCTGAGACCGACCGAGTGCGCTGCGGCCAGCGGTTGCTGGCTGATCGTATCTTCGAGGTCGTTGTGATCCAGCTCATGCGTTGGTTACTTGACCATCCGCTGGAAGCGGGTGTGCACCCCGGCTTCATCACTGGGATGTCGGACCCGCGTTTGGCTCGTGCTCTTGTTGCCATGCATGACGCACCGGGTGAGCCTTGGTCGGTGGAGCGCATGGCCGAACGCGCTGGTATGTCGCGGACGGCGTTTTCCAACAGCTTTCGCGAGGTGGTGGGTCAGACTCCTGCTGACTATTTGAACGACTGGCGCATGGCCCTGGCTCAGAGCCGATTGCGTGAAGGCCAACCCATCAAGGCTCTCGCGGAAGAACTCGGATATGCAAACCCTTCGGCACTATCGCGCGCATTCGCAGCCAAGGTAGGAATGTCCCCTCGTGATTGGCTAACCCAGACCTCAATAGGATCGGATGAATGAGCTTC
Source organism: Burkholderiaceae bacterium (assembly GCA_014879655.1). GTDB lineage: Bacteria > Pseudomonadota > Gammaproteobacteria > Burkholderiales > Burkholderiaceae_C > JACSRS01. Next base: position 16,179 of record JACSRS010000069.1, read on the forward strand.
GGAGGACCAAGAACCATCTCCGCAGTTCTACTTTCACCCAACTTTTCATTTTTCAACCAACCGAAAGTCCACGCTGCCGGCCAAACTCCCACGACACCGTGCTTCCGCGCAACACCGCGGAGAGCGATTGCCCCAGTCGCGGCTCGATAACCGGTTTCCACGGCACTAGGCTGAACCCCATACCGTCATCGAGCATCGCGTAGCGACCACTGGCGAGCATGACGGAGCGTCGGTAGATGCCAGCCACACGCTGCCCGTCGGTCACAGCCCGATGCTCCAGGCCAGTTTCGGCGGCAATGTCTTTCACGACCTGCGTCAGTTCTCGATTGCGCAGCGTGCCCAGTAGGTTGCGCGCCAGGATCACGCGCTGCCCGCGTCGCTCGGCCAGCCCCTGTTCGGCCAGGAAGTCGGCCCGCTTCTGCAGCGCATCCTTGACCTCGCTGCCAAAGCCCAAGTTGCCATGCCCCTTGCTGCCTCTGATCAACTGCTGGTCGAGCCAGGTGACGCCGATCACGCGCGCCTGCCGCTCGATGGGCAGGTGCGATTTCAGCTCCACGGCCACACCGCCCAGACGCTGCGTGTCGTACTGGCGCCCACGCTCGGGCAGGTCACCGGGCACCTTCCACAGTCCTTCGGCCACCCGCTCCACGATGCCGGTGCGGCGCAAGGCTTCGAGGCGGCGGACATGGGCCGCCACGACTTCGTGCGGATCGCGGCCAGGCACGGCCTGGCACTGTGCCACGGCCAGATGATGGTCGGTGCGGTACAGACCATCGATCGCCAGCGTTGCGATGGTCTTGTCCGCCGTACGCACGTCTGCAGAACCCTTGACCTCGACCACCGCGCCCGTAGGGTATTGCTCCATCTCCGTCCTGGGCGGCAATGCCACATAGTGGGCCTTGCTATCAATGCCATCGACCACCAGATAGCCCCGGTCGTACAGCTCGTCGACCAGTCCCTTGCCCACCACCCGGCCGATGATGGTTCGACCATCCTCCCCAGGCTGGAACACAGCCAGATCGCGCTGTTTGCCAACCATCGCGCGCTGCATGGTGCGGATGATGTCGCCGCGCTCGCCCATGGCCCGCAGGGTGGGTTCCGCCTCGGCATGGACGGCCCAGGTGCCGGGCTGGGTTTCGGTCGCCAGGCCCATGCGCTGCAAGCGCTGCAGGCGCCCGACCAGCAGCAGGCGTTGTCGTTGCAGCTTGGCCTCGTTGAAGCGTTCGATCTTCACCAAACCATCCATCGCTTCGCGCTGCAAGGTGCGATCCAGGGAAGTCCAGCGCTCCTGCTCCACCTCGCGGGCCAGGGTGCGTTGGATCTCCAGCTCGGTGCGCGGCCCGAGCCATTCGGTGGCCAGCTCCATCGCCCGTTCGCGCATGCCGCGGGTGATGTACTCCTGCGAGATGATGAGATCCTTGCCGGTGTCATCCTTGCCGCGCAGCACCACATGGGTGTGCGGGTTGTCGGTATTCCAGTGATCGACCGCTACCCAATCCAGCTGGGTGCCCAGGTCGGCTTCCATGCGGGCCATCAGGTGGCGGGTGTAGGTGCGCAGGTCTTCGAGCTGCTCCGCATCCTCGGGGGCGACGATGAAGCGGAACTGGTGGCGGTCGCCCCGGCCACGTTCCTCGAAAGCTGCCGTGTCCCCCTCGTCAGTGATGGCCCCATAGGCCCGGCCCTGTCCACCCTGGCGATCCACACCTTCGCGCTCGATGTAGCGCAGGTGCTGAACAGTGGATCGGCCGCTGGCCTGCTGCAAATACACCAGCCGTACCTTGACCGTGGCCCTGCGCGAATGGGCGGTCAGCGACTGGCCGGTGAAGCGCGCCGCCGTGTGGCCGCGTCCCAGGCGTGAGCCGGGAGCCTTGCCGGTGGTTTTGCCGCCAGCTTTGCGACGACCTCCGGTAGCGCCTGCTGCCTTGCTGGTCTGGCGCAGTACCTGCGCGATGAAGGTGTCGCCGCGCTGTCGGGGCTTGCCGGGCCGCACGCGGAAACAGTCATCTCCATCGAGGGCTTGACGTTTGCTCATGGCGAAACTCCAAACAAGCCCATCGCGCCTGAGCGGATGCGGCACACGGTATTCCCAATGCCCGCAAGGCATTGGGGCTGCTCGCGGCACGAAGCCGCCCTTAGGCGCGTGCCGCCACAAACCCACGTGCAGACTGGCTTGGCGTGCACCGTGGTGCCGCATCCTTCAATCTTGCCCTGCATCTTTCCCCGGCCTGACGGCACGGGGATGCGATGCCCCGGCGGCGCTGCGCGATACGCAGCCAGCCAGCCGGCGAACGCCCGCCATGCCACAGACATGGCGCGTTCGGGGCAAGCGGTCTGTACGTCGGAATGCGCGCCGTTGCGCATATGGATATGCGCAACGGCATGCAAAGCGATGCGGGTCAAATGCCGTAGCGGATTCCGCGCGAGGTGCGGCACGGATGTGCATTCGCTGCACGCACGACGGCGCAGCGACTGCATGCGTAGCGACACGCCTGATAGCACGTCAATGGCGTGCGGCAGAGCGTGCGATGTGATGCGGGCAGGACGACGAGCAACGCGCCACCGAGGCTGAGAGTCGGGCAATATCATGGCCGCTTCTCCAGGAAGATCGGCTGCGCGGCACCGATGACGTTGGATGCTTGGATCGGTCCGAAGTAGCGGCTGTCGAACGACGCCGGATTGGTCGTGCTCAACAGGAACAGTTCACCGGGGCGAAGACGCCGGCAGTCCGGCCAGGATGACAGCGGTCGGCCCCTGCGGTCGACAGCTAGTGCGGCGGCCGCAGGCACGCCGTCGATGCGCACGATGCCCTCCACGATGCAAACGTGTTGCGGCGCGACCGCGCCCACACGTTTGAGCAACGGGATGTACGATGGCAGGTAGTCGCGCTGCGCAGCAAGTGCCGCAACGTCAGCCGGAAGCCGGGCCAGCACAATGCTGTCCACGGGCAAAGGACGTGATGGCGAGTCGGCAGGTCCGATTCGATACCATCCGACCGGAACACTGTCGGATGGGTTGTAGACGACATGCACCGCAGGCCGCACGAAGGACGCCCAGACCAGCGCAGCGAGGCTACAGGCGGACAGGACGGCCAGCACGATGCGAGCGCGCAGGCGCGAGCTTGGTTCGGACGTGATTCCAGGCGCAGTGCCGGCGGTGGTGGACGTCATTGCAGCGTCCTCCCGGCCAGCCAGGCGGCGTGCCGCTCGGCGGTGTATTCGGGCAGCGGCAGACGGGCCGATAGACGGTTGCCCAGCGTGCGCCAGTACGCGGGCGATACGTCGATGGTGGCAATGCCCATGGCCTCGATGGCGTCGATCTTCACCAGCACTGCGCGTACCTTCTGTTCGCCCTCGGCGTGCAGCAGCAGGCGCGCGCCGGGCTGCACACCGGGGATGCGCTGCACGGCATCCAGCGGCGTGCAAGCCTGCATCACCATGAGCTGCCAGCGCGTGGTGCCGTAGTCGTTCGATTCCCAGCGGATGCGGCAGAAGATGGACGCCGGTAGGAACATCGCGCTGCGCCGCCAGCGGTCGAGCTGGAGGGTGCGCGCCGCGTTGCCAAAGCGCAGATAGAGGTTGATGCGCTGCTCCACGAAGGCCAGCGCTACGTGAGTCAACGGCACATTGCCGGCATGGCCGGCTAGTGCGTGCAGCGACGGCGCTGCCGTGATTGTTGTGGCAGCCATGGCCGTCAGAGTGGGGGCATTCATGGTGTGTTCTCCGGGAAATCGCGTTCAAGCAAGCCGCGCAGCAACTCGGCGACCGTCGTGTTCTGCGTGAAGGCGGAAACCTTGATGCGGGCGCGCAGCGCGGGCGTCACGTCGAGGGTCAGGCGAGCCGTGTAAAGGTCGCTCTTGTTGAGGTCGACGCCGTCGCCCTGGCGAATCCACGCCTCGGCGTGCGGATTCGCGGGCGGACGCGCGCCGATGGCGATGCGTTTGCCTGGCCCGCTGCTCATGATGGCCACCGCAGCAGTTCATCGACCAATGCAGTGATTTCGCGTGCGGCGGCGCCGTCCGGTGTCAGCTCACGCACCAGCCGACCCGCGGCCACGCTGTCGGCGAAGACGATGCGTTGGCGCACCTCGGCGCGCAGCGCGGGCAAGGGCTGATCGGCGAGCGCGCTGCGCGCCTCGCGTCCGATCACGGTGGTGCTGACGCGCCGATTGATGACGAAGGCCGCGCGCAGTGCAGGCCTGAACACCTGGGCTTCGCGGATCAGCGCCACCATCTCGGCGCTGGCCCACAGGTCATAGGGACTGGGTTGCACCGGGATCAGCACGCAATCCGCCGCCAGCAGTGCTGAGCGCGCCAAGGCTGCGATCCGGGGTGGCCCGTCGATCACGACATGATCGGCCCGCCTGGCGAGTTCTGGCGCTTCCTGGTGCAGGGTTTCCCTTGCCAAGCCCACGGCGCTGAACAATCGGGGCAGTCCTTGCTGGCTGCGCCGTTGCGTCCAGTCCAATGACGAGCCCTGCGGATCGGCATCCAGCAGGATCACCGATTGCCCTCGCATCGCCAGTTCGCCGGCGATGTGGGTGGCGAGCGTGGTCTTGCCGACGCCGCCTTTCTGATTGAGCAAGGCGACGATCATGGCGCAGCCCTCCGTGTTGGAAAGCTGGCTGCGAATCGGCCTGCAAAAAACGCTGGTTCTTGCTTTCGGTGTTGCCGTTGTTTTTGGCTTTCAGCAATTGTCCGCCGAAACGGCGCGGCTCTACTAAAAGTTAGGTATTTGAAGTTAGGAAAGTTAAGGGAGGCTGGAACCCGCGCCGTTATTGGCTTTCCGACGATTTCGCACGCCTGATAGCACGATAGGGACACGTCCGATAGCACGATACCTCGCACGCCTGATAGCACGACGCCATTCACAGGCTGTACCGGACTTATCCCCGTGCCGTTCGCGGCACGGGCTTGAAGGTCAGCAACTCCGCTCCGTCGTCGGGCATGCGCTCGATGCCCAGGATGTAGCCGGGCAGCGATTGCCGTACAACCAAGGCGCGCAGATCGCAGGCGAAGTCGTAGGGCTTGGCCGTGCTGCCCGACTTGCGGTGCAGATGCCGAAAGTCGAACTGCCATCCGCCGGGCTGCTTGCCGCCATGCTTGCGCACCAGCCGGTACAGCCAGCGTTCGATGCCGCCGGTGAGCTTGAAATACGCGGGGTCGATGGTGAGCACCAGTGCCGCATCCAGCACGCCCGAATAGAACCAGTCCGGCAGGATTAGTTCGATGCCCAGCGGCACGCCATTGGCGTCGGCCAGTTCCTTCCATTCGTTGATCCACGAGAAGCGATGCAGCCGTCGGCCGGTGGTCTCGCGGATCGACGTAGCAATCGTGGTCGATTGCAGGCGATCCAGCGCGGCCTTGAGGCGCTGGTAGTCGCGCAGCGACACACCGTGCCCGATGAAGCGCAGGATCTCGTAGGGCGTGGCCTGCATCAGCCGCGAAGGGCGCAGTCCCGCGTCCTTGGCTTCGACGATCTGGCTTGCCGCCCAGATCAGGATGTCGGCATCCCAAATCGTGGCGATGCCGTGCTCGGCCGTTCCCTCCACGCGGATCGTGACGTTGCCGCTGCGGAAGTCGATCGGCGCCACGCGCCGCGACTTCGCCAACGAGAAGAACGGATAGGCCATCAAATCCTGGCTGTCGCGCGGTGCCATGTCGCCCGGCAGCGCGCGGAACAGGTCGAGCTGTTCGCGGGACCGCAAGGCTTGCCCTGGCGGGCTGGACATGGCGATGGCTACCGGTACGCCGCCGATCAGCGCGCACGGCTGTCGGCCGAATGGTGCTCGGCGTACTCGGGGTCGGAGGTGGCTTCGAAGCTGCGGCTGTCGGCCCAGACATCGAGGTCGGCCACGGCGTACATGACACGCCGACCGAACTTGCGGAAGCGCGGACCACCTCCGATCACGCGCTGCTTCTCCAGTGTGCGCGGCGACAGCCGCAGGTAGGCGGCGGCTTCGTCGTTGGTCAGATAGCGTTGGGGCTGCGCAGGCGCAGCGACAGCAGTGGCGGAAGGCCGCAAGGGAGCAGGTCGCATGGTGAGAACCTCCATCGGTCGGAAAAGCCCGGCCACACAGCGCTGCCGGATGGAGGCAGTCTCAAGAAGACAGCGCGTCTTGCTCAGGGTCGTTTTGCAGGGAATGCAGAACGGCCCTCCTCAGGTGATTCGAGCTGTGTCAGGCGCCGGTAGCCGCCACGCATCAGCTCTTTGCCACGCTGCACCAGGCGGCGCATCTTGGAACGCAGGCCGCCATCGGTGTACCAGCCCTCGGCCACCGCATCAGCGCCGAACAGCCCTTCGGCTGCCTCGCGCAAGGACGCCCCCGACAGGGAGGCGTCGAGTGCCTGCAAGGTATGCAGTTCCAGCATCGCGGCCGGAGAGGGTCGCGGTCGGGCCGTCGCTGGCACGGCATTGGCGGCCAACTTGTCCAACTCGGCGGCAAGCGCACGATAACGGGCGCAAGGCGTGGCGCAGGCACGGATGGCATAGGCGTAGGCCATGCCATCGTCCAGGCCCGGCGCGAAGGCCAGGCGCAGGCAGCAGCCTGGCCAGCGCGTCACCATCACCAGGCGCCGACCATCGTGGATCAGGTGCTTGTGCCCTGGGATGCGCCAGAACTCGAACACCACCGCATCGGGCGGCGGATCGGCATCGGGATAGAGCTGCACCACCGCATCGTGATCGGGGAACCAGGCCGGGTGCGCGTCGCGCGCATCCAGGCTGGGGTCTTCCAGCAAACGCAGGCCCCAGCGCTGCGCTGCATCCGGGTGTCGGCGACGGCGCAGCCAGTCGCGCCGGTAGTCGGGACGACGGCGCAGGTATTCCCAGGCCAGGGCCGAGCCATCAAGGTGCAGCGCGTAGAGATACGCGGCGGTCGGGTACCAGTCTCCAGTGTTTCGATCTGCCATGACGCAACCTCCTGTTGATTTGCAGGAACGTCGCCACGGAAATCGAAATGCGGGAGCTACGGAATCGTTGCCATCACGTCATGGGTAATGCGGCACACTGGCGGTGTCAAGTTTGATGGGCTCCGAAGCGTTGCTGGAATCGTCCGAATGCGACGGCTGCGCAGTCTGAAAGTGGTGCGCGGCAAGGGATACGGTGCCGCAGCCCGCACGAAAGATCATGACTGTTTGCGTCCGACTTGCACCGCTTAGGTGCATGAGTGTCGATTGAGACCGGCACGGTCTTGAGTGAGACCGAAAAAGACACAATGCGCCGCAACCGCCTGTGTCTGGATAGCCCGCTGCGGCGAGCTGTGCGGATCGATCAGTCAATGATCGATCCGTTGATGCGTGCCAGCCGCGCATAGTCTGACAGCGTGCGCGTCGCCTTGAAATATAGATCGCGCTCGATGGGACGCTTGAGTGGTCCGACGATGGACGCCAGCTCGGACAGTTTCACGGTGCCCAGGTCTGGCATACCTAGCCCCAAGTCAATGAGGCCGCAGGCGGTATCGCCATCGGCGGGATCGAGCGAAGCCAGCAGCCAGATGGCATGCGCATCCAGCGCGAACAGCCGCACCACGGGCAGTGGGTCGAGGTGCCGGCCGACGGCGCGGGCCTGGCCGTTGGCCAGTAGTTCCGCGCGCTGGTCGGCGGTAAGGAGCGGCTGAGTCATGGCTGAGATCTCCACGAATCCGAAGAAGAACGGAAGCGCGGAAGCGGTTTCGTGGAAGTCAGGAAACACACAGATGCGACTCCCCATATTTGGAATTATCCGCACATGCGGATTTCTGTAAATGCACGAAAGCGAATGGGAAACTTCAAATGAACACTATAGATTGTAGCCCTATAGGGCGCAATCGAATGTCATCTTGGTTTCGGGAGGAAACCATCGGATGGCGACAAAGAACTCATTGGCAGCGGCATTGAAGACGGTCAGAAAAGCGCGTGGCTTGAGCCAGGAAGCGTTCTCCGACGTGTCCAGCCGCACCTACATGAGTTCGCTGGAGCGCGACCTCAAAAGCCCGACGCTGAACAAGCTGGCCGAGCTGTGCGCGGTCATGGAGATCCACCCGCTCACGCTGTTGACGCTGGCTTATGCCGGCGGCGGCTCACTCAAGGTCGACGAACTGCTGGCGCAGGTGCGGCAGGAACTGAAAGCCTTATCCGACCATCAACCCGATAAGAGCGGATGACCCATATCTCTGCCACGGACGACACCCTTGATGCGCTCGTAAAGCAGTTCTGCGCGCCACTGTTCGCAACCGGGTTGCTCCTGAAAGGGGGGCACGACGAATCGGCGACGAGCGCGACGGTGACATTCGTGCAGTACGAGTCGCGCGTGTACGCCGTCACTTGCCACCATGTCATCTCGGCGTTCTTTAGTGAAGCGGTCAAAAAAAGGCGCCGCATTGTTCCCACCATCCACTCGGGCAGGGCGATCCACCAATTCGGTGCCTTCGATACACAGGGCCAATACCTCTGGAGCTTTCATAGCTGCCGTGCCTTTCCCGCCGCCACTGCCATCGACGACGAAGCCACGCTGGCCGACTTGGACCGGGCGAACGCCAGTAAACCGGATATTGCCATTGCCGACCTGACCGAGGTGTGGCCTGTGTTTCGCGCGGTACGCGGTGCGGAAGCAATCAACCTTGACGAGTGGACTAAGCCTGATTGGTCAACCGCTCAAACCGTGTGGATTGCCTACGGCTTTCCTGATGAGCACAAGCATCGGACTGGCGACAAGGTGGCTGCGCCAATGCCGCGGGTGGCGGTGAGACTGGAGTCGTCCCTCCCGTCTGTCGAGAAACCGACATACATTCTCTCGTCCCTGTTGGACGCGGACCATGGCTGGGGCTTCAGCGGCATGAGCGGTGGCCCCGTTCTCGTGGCGCATGCCACCGATGACAGGTTCGCGTTCGTGGGTATCACGTTCGAGGGCGCGCCCAGCTCGAAAGAGTTGCAGGAAAACGTCCAAGCCTTCGTCGGCAAGAGTGACATTGTCCTAATGGGGTATCACCTCACTCCGCAACAGTTCGCGGCGTGGCTCGCGCAGCGAAAGTACAGCGTCGCGTTGCCACCTGTGCCGTGATGCGCCATGCGCCGAAGGCGCTGACTGGATGAGCCTTGCCAGCAAGCCAGCGCCCCGCCGCAATGGGCGGGACGCTAGGATGGCCGTCAGGCCGACGGCTTGCTGCGCGACCAGATCAGGTCGTGAGTGCCGTCCTCGCCTTCGATCAGGCGGGCGTAGACCGTCGCCGGAAACGAAGGATCGTCTAAGCTCACGGACAGGTATTCGCGCCCAGCTTCGCTGGTTTTCTTCCACGCGGCGCCGATGTCGTGACTGGCGGCCTGGAGACGGAAGTCAGGGGCGTTTTCCTTGTCGCCTTTGTCGTTGGGAACCAGCTTGACCTTGACGTTGAGCGTCAGGGTACGAAGCGTGCCGGTGAAGCCGTCTTTGTCTGCGGTGAAGGTGCCGATGTTGGCCATGATGATTTCTCCT
>JACSRS010000145.1 GCA_014879655.1 Burkholderiaceae bacterium
GCTGCCCTGTGCAGTCCGGACGTTCCTCCAGTGCGCTCTTTCGAGACATGCACCAGCGGCGGTCTGGCGAGCTTCACGCGCCGATTATCACCGGCATCCATATCCTTATGCCGGTAGCGGCAGAACGACGGGTTCAAAATGGGACCCTGACCCACGCCACAGGAGACCCGTCATGAATGCCAGCAACGTCCTCGAAACCATCGGCCGAACACCTCATATCCGCATCAACCGGCTGTTCGGTGCCGACACCAGTGTCTGGATCAAGTCCGAACGTTCCAACCCCGGCGGCTCGATCAAGGACCGCATTGCGCTGGCGATGGTCGAAGACGCTGAGCGCAGCGGGGCGCTCAAGCCCGGCGGCACCATCATCGAACCGACCTCCGGCAATACCGGCATCGGCCTGGCCATGGTTGCCGCGGTGAAGGGCTACAAGCTGGTGCTGGTGATGCCCGACAGCATGTCCATCGAGCGACGGCGGCTGATGCTGGCCTACGGCGCCAGCTTTGACTTGACGCCGCGCGAAAAAGGCATGAAGGGTGCCATCGCCCGTGCCGAGGAACTGAAGGCCGCCACGCCGGGCGCGTGGATTCCGCAGCAGTTCGAGAACCCGGCCAACGTCGAGGTTCACGTGCGCACCACCGCGCAGGAGATCCTGGACGACTTCCCCGACGGTCTGGATGCCCTGATCACCGGCGTCGGCACCGGCGGCCACCTGACGGGCTGTGCACGCGTGCTCAAGGCCGCCTGGCCAGCGCTGAAGGTGTTTGCGGTCGAACCGGTGGCCTCGCCAGTCATTTCCGGTGGCGCACCGGCCCCACACCCCATTCAGGGTATCGGCGCCGGCTTCATCCCGAAGAACCTGGACACGGCCCTGCTCGACGGTGTGATCCGGGTCGACGCCGAGCCCGCGCGCGAGATGGCCCGTCGCTGCGCGCGCGAAGAAGGCCTGCTGGTCGGCATTTCATCGGGGGCGACACTGGCCGCGATTGCGCAAAAGCTCCCCGACCTCAAGCCCGGCGCCCGGGTGCTGGGCTTCAACTACGACACCGGCGAGCGCTACCTGTCGGTCGAAGGCTTTTTGCCCGCCCCCTGAAGCGGGCAGCCCGGACGTTGCGCCCCGCGCAACGTATCATCGCGCCGTCTGCTTGATCACCACAAGCCACGATGACCATGATCCGAATTTCCGAACTCAAACTGCCGCTCGGCGCCTTGCCGGTGGTCGCGATGCGGGCCGCCGACGCTCCGCCCGAGACCGACGAAGACCGCTCGCCTGCGCCCCACCCCGAAGCTGCGCTGCGCGAGCTCGCCGCGCGCGCGCTGGGCGTCGGCGCCGACGCGATCGCGCACCTGCAGGTCTTCAAACGCAGCTTCGACGCGCGCAAGGCCGAGCTGATGGCGGTGTACATCGTCGACGTCACGCTGAGTGACCCGCCGCAGACCGCCGGCTTGCTGGCCCGCCACGCGGGCAATAGCCACATCCAGCCCACACCGGACGTCACCTGGAAGCCCCCGGTCCATGCGCCGGCCGGTTTTTCGAGGCGGCCGGTCGTGGTGGGCTTCGGCCCCTGCGGCATGTTTGCCGCACTGGCATTGGCGCAAATGGGCTTTCGGCCCATCGTGCTCGAGCGCGGGCGCGCGGTGCGCCAGCGCACCAAGGACACCTGGGGCCTGTGGCGCAAGAAGGTGCTCGACCCCGAATCGAACGTGCAGTTCGGCGAAGGCGGCGCCGGCACCTTCAGCGACGGCAAGCTCTACAGCCAGATTCGCGACCCGCGCCACCTGGGCCGCAAGGTGATGGACGAATTCGTCAAAGCCGGCGCACCACCGGAGATCCTTTATGAAGCGCATCCGCACATCGGCACCTTCAAACTGGTGCGCGTGGTGGAACACATCCGCGCACAGATCATCGCGCTGGGCGGCGATATCCGGTTCGAGCAACGCCTGACCGACCTGCGCATCGAAGGCACCGGCGACAGCCGGCACCTGCGCGGCATCACGGTGCAGGATCTGCGCGCGAATCAGTCCTATGCGCTCGACACCGATCACCTCGTGCTGGCGCTGGGTCACAGTGCCCGCGACACCTTTGCCCTGCTGCACGCGCGCGGTGTGTGTCTCGAAGCCAAGCCGTTTTCCATCGGCGTGCGCATCGAACACCCGCAAAGCGTGATCGACCGCGCCCGCTGGGGGCGCCACGCCGGCCATCCGCTGCTCGGCGCCGCCGACTACAAGCTGGTGCACCACGCCACGCAGGACGCGGGCCAGGGCCGAACCGTCTACAGCTTCTGCATGTGCCCCGGCGGCACGGTGGTGGCCGCCACCAGCGAGCCGGGCCGCGTGGTCACCAACGGCATGAGCCAGTACTCGCGCAACGAGCGCAATGCCAACGCCGGCCTGGTGGTCGGCATCGATCCGGCCGACTTTCCGCTCGACAAAAGCGCCTGGCAAGCCGCTTTCGGTGACGAGGATGGCAAAAACCTTGCCGCCGAAGCCCGGGCGCTGGCCCGGCTGCAGCTGCCCCGCACCCACCCGCTCGCCGGCGTCGTGCTGCAACGGGATCTGGAATCGCGCGCTTTTGCGGCCGGCGGTGCCAGCTACGAAGCACCCGGCCAGCTGGTCGGCGACTTTCTGGCCGGGCGGCCTTCCACCGCCTTCGGCACGGTGACGCCCTCGTACCGGCCCGGTGTGCGGCTCGGCGATCTGGCCACCGTGCTGCCGGACTACGCAGTGGCGGCGATGCGGGAGGCCCTGCCGGTGTTCGGCCGCAAGATCCGCGGCTACGACATGGCCGACGCGGTGATGACCGGGGTGGAGACCCGCACCTCAGCGCCGCTCAGAATCACCCGCAACGAGCGCGGCGAAAGCCTCAACGTGCACGGTCTGTACCCTGCCGGCGAGGGCGCGGGCTACGCGGGTGGCATTCTCTCCGCTGGCGTCGACGGCATCCGTGTCGGCGAATGGGTGGCGACCAGCCTGCTGGCCGAAAGCGGCGCCGACAAAAAAACCGCAGCGACCTGAAACACCGCGGTTTTTGTAGCTGAAACTGACCGTTTGACGCTGGCTACAGCCAGATTTGACTGACTTTTTGCGAAAATCAGCCCTGAGGTTGCTGCAGTCGGGCGATGCGTTCCTCGATCGGCGGGTGGGTGCTGAACAACTGGCCGATGCCCCCTGCAATGCCCAGCGCGGACATGCTCTTGGGCAGTTCGGCCGTGTGCAGTCCGCCCAGCCGCGCCAGCGCGTTGATCATCGGCTGGCGCCGCCCCATCAGCTGCGCGGCGCCTGCGTCGGCGCGAAACTCGCGCTGGCGCGAGAACCACGCCACGATGATGGCCGCCAGGAAGCCCAGCACGATGTCGAGCACGATGGTGGTGACCCAGTAGCCGATGCCGGGACCCGAGTTCTGCGAGTCGCCCTTGCGCAGGAAGCTGTCGACCGCGTAGCCGATGACCCGCGAAAGGAAGACCACAAAGGTGTTCATCACACCCTGGATAAGGGTCATCGTGACCATGTCGCCGTTGGCAATGTGCGCCACTTCGTGCCCGATGACCGCTTCGATCTCTTCGTGCGTCATGTTCTGCAGCAGACCGGTGGACACCGCCACCAGTGCCGAGTTCTTGAACGCGCCGGTGGCAAAGGCGTTGGGGTCGCCTTCAAAAATTCCGACTTCAGGCATGCCGATGCCCGCCTGGTTGGCAAACTTGCGGACGGTTTCGACAATCCAGGCTTCGTCGGCGTTGCGCGGATGGTCGATGACCTGAACGCCGGCACTCCATTTGGCCACCGGCTTGCTGATCAGCAGCGAGATCAATGCGCCGCCAAAACCCATCACCAGCGCAAAACCCAGCAGCGCGCTGAGGTTGAGGCCGTTGGCGGTCAGAAAGCGGTTGAACCCGAACAGCGTGGAGACGATGCCCAGCACCGCGACAATGGCCACGTTGGTCAGGACGAAGAGAACGATCCGTTTCATGTTGTGTTTTCCGAAAGTGCTCCACCACCGGGAGCGATTAGCCGCAATGTTAGGGTCGCCCCATCCGAAATCAAGGTCCCGCGCTCAAATCCGACAGGTGTTGCGGTCATTGCCGACGGCGCTCGCCGTGCGGTCCGGTCGGAAAACCGACGCATCGTCGTAGAAACCGGCTTGCTCGTTCGCTGGCCACCAGCCCGGCACGCCCAGCACCGGCAGCGGCACAAACGGTTTGGCAGCCAGTCGCGCCGCGCTCAGGTCGCTTGCCAGCCAGGCGTCCAGTCCGCTGTCTGCATCGATCGCGTCGGGGATGCGCCAGACGTGAACGGTGATCGACTTGTACGGACGCACCAGTTTTTCAAGCGCCGCGTGGCCGAACACCACCAGCCGCGCCTGTGCCCACAGCGGCCGCAGTTCGCCGAACAAGCGCTGCCACTGGCGCCCGGCCAGCGCCTGCCACAGCGCTTCGGGTGCCTGCAGCAGCGCGGCGTTTTCATCGAAGACGGTGATCGCGTCGCGCACCGGGCCCCGCACCGCGCCAACGCCTGCGGCGGCGATGGCTTCGGCCTGCAGCTGGTTGAGCAGGCGCTTGGTCTGCGGGAAAACCATCCAGCACAGCGCATTGAAGAAGTCGTGCAGGCCGTCGCGCGTGGGCACGCAGCCGGTCTGGTACACGTGCTGCTCGTAGGCCGTGCCGTGCGGCAGATCGGCCTGCGCGACGAAGGTCACGGGCGCGCACGCGGCCCGGTTCAGCGCATCGGTCTGCGCGGCGCCAGCCAGCACCTGCGCGGCCAGTGCCTGACCCGGCTCGCGCCAGTACGCCAGCCAAGCGGCCTGCCAGTCGATGTCGGCTAGACCCGGCGCCAAGGCAGCGCTTCTCCGGCGCGCAAGGGCTTGAGCTCGGCATCGCCGAACGGATAACTCTCGGGCGGGGTCCAGCTTTCCTTGCGCAGCGTGATCGTGCCGCTGTTGCGCGGCAGACCGTAAAAATCGGCCCCGCTGATGCTGGCAAAAGTCTCCAGCCGGTCGAGCGCGCCAGCCGCATCAAAGGCTTCGGCGTACATCTCGATGGCCGCGTGGGCGGTGTAGCAGCCGGCGCAACCGGTGGCGTGTTCCTTCAGTTGCGCCGGGTGCGGTGCGCTGTCGGTGCCCAGGAAGAAGCGCGGATGCCCCGACGTGGCCGCCTCGACCAGCGCCTGGCGGTGGATCTCACGCTTGAGCACCGGCAGGCAGTAGTAGTGCGGCCGGATGCCGCCGGTGAAGATGGCATTGCGGTTGAACAGCAGGTGATGCGCGGTCACCGTGGCCGCCGTGAAATCGTCGGCATCTCGCACATAGTGCGCGGCCTCGCGCGTGGTGATGTGCTCGAAGACGATCTTCAGTTCCGGGAAATCGCGGCGCAGCGGCTTGAGCTGCGTCTCGATGAACACCGCCTCACGGTCAAACAGGTCGATCTCGGGCGATGTCACTTCCCCGTGCACCAGCAGCAGCATGCCCTCGCGCTGCATGGCTTCGAGCACTGGATAAATGTTGCGCAGATCGGTGACACCAGCGTCGCTGTTGGTGGTGGCGCCGGCCGGGTACAGCTTGGCGGCCACGATGCCGGCGGATTTGGCGCGCGCGATCTCGTCCGTTGCCAGCCGGTCGGTCAGATACAGCGTCATCAGGGGTTCAAAGGTCACGCCTTCCGGCACCGCCGCCAGGATGCGCTCGCGGTACGCCAGCGCCATCGCCGTGGTGGTCACCGGCGGCTTCAGGTTGGGCATGATGATGGCGCGGCCGAACTGGGCGGCCGTGTGCGGCACAACCGTGTTCAGGGCAGCGCCGTCGCGCACATGCAGATGCCAGTCGTCGGGTCGGGTGATCGTGAGTTCCTGATTCATAAGGTCATTGTCCCAAAAACCGCCGAACGCTCCTGCCCGGGGGGAAGCACCCGAAAAAAAGGCACCCGAGGGTGCCTTGCGGAAAGAGCGACTGTAGGGTCGTTCAGTGCTGCAGGATCTTGTCCAGAAAATCCTTGGTCCGCGCCTGGCGCTCTTCCGGTTTGCCAAAGAAATCGTTCTTGGAACAGTCTTCCAGAATCTTGCCGCCCACATCGATGAAGATCACGCGGCTGGCCACCTTGCGGGCAAAACCCATCTCGTGGGTCACGACCATCATGGTCATGCCTTCGCCAGCGAGCTTGACCATCACGTCCAGCACCTCGCCGACCATCTCCGGGTCGAGTGCCGAGGTGGGTTCGTCGAACAGCATCACGATCGGGTCCATTGACAGCGCGCGTGCAATGGCGACCCGTTGCTGCTGGCCACCCGACAACTGGCCGGGAAACTTGTCCTTGTGCGCCATCAGGCCCACGCGGTCGAGCATCTTCAGGCCGCGCGTCTTGGCCTCGTCGGCGCTGCGACCGAGCACCTTGACCTGGGCAATGGTCAGGTTCTCGGTGACCGACAGGTGCGGAAACAGCTCGAAGCTCTGGAACACCATGCCGACGCGCGAACGCAGCTGGGGCAGATTGGTGGTCGGGGCATAGAGATTGATGCCGTCGACGAAGATCTCGCCCTTCTGAATGGGCTCCAGCCCGTTCACGGTTTTGATCAGCGTGGATTTGCCCGAACCCGAAGGCCCGCACACCACCACCACATCACCTTTGGCGATGTCCACATTGCAGTTGTTCAGCACCTGAACCGGGCCATACCACTTGGATACGTCCTTGATCTGGATCATCGGCTTTTGCGATGTACCGTTTGCGTCTTTGGTTTGACTCATGAATATCTCCGATGCTTAGCGAACGATGGCGATCTTGGCCTGCAGGCGTTTGACGAGCCAGGACAGGGCAAAACAGATGACGAAATAAACGACAGCGGCCAGCAGGTAGGCCTCTTCCGGCCGGCCATAGATCTTGCCGGCGTTGGAGAAGCCCTTGAGCAGGTCATAGGCGCCGATGGCATAAACCAGCGACGTGTCCTGGAACAGGATGATGGTCTGCGTCAGCAGCACCGGCAGCATGTTGCGAAACGCCTGCGGCAGCACGATGAGCTTCATGTTCTGGCTGTACGTCATGCCCAGCGCCTGGCCGGCAAAAACCTGGCCGCGCGGAATCGACTGGATGCCCGCGCGCATGATCTCGCTAAAGTAGGCCGCTTCGAACGCGATGAAGGTGATATACGCCGAATACTCGGCCCGGTGGTTCTGGCCATCCGGCAGGTAGGCGTAGAGCCAGCCCGGCACCAGCAGGAAGAACCACAGGATCACCATCACCAGCGGGACGGAGCGCATGCCGTTGACATAGATGGTCGCGGGCACCATCAGCAGCTTCTTTCCCGACAGCCGCATCAGCGCCAGCACGGTGCCGAACAGGATGCCGCCGATGGTGGCGACGATGGTGAGTTGGACGCTGAAATAGAAGCCGCCCAGTACGAATTTCCGGATGATGTCCCAGTTAAGGAACGTGAGGTCAAGTCCCAACATGTCAGTGTCCTCCGCCTGTGCCGCCTGCCACGATGAAGCCCGGTATCTGCACTTTCTTCTCGATGAAGGCAAACACCCGGTTCACGGCAAACGCCGAAATCGCATACAGAATGGTGACCGCCAGGTAGACCTCGATCCCTCGGGAGGTCTCTTCCTGCGCCTGCATCGCAAACATGGTCAGTTCGGCAATGGAAACCGCAAAAGCCACCGACGAATTTTTCAGCAGGTTCATCGACTCGCTGGTCAGTGGCGGCAGGATGATTCGAAAAGCCATCGGCAGGATCACATACCGGTAGGTCTGCGCGGTGGTGAAGCCCAGCGCCATGCCGGCGTAACGCTGGCCTTTGGGAAGCGACTGGATACCGGCGCGAAACTGCTCGGCGATCCGCGCAGAAGTGAAAAAGCCCAGCGCAAAAACCACCAGCACGAATCCCGGCAATTGCTTGAGCGGCGGAAAGATCTTGGGCACCACGAAGTACCAGAGAAAAATCTGCACCAGCAAGGGGATGTTGCGAAACAGTTCCACCCAGATGTTGGCCAGCCGGGTCAGCACCGGGCTGTTGGGCAAGGTTCGCAAGGTCCCCATGATGGCGCCGAGGCTGACCGACACCACCCAGGAACAGCCGGCGACCGCCAGCGTCCAGCCCCAGGCGTCGATCATCCATTCAAGATACGTACGGCCACTGCCGTCGTCGTTCAGAAATACCTGCCAGTCCCATGTCATATTGATCTCCGCAAGCTATCGCCTTTTTTCATCCGAATCTGCCGGGTCGATGATCCACCCAAACAAAAACCCCGCCTGAGGCACTGCCACGGCGGGGTTGACAACCCGTCACGCCAGACGATTACTTCTTGGCGTAGTCTTCCATCGGCTTGTCGTTGGGGCTGGCCCAGGCCGCCTTCAGGCTGGCGCTGGCGGGCAGGCCGATCTTGGCACCTTTAGGAGGAATCGGCTCCATGAACCACTTGTTGTAGATCTTTTCGATCTCGCCCGACTTCATCAGGCCGACCAGCGTGTCGTTGGCCAGTTTCTTGAAGGCCGGGTCGTCCTTGCGGAACATGATGGCGATGGGTTCGACCGACAGCACCTCACCGACGATCTTGAAGTCGGCCGGGTTCTTGGCATTGGCAATGTTGCCTGCCAGGATGGAACCGTCCATCACGAAGGCGTCAGCGCGGCCGGACTCCAGCAGCAGGAAGCTGTCTGCGTGGTCCTTGCCGTACACCTCGTTGAAGTTCACGCCGGTGGCACGCTCGTTCTTGCGCAGCGTCTGCACCGATGTGGTGCCGGTGGTGGTGGCAACGTTCTTGCCGTTCAGTTGCGCAATCGAGGTGATGCCCGAATTGGCCTTCACGACGAAACGCACTTCCTCGACGAAAGTGGTGTCGGCAAAGGCGACGTCTTTCTGGCGCGTGGCGTTGTTGGTGGTGGAGCCGCACTCGATGTCCACCGTGCCGTTCTGCACCAGCGGAATGCGGTTCTGCGAGGTCACCGACTGGTACTTCACCTCGACCTTCTTGCCGACCGCCTTTTCCAGATTGGCGACGATGCGCTGGCACAGCTCGACGTGGTAGCCGGCGTACTTGCCATCACCCAGCGTGTAGGACAGCGCACCGGACGAATCGCGCACACCCATGGTGACAACGCCGGAGGCCTTGACCTTGGCGATGGTGTCATTGGCCTGGGCCAGCGCGCCACCGGCCGCAACGGCGGCAATGGCAAAAGCGATCAAATGTTTCTTCATATAGGCTTCCTTCTGTGTAACTGGGAATTAAGACGCTTAGACCGATCATTCTAGGCAGGGCAGACGAACCGGGAAACGCGGAAAACCCTCGGTAGCCCTGTCCCCTGTCGCTGACACACACCGCATGCAAGCATCATTCATGCCTGCAGCGCCGTGAAATGTAGCGACCTGCGCGCCGCAGCGCCAATGCCGATTCAACGCGACGTCATGCACAAAATTTATGGGCGCGGCAGATCACCGGCAGTGAGTTCCTGCAGGTGACTCCACAAGGTCTGCGCGGCGCGACGCGGTGCGTCCTTGTCCATCGGCTTCTGGCGATAGAGGCGCACGTCCATCACCATCTCCAACCCTTCCAGCCCGGCAGGCACGGCACTGACGAGCTTTCGGGCGCGCAACTCGCGCCGCACCGCACTCAGCGGCAGAAAGGCAATACCGTGGCCTTCCATCGCCATCACCTTCAACCCTTCGGACATGTCGGTCTCGTAGATCCGGTCCAGGTGGATGGCCGTGCCCGACTGCTTCAGGATCATGTCGGTGACCCGCCCCAGGTACGCTCCCGGTGCGTAGCCCAGATACGGCAGCGGCTGGCCCGCCCGCCCCGGCAGGCGGTACATCGGTGCGCCGTCTGCGTCGGCGCGCACAAAGGGCGCCAGCGTCTCCTGCCCCAGCGTGATCGACTCGTAGCGGCCAGCGTCAAGCTGCAACGGCTGTGACGGATGGTGGTAGGCCATCAGCAGGTCGCAGCCGCCTTCGATCAGGCGCAACACGGCGTCGTGCACGTTCATCGCGATCAACCGGCTTTTCATCGGCCCGAACTTTTGCCGCAGGGTGGACATCCACACCGGGAAAAACGTGAATGCCAGCGTGTGCGGGACCGCGAACTCCACCACACCCTGCGCCAGCGACGAATGCCCGCGCAGCATGGCGCGCGTGCTCTGCAACGCCTGCAGCATCTCCAGCGACTGGGTGTAGAGCGTCTGGCCGGCGGGGGTCAGCCGCGTCGGGTAGGAGCTGCGATCGACCAGGTCGGTGCCGGCCCAGGCCTCCAGCGCCTGGATGCGGCGCGAGAACGCCGGCTGCGTCACATGGCGCAATTGTGCCGACCGGCTGAAACTGCGGGTTTCGGCCAGGCTGACGAAGTCTTCGAGCCACTTGGTTTCCATCGCGCGCATCATAAGGCCGCCTCCCCTCGGCTGTGAAAGTGTTTTTTTGATAGCAACAACTAACGATCTGACGCTGGAAGAAGGCAAAAAATGATGGAAATTCCATGCAAATGGCAGGCAGGGGGGGCTCGCGCTACAGTGGCTGCATGAAAAACATACTGGTACTGGGCGGCAGCGGCTTTGTGGGCCGCGAGGTGTGCGAAGCGCTTTCGCGACAACGCTGGCGCTTCACCGTTCCCACCCGACGGCTGCGCCAGCTGCAGCCCATCCTGAACCTGCCGCTGCTGCAGCCGGTGCAGGCCTCGGTTCACGACGAGGCGGCATTGGCCGGCCTGATCGCCGGCCATGACGCCGTTGTGAACCTGGTGGCCATCCTGCATGGCGATGCGGCGGCCTTTCACAAGGCCCACGTCGAGCTGCCGGAAAAGATTGCTCGCGCCTGCGCCGCCGCCGGCGTGCGCCGGCTGGTGCACGTGAGTGCGCTCGGTGCTGCCGCCGACGCCCCGTCGATGTACCAGCGCAGCAAGGCCCAGGGCGAAGCCGTGCTGCAGGCTGCGGCGCAAGCCGGCCAGCTGGACCTGACGGTGCTGCGGCCCAGCGTGATCTTTGGCGCGCAGGACCGTTTCCTGAACCTGTTTGCGCAGCTGCAATCGACCTTTCCGGTGATGCCGCTGGCCGGCGCCGACACCCGTTTTCAGCCGGTGTGGGTGGGCGACGTGGCGCGTGCCGTGCTGCAGTGCCTGCAAGCGCGCGAGACCATCGGCCAGACCTATGAACTGTGCGGCCCCGACGTCTGCACGCTGCGCGAGCTGGTGCAGCTGGCCGGCCGCGCCGCCGGCGTGAATGGCGGACGCGGTCGTCCCGTTCTCGCCTTGCCCGAGGCGCTGGGGCGGCTGCAGGCTTGGCTGATGGAGATGGCGCCGGGCGAGCCGCTGATGAGCCGCGACAACCTCGATTCGATGAAGGTGGACAACGTCGCCAACGGCGCCCTGCCCGGTCTGTCGGCGCTGGGCATCACGCCCGCGCGGCTCGCGGCCGTTGCACCGACCTACCTGGGCGCGAAGGGCCTGCGCAGCCGCCTGAACGAGTTGCGCCGGGTCCGGCGCCGCGGCTAGCTCCGCCCTGATACATGGCAGCATCCGGATATTCCCAACCCGCAAACCCGCGCCCGTCAGGAGGCTCTCAGATGCTCAAGCTCTACATCGGCAACAAGAACTATTCGTCCTGGTCCATGCGGCCGTGGGTGCTGCTCACCCAGGCGGGCATCCCGTTCGAGGAAGTCATGGTGCGTTTCGACTCGTTCGACGCCGGTTCCGCCTTCAAGGCAGCGGTGAACGCCGTCAACCCGGTGGGCAAGGTGCCGGTGCTGGTCGACAACGGGCTGGCGGTCTGGGACACGCTGGCCATCGCCGAATACCTGGCCGAGCGCCACCCCGACAAGGCGCTGTGGCCGCGCGACGCCGCCACCCGCGCCCGCGCCCGCAGCATCAGCGCCGAAATGCACAGCGGCTTTGGCGCGCTGCGCAGCGCGTTCCCGATGAACATCGAAGCCTCTCTGCCCCAGGTCGGTGCACTGGCGCTGCGCGACAAGCCAGCCGTTCGCGCCGATCTGACGCGCATCACGTCGATGTGGAGCAAGTTGCTGACGCAGCATGGCGGTCCGATGCTGTTTGGCGACTTCAGCGTGGCCGACGCCTTCTTTGCACCCGTGGTGATGCGCCTGAAGACCTACGCGCTGCCCGTGCCCGAAACCGTTGCAGCGTACATGGACCGCGTCTGTTCGCTGCCGGGCGTGAAAGCGTGGATTGACGCGGCGCTGGCCGAGAAGGATTTTCTGGACTTCGAAGAACCCTACCGGCTGGCGCGCGACGAAGGCTGAACGCGCCTGCAGGCCTGGATTTGCCGGCTCCATGCCGGCGCGGGCCCGCGCAATTTCGCACGGCACCCGGTGGGAAAGCGGCCTGTTGTAAGGTCGGCGATGAAAGGAGTCCCCCACGGATGTCATTGAGAACCCTGCCTGCACCCCCCCTGAAAGCCCTGCTCACCCGCCTGGCCGGCGCCATTCTGGCCAGCCTGCTGCTGCTCTCACCCGCCGTCGCGCGGGAGATGGTCAGCATCAAAGGCACGCTGGTCAATATGCGAAGCGGGCCGGGTTCGGGCTACCAGGTGCTCTGGCAGCTTGAAAAAGGCTACCCGCTGCAGGTGGTGAGCCGCAAGGGCTCCTGGCTGCAGGTGCGGGATTTTGAAAACGACCGCGGCTGGATCGCCCGGTCGCTCGCGTCGCGCACGCCCCACTACATCGTGAAGGTGCCGGTGGCCAACATCCGCAAGGGGCCGGGCACCGGTTACCCCATCGTCGCCAAGGCGGTGCGCTACGACCTGCTTCGCACGCACGAGAGGCGCGGCAACTGGGTGCGCGTGCAGTCGGTGGACGGCCCGCAGGGCTGGGTGGCCCGCAAGCTGCTCTGGGGCTGGTAGGCCGCTGGCCGCGCCGCCGCTGGCCGATACACTGCGCGCATGAAAACGTACCTGGTCGGCGGCGCCGTCCGCGATGCCCTGCTCGGCCTGCCGGTGCAGGATCGCGATTGGGTCGTGGTGGGCGCGACGCCCGAGCAGATGAGCGCGCTGGGTTACCTGCCGGTGGGGCGGGATTTCCCCGTCTTCCTGCACCCGCAGACACACGAGGAGCACGCGCTGGCGCGCACCGAGCGCAAGACGGCGCGCGGCTACAAGGGCTTTGCCATCCACACCTCGCCCGAGGTGACGCTCGAAGACGACCTGGCGCGGCGCGACCTCACCATCAATTCGATAGCAATCGAAGACCACTCGACGCTGGAAAATGGCAAAAAAGACTCAAAAAACCTGGATCTGACCGGCCTGGTCGACCCCTTTGGTGGGCAGCGCGACCTGCAGGCCCGGGTGTTGCGCCACGTGACCGACGCATTCCGCGAAGATCCGGTGCGCATCCTGCGCGTGGCGCGCTTTGCCGCGCGCTTTGCCGACTTCAGCATTGCGCCGGAAACCCGGCAGCTGATGCGCGAGATGGTTGAACACGGCGAGGCCGACCACCTGGTGGCCGAGCGCATCTGGCAGGAACTGGCACGCGGGCTGATGGAGGCCACGCCCTCGCGCATGTTCGACGTGCTGCGCGATTGCGGCGCGCTGGCTGTGCTGCTGCCCGAGGTGGACCGCCTGTGGGGCGTGCCCCAGCGGGCCGACTACCACCCCGAGGTGGACGCCGGCGTGCACCTGATGATGGTGATGGACAGGAGCGCGCAGCTGGCGGCGCCGCTGCCGGTGCGCTTTGCCTGCCTGATGCACGACCTGGGCAAGGGCACGACGCCGCCCGGCGAATGGCCGCGCCACATCGGCCACGAAGGGCGCAGCGCCCGCCTGCTCAAGGCCGTTTGCGAGCGGCTGCGCGTGCCGGTGGAGTGCCGCGAGATCGCCGACGTGGTGGCGCGTGAGCACGGCAACATCCACCGCAGCAGCGAACTGGGCGCCGCCGCCATCGTGCGCCTGCTGGAGCGCTGCGACGCCTTTCGCAAGCCGCAGCGCTTTGCCGACATCCTGCTGGCCTGCGAATGCGACGCCCGCGGGCGGCTGGGCTTCGAAGCCAGCCCCTATCCGCAGCGCCAGCGTCTGGCGGGTGCGCTGGCGGCGGCGCAGGCAGTGGAGACGGCCGACATCGCCGCGCAGGCCATGGCGGCCGGCGTGACCGGGCCGAAAGTTGGAGAGAAGATTCACGCCGCTCGGGTTGCGGCCGTGGCGGATTGGGTGAAAGGCGATCCCGACGAAACGGCATGACGCCCATGATGGGCGACCGTTGGTAGCCGCCAGTCAACCGATTGCAAGGGACTTGTACAAATCCGCTGCCACGATCGTCCTACGCGACAGTTACCCAACTATCTGGGTATGGAGCAGCGAGAATCCGCCCATTCCTGATAAAACCTATCAGCCCGACAATGAATTTCTTACACAGCGGTCCAGGCCTTTGCACCGCCAGCCATACCAACCTTCATGATCCGCGTTCAGTCAGTACGCGCCGCTGCACCTCATCTCAGCGAAAATTAGCCTGCGCCCAGCGCGACACCTGCCACCGAGCGCATCACGCCTGCATGCCGGGCCACTTCGCCGCCCGGCAGCATCCGAGGTCCGCGAGTTTGCGCAGCCGACCCAAGGCATGCACCCGAAGTGTCGAAAGATTCGTCAAGTGAACGTCAAAATCCGAGTCGCCGCATATTCGCACTGCATGACATTGACCAGGTAAGTGAGAAATGGCGGTGATCCACAACATGGGAGGATGCAGCTCGGACCTGCATGGACCTATCGTGCCGTGGCGCGGGGGCTTTCGGGGCGTTACCTTTGGAACACTCGACAGCCTCTTCGGACCGCTCAGACGCTGAACTGTCCGAGCCCCAATTCCACGAGACCTTGAGGGCGCCGCAACAGAAACAGCGCTTCCAGCCCCATGCGCTGCGCCATGGCAAGGCCTTCGGCGGGACCTGCCACCAACAGAGCTGTTGCCCAGGCGTCAGCAGCCATGCAGGTGCGCGCCAGCACCGTGACCGACGCGATAGCGTTGTTCACCGGCGCGGCGCGGCGTGCGTCCATGGTGTGAGCGAGACGTGTCTCACCCACGTTCAGGTAGTGGCGGTAGTCGCCCGATGTGGCCACGGCCAAGTCTTGCAGTTCGATCACGCCGTGGGTCGTGCGGCGATCAGCATCGGGCGCTTCCAGCGCCACCGCCCACGGTGCGCCGCTGGCTTGGCTACCCAACGCGCGCAGTTCCCCATCAATGGCTGCCAACGCATGCCGAACCCGATGTTGCTGCAGCACGGCGACCATTCGGTCTACACCATAACCTTTTGCAATGCCACAAAGATCCAGTTGCCGGGGCGAGCGCTTGAAGGCGCGGCCCGAGGTTTGGTCCAACTCCAGGGCTTGCTGCATGGTGCATGGCGCGGCCCGGCGCGCGGTGTTGATGGCTTCGGCGTCGGGCGCATCGCGCACCGCGCCAAAACCCCATGCATCGACCAGGGCTCCAACGCAGGGGTCAAAGGCGCCCGCACTCTGGCGGTGCACCTCCAGCGCACTGCCGAGCACTTCCAGCATTTCCGCTGGCAGATCCACCCAAGTATCGATGGGCGCTCGGTTCAGGCGCACCAGGTCGCTGTCTGGCTTCCAGGGGGACATCTGCGCGTCCACCGTTTGCACGGCTGCGGCGAGGTCATGGCGCAGGGCTTGCAGATCAAGTGCAGGATCGGCGTCCACAGTGACGGACCATCGCGTGCCCATGGTCGGGCCGTGCAGTGTGGCGCGCGTGCAGGGATCCGTTGTCTCAGAAGACATCTTCGGCATAACGCTCTTTCGCCTTGAGTTGCGACACACTCAGATGCAGTGGTGCGAGCACGGTGTCCAGCGCTTCGGCCACGCCCTGCGCCATGGCCCGGCTACCGCAAACGCGCACAAGGGCGCCCTCTGTCACCAGGCCACGCAGTCGCTCGGCATCACGGCGCAGGACATCCTGCACGTAACCGCCGCCACCGGGCACGCGGGAGAATACCGTTTGCAAACTCGCCAGGCGCCCTTCCCCAAGCCACTGTTGAATTTCCGGGCCGAAATAGAAATCCAGCGAAGGATCGCGCCCACCAAAGTACAGGTGCAAAGGTCTGTGCCTGTCGTTGCGGCGGATGAATCCGGCCAACGGCGCCACACCGGTACCCGCCCCGATCAGCAACACGGGCCGCTGCGATTGCGGCAGCGAAAAGCCGGGGTTGAGCCGGATGAAAGCGGCGATGCTGTCTCCCACTTGCAGCCCCAGCAGGTGTGTGGAACAAAGTCCGCCTGGCATCTGGCGCACGCAAATCTCCAGAAATCCGTCTTCCCAGCCCGAGGCCAACGAGTAGAAGCGCGGCACGGCCGAGTCGGGCGGCAAGATACCGACGAGATCGCCTGCTGCAAACCGCGCCAGACCACGCCCGCGCAGGCACGCGCCCAAGCCTAGCGCGGGCCATGCAAAGCGCAGGATCGCCGTGGCTTGCCCGGTCGCGCCGTGGTAGTCCTGGCGCGCGATGAGCGTCAGCGCGGTGGTGGGCGGCACGCGCGGCACGTAGTCCAGCGCCAAGGGTTCGCCGAGCGCACACGCCAGGGCGGTGCCCCAACGCGCGAATTGCTGTCCTGATTGCTGGTGGATGCACTCTAGCGGCAGCAGCTCGGGCCATCCTTTTGCGCGCAGCTTCCGGTCCAACGCCTCGGCGAAGGCACAGAACGCCGGGAACTGGCGGTCGCCGAAACCCAGCACCGTCACGGGAACTGCGCAGGCAGTGAGTTTGGCAATGTGCGCCAGGACGTTGCTGGCGTGGGCCGGAGCCTGGCCCTCGCCGTAGGTTGCGGCCAGTACAAAGATTTGCCGCGTGGCAGCAGTGGTTTGAAAGTTCTCAAGGGCGCTGGTGTGTACATGGTGGCCGGCTTGGCTCAGTGCGTCTTGCAGCGCTTGTGCAAACCCCCAGGTGCTCCCGCCTTCGCTGGCAACGAAGATGAGCACGTCGGCCTGTCCCAGCGGGGTGTTGCCTGTGATGTGTGGGGCCGAGCGGCGTGCCTGCCACCAGATGACCGCACCCGACAGCCAGAACAACAGCAGACTGGCGCCCATGAGCCCGAGGATCACGGCCCAGGGCCAGGAGGCCTCGCCAGTGTGCAGCACCACGGCCCAATCGTTTACGCGTTGCGCAATCGTCGCGTCTTGCCAGGCGAGCATCTGCCCCGAATAGCGGTCGATCCATCCATGACCCTGTGAAGTGGCGACGGTCCAGGTATCTTCCGGATCGGTGGCGCTGGGAAGGTTCAGCTTGCGCAGATCTTGCACGGGCAGGCTTTGCAGCGCCGCAAGCTGCGCACCGGGCAAGGCCGGCTTGCCAGTGACTGACGAGAACACCTCAGGTTCGGAAGGTGCATTCAGCGCCACCAGGCCCAGGGTTGAGGCGCTCATGGTCAACGCCGTGAGCGATGTCAGGCACAGGACCGCGAGCACCACACGGCCTGCGACCACGTGAATGCGCTGCGCCAGCGAACCGCGCACGCGCGCTGCCAGTCGCCTCCAGCCGCCCATGCGCCGCAGCAACAACACCAGGGCAGAGGCGCATAACAAGGCCATGACCAAAGCAGTGCCTGCGGCACCCCAACGGCCCGCATCGCCCAACAGCAACGAGCGGTGCAGGTTCTTCACCCAGCGCGGCACCGCCGAAGGTTGCCAAGCGCCCAACACCCGGCCATCGGTTGCATCAACGTAGGACGCCAGTGGTTGGTCGCCGGCAAAGCTGAACACCACAACGGCACCCGAAGGCAAGTGGCGGATCTCTTCCACGCCCTGAATGTTGCGAGTCACGCGCTCCACCAGCGTGGCCACCGGCAATTCACCCGGTGCGGTGGGTGCCTGCCACGCCTGTTGGACCGGATCGATTGCCAGGATGGCGCCGGTGACGCCCAGCACAACAGCCAAGGCGCCAACGGTCAGGCCCAGCCAGCGGTGGATGGCTTTCCAACTCATGCAAGTTCTTTCACTGCAGCTGGAAGGTCATGGACTGGATGTACTGCTTGCCGGCCTGCGGCTTGCCGACGTTCGCTTTGGACAGTGGTACGCGGACTTCCGAAGGGCTGTCGCGCATGTCTTCTGCAGCGGCGTCGATGCGAATTTCATAGCCCGCGTCAATCAGAGCGTCCGCCAGATCGGCTGTGACCTTGAGCGTGCGCCCGGCGCCCACGCTGGCGCCGGTGACGCCGTCCAGACGCTTGGCGTCACCCGCCGAGAGGCGGCTCCAGTCAGACAGGTGCTTGTAGTACTTGGCCTTGCCGCCGGACACCCACAGCGTGCGCACATAAGCGCCTTTCGCATCGGTCACGTAGACAGCCAAGTAGGCACCGTCGCCGCCGTAGTTCTTGAGCTGGGCGGTGAGCGAGATCGGACGGCTGTGCGCCAGGGCAGGAAAGGTCAGCGCACAAGCGGTGGCCAAAAGGGTCATTAGTGGTTTTGACATGGTGATGCTCCTAAATGAATGCTGGAAAAAGGGGGGACTATTCAGCCGGACCGCGCGGCGCACTGCCAGGGACTGATATCGGCGGAGGTACCGTCGCGCCGTCCGCCAATGGCCGTGATGATTGCGGCGCTGCGACCTTGTCATCCCGGTCGTGCGACCGGACACTCTGTCGGTCGCCTTTCTTCATCTTCAGTACCTTCAGGGTCTCCGGGTCGATCTTGGCTTTGAAGGCTCGACCTTGGGCATCGGTGCCGCGCACCTCGTAGCAGCCGTCGTCGATCTTCAGCCGCTGGATCTGCCAGCCCTGCGCAACTCCCATCTGAAGTACGGATTCGCGTGACTGCCAGCGATTCAGCGGCGCATCGCAATCGTCACCAGCCGAAACGGGCAAAGCGGCCAAGCCCAGTGACAGAACCAACAAGCCTTGACAAAAAGAGATGGTGAAATTCATGGGAGTTTCCTCTTGAACGGGTTCGTACCAGGCATACGGTTACGGAACAGACTCTGCATGGCTGCCAGAGCGCCTGACCCGAACAGCCAAGGCGCACTGCGTTTGGATGCACCTCCAGCTCGGGTGGTCAGACGGTCTCCAATGACAAACTTTGCGACCAGCAGCCCATTTCTACTTGCAGCTTCGTTGTCCTTAAGGTATCCGCGTTCCAGTTCAAGGGCACTGTGCGAAGTCAAACTTGTATGCGGAATTGGTGGCGGCTTAATGTTCCCTTCATCTCCCGATAGACAAATGCAGGTCCATGGTCTGGTGCAGCTGCAACGCCCCTTCATTACCCTGTCCTGGCTGGATCGGGGAGTTGGAGTACGGAAGGACTCAGCCATCCAGCTGAATGGATGCCCCGACACAGTCAAACCCCTCTTTCGATGACTTTGCGCCTGAACCGATATCACGGAGAACTCGCCCAGTTGGATGCACCTGCTCGGCACATGACCAGAAGCGTCGAGCGGTCACGTCAGCGTGTCCGCTGACCTACGAGCCATTTGCTGACCTCGAACCAGCCGAGCGCGACCAGGGAAAGCGCTGCACCGCTCAGCAAGAGCGCCGTGGAAGGCATCTCGAACCGGAACAGTCCGGCAATCGCAGGCACCCACAGAACAAGGGCCAGGATCGTGCACGTGGCCGAAGCGATCCAGACGAAGGCAACATTCCAGGGCCGCACCTGATCTTGCCCGGTTGCCCAGCTGCGGTTGACGTGGATGAGCGCCAGATTGCTGACGACCAGCACCGCGAACGCCAGCGCACGTGCCGTGTCGTCGGAGCCCGATTCAGATCGGGCGAGCAGGTAGGCCACGAGCACGATACCGAAAAGCCCGCAGCCTTGCACCACTCCGCGCAGCAGGACCTGCGCGTCGAACAGGCGGGCGTCCGTTCGCCTGGGTGGCAAGCGCATGGCATCGGACTCCAGGGGTTCCGCTTCGAAGACGATGGAGCATGCGGGGTCGATGATCAGCTGCAGGAACAGGATGTGCACCGGCATCAGCACCATCGGCCAGCCGAGCACCAGCGGCACGATCGACAGTCCGATGATCGGCAGATGCACCGCCAGAACAAAGGCGATCGCCTTGCGCAGGTTGGCAAAGACACGCCGGCCGTAGCGCACCGCCGTCACCAGAGAAGCAAAGTCGTCATTGAGCAGCACCAGGGCAGCGGCTTCGCGGGCGACATCGGTGCCGCGCGCCCCCATGGCCACGCCGATGTGGGCGGCCTTGAGGGCCGGTGCGTCGTTGACGCCGTCCCCGGTCATCGCGACCACGTCGCCCCGGGCCCGAAAAGCCTGCACCAGCCGGAGTTTCTGATGGGGTTGAACGCGGCAGAAGACGTTGGTGTCGCTCAGCCGCGCCGCCAGCGCAGTGTCATCGAGCTGGTCCAGCTCAGGGCCTGTCACGGCCTGGCCTTCGGCTGATAGCCCGGCCTGTCTGGCGATCGACAAAGCCGTGCGGGGATGGTCGCCCGTGATCATCACGACCCGGATACCCGCAGCCCGGCACTCGGCGATGGCCGCCGGCACGTCCGGACGTACCGGATCTTCCAGGGCCACCAGGCCCATGAATTCAAACTCGAAGTCGTGCTGCCCGTCGGGCAGTTCGCCCGCCGGGAAGAGGGCCCGCGCAACGGCGAGGACCCGCAGTCCATCCCCTGCCATCGCTTCGACCTGCCTCGCAATAGGCTCGTGTCTCGCCGGATCGAGGTGACAAAGGTCCATGATGGCCTCCGGCGCCCCCTTGGCCGCCACCAGCCGATCCTGTTGATCAGGCGATTGCCAGACGCGCGACATCGCGAGCATCTGAGGCGACAGCGGGTAGTCGTCGATCAGGCTCCAGTCCGCGTGCAAGTGCTCGGTGCCGGCCAGGTGCCGCTGCCCGGTTTCGATGATGGCCAATTCCATCGGATCGAAGGCTCGGCGATGGCTTGCGAGCACGGCGTACTCCAGCACAGGATGAAGCGACTCCGGCAAAGCCAAACTGGAAGTGGTGCCCAGGTCCTGCTCATGCCCATCGCTCCACAGCTTGCGAACCGTCATGCGGTTCATCGTCAGTGTGCCGGTCTTGTCAACGCACAACACGGTCGTCGCACCGAGCAGTTCGACGGCCGGCATGCTGCGCGTGAGCACCTTCTCGCGTGCGAGCCGCCAGGCACCCAGACCCAGAAAGATGGTCAGCACGACGGGCAATTCCTCGGGAAGAATGGCCATCGCGAGCGTGAGCCCGGCCAACAGGCCATGCAGCCAGTCACCGCGTGTCAGGCCCCATGCCACGGCGAGACCGCCGGCCAGAATCAGGCCGATCGCGGCCACCCAGGCCACGATGCGCTGGGTCTCGCGTTGAATCGGCGTGGTCTCGGCGGCGATTGACCGCAGCGACGCACCGATGCTGCCCAGGTTGCTGCGCTCGCCGGTCGCCAGCACGACGCCCTTCCCGGTGCCCTGGGTCACCAGCGTGCCGGAGAGGGCTCGGGTTCCAGGCCCTGAACTCACGTCAGGATCCCCGCCTCCCGCCTGTTTCAGCACCGGTGCCGACTCACCCGTCAGCAGGGATTCGTCAACCGACAAGGCCGCCGCTTCGAGCAGGTGGAGATCGGCAGGTACACGGTCCCCTTCAGCGAGCAAGACGATGTCGCCGACGACCAGTTCGCGCCCGGCGATGCGAACGGACTGGCCGTCGCGCACCACCAGCGCACGAGGGCTGGACAAATCGCGCAAGGCTTCCAGGGACCGTTCACTGCGGCGCTTCTGAAAGTAGGTGATGGCGATCACGACCAGCACGAAACCGAGAAGCATCAGGGCCTCGTGGCGGTCGCCCAGCGCCAGGTAAATCGCACCGCAAGCCACCAGCAGCAGGAACATGGGCTCCAGCACCACTTCCCGCAGCAGTCCCCAGGCACCGCGATTCTCGGACGCGGGCAGTTCGTTGGGACCGTCGCTCTGAAGGCGCTGGCGCGCCTCTCCTGACGTCAGACCATTCGCAGCATTGGATTTCACCGCGGTGATCCTACTTCGTGAGCTTGGGCGCCACCACCGCATGATCCAGGTCAGGCCGTCGCCAGGGATCGACGTGGGTCATGAGGTTGAGGACGCGGTGGCGCTGCATCACACGAATTCTCGCCTCGACGGCAATGTCATGCCCGGCTTCGACACTCAGATTGGCGTCAACCTCGATGTGTGCGTCAACCACGATCATGTCTCCCATTTTTCGCGTACGGATGTCGTGCACGCCCTGGATACCGGGAGTGTTCTCCAGCGTGCTACGGATGGCGGCTAGCTCGGCTTCGTCGATGGATCGATCCATCAGGTCGTGCAGCGCATCCCAGCCGAACCCCCAGCCCATCCTGGCCACCATGAAGCCGACGATGGCGGCCGCAATCGGGTCCAGGATCGGATAGCCGGCGAGGTTGCCGGCAATGCCGATGCCAACCACCAGCGAAGATGCCGCATCGGATCGCGCATGCCAGGCGTTGGCCACGAGCATGCTCGACTTGACCCTCTTGGCCACGGTGAGCATGTAACGAAACAGCAGTTCTTTTGCGACCAACGCGCCACCCGCAACCCACAGCGCGGCCACGTGCACCTTCTGTACCGTCTCTGGCTGCTCCAGCTTGAGGAAGGCGGACCACAGCATGCCCAATCCAACCGCCAACAGCAGCGCACCCAGCACCAGGCTCGCCGCTGTCTCGAAACGTTGATGGCCATAAGGATGATCAATGTCGGCTTCCTTTTGGCTGTGGTGGTTCGCAAACAGCACGACGAAGTCCGCGACCAGATCCGAAAGCGAGTGGATGCCGTCAGCAATCAAACCCTGGGATTTTGTGAAGATGCCGGCTGCGATCTGGCTGGTCGTCAGGACCAGATTTACCGCAATGCTGACCCAGGTGCTTCGCGAAGCAGCGGCTGCCCTCTCGGCGGGGCTGTGAACAGGATCTTCGGTGTCTTCTGGGAGGGTCGAGAACTGCATGGCATGGCCCGGGAGATTGGTGCAGGCCGAATCGGTCCGCGCAGCCTTCTAACTTAGCTGTCGAACCTTACCGGACGATTAGCGCAGCGCAGATTCAGCCGCCCAGGCTCGTCGGTCCACACCGGCGTGCGCCCGTCTTCAGGCTCAAGTTTCGTCAACGCGCGGTTCAACTGCGCCCGGAATCAGCGCAGATTTGCCTGCGCCCAGCGCGCGATGTCGGCCGCTGAGCGGATTGCTCCGGACGACGCCGCGCCGGGGCGAGGACAGCGAGGCGGCGCTGCGCGAGATAGTCTGGGCAAAACAGAGATCGCGCGCCTGCGTGTGTTGGGCATCGTGGACTGAGCGGGCGCGCCGCTCAGGCTTCGCTTGTTGAACCACGGCCCTTGCCGAGCCGGCGCCACTGTGTCGGCGGCATGCCGGACCAGCGACGAAACGCTCGCGTGAAGGCACTGGCCTCGGCGAACTGCAGGCTCAGCGCGATCGTGATCATCGGCATTGCGGTGTCCCGCAACAGTTGACGCGCCACCGCGTAGCGCACCTCGTCAACCAGCGCCTGATAGCTGATGGCGTGCGGCTTGAGATTTCGGTCCAGTGTGCGTCGATGCATCCCCAGTTCCGCGGCGACCTGGTGCATGGAGCTATGGCCACTCAGCAGTTGGCGCCGCAGCATGCGCCGCACCTGAGCGGGCAGGTCGCCCGTGGCCTGGGCTTCGATGGCACGCGCCTGTGCTTCGAGTGAGGCCAGGCGTTTCGGGTCCGCACTTCGTAGCGGCACATCGAGCCAAGCCCTGTCGAAGACGACTGCAGACCGGTCGCAATCGAAGCGCAACGGCGCCCGCAGAAAGCTGCGATAGGGGTGGATATCGGCGGGTCGACTGCGCATGAACTGGATCTCGCGGGGCAACCACCGACTGCCGCAAATTGCACGCATGACGTTCCAGGTGGTTGACAGCACGATGTCGTAGACCACCTCGGCACGTTCGACGCCCGGCTCATAGAGTGCATAGCGGTAGGTCGCAACGTTCGCGTCCTCGCTCAAGGTCAGCAGCCCGCCGCCATCGCTCAGCGTCAGGTAGCGCGCCACGAGCTGCAGCGCACTGCGCACATCCGGCGCCGCCTTGGCCAGATCGGCAACGAAGCCAAGGGACTCCAGGGGCGTGTGTCGCCCGATCAGCAGGCCCAGATGGGGGCAGCCCGCTCGGTCGGCGCACAAGCCGAGCAAGCGGCTTCCCTGCCTGAACGGCACCAGGTTGTCGGGGTGATTGAAAAGGTCGAGCGGCAGGCCCGACTCGACCAGCACCTGTTGCAGGTCAACGCCGAACTCTTGAAGGAGCGGCTTCAACGCCAGCGTCGAACTGGCGCGGTCGTAGCCACTCGGTACCACGCGGGTGGCCGCCGGCGGATCCGGGACTGTGGCGAACTGGCTCGTCATCGTGAAGTTGATGCCCCGACCTGCGGCGCCAGGTTGTCCAGGCCAAAGACCGCTCACACGGCCATTGTCACTAAAAGGTAAGCTTTGCCGAAAAGTCAATCCTACACTCTGCGCTGCGCAGCGTGCACAGCGGTTCCGGACCCGTCGGATCCCCTGCCCCGATCTCGCCGCAGCGATGCGGACAAGTCGGGGCCCCTGGATCGAATCGACCACGATCTGGCGGCCGCACCCCGAAGCGAACCGGCGCATGACCCGGCCGAACGGCCTTTTTCAACAAGGAAAGCAACCCATGATCCGTACCACGATCGCCGGCGGCCTGGTGGCCTGCCTGGCGCTGTCGCCGCTGGCACGCGCCGAAGTGACGGCCGAAACGCTGAAATCGATCTCGATTCCGGACAAGGTCGAGACGCCGATCGGGCCACTTGATTTCTTCGACGGCGTGCCGTCCAAGGCAACAGCCGAGAAGGTCTACGACAACCTCGACCGCATGCGCGGCACAGGGGTGTTTCTCGACAACATCGGCGCCGTATCGATGTACAGCGTGCGTACCGCCCTGGCCGATGCCGGTGCCAAGGGCGCAAACAGGATCGCTCTGTTCGCGCAGCTGATGGATTCGCAGACGCTGGTGGTCACCGCCAACACCTCGACCCTGTATGCCTACACCTACACCGATCTCGCCCAGGATGGCCCGACCGTCATCGAGATTCCGCCTGGCATGCTCGGCTTTCTCGACGACGCCTGGCAGCGATTCGTTGGCAACATGGGCGTCACCGGGCCGGACAAAGGCAAGGGCGGCAAGTACCTCGTGCTGCCGCCCGGCTACACCGGCAAGGTTCCACCGGGGTATTTCCTTCTCAAGCCGACGACGAACCGCAACTTCCTGTTCCTGCGCGGTTCGATCAAGAACGGGCTGGAGCCTGCCGTCAAGAACATCACATCGAAGCTCAAGGTCTATCCGCTGAAGAACGTTGCCAAGCCGGCCCCGACCGAGTTCGTCGACATGTCCGGCAAGGCTTTCAACACGGTCTTCCCCAGCGACTTCTCCTATTTCGAGAACCTCGACCGGATCGTGCAGGAAGAACCGATCGACGCCATCAGCCCCGAAGTGCGCGGCGCAATCGCCGCCATCGGCATCGTCAAGGGCCAGCCCTTCAAGCCCGATGCGCGGATGAAAAAACTGTTGACCGAGGCTGCCATGCTCGGCAACGCCACCTCGCGGTCCATCACGTACTACCCTCGGTTTGCGGGCGTCAAGATCTATCCGGACGACCCCAAGAGCGTCTGGTCCACGGCCTTCGCCAACAAGAACACCA
>JACSRS010000025.1 GCA_014879655.1 Burkholderiaceae bacterium
TAGTCGGCCTGCTCGCCCATCTGCGTGATCAGCGCAATGCCGACGGTCAAGGCTGCACCAAACATGTGCATATCGAAGGCTCGCCCCAAACCGGACTCACCCCCATAGTGCATGACACCGGAAAACGCACCAGGATCGCGCACCAGCACATAAGCGAAGGGCACCACCAGCATCACCAGCCACAACGGCTGCGTCCAGACCTGCAGCCTGCTGATGGCCGAAACCCCGTGCGTCACCAGGGGAATGACCACCAGCGCACAGATCAGATAGCCCCAGCTCGGTGGTATGCCTAGCGCCAGCTCCAGCGCGTAGGCCATCACCGCGGCTTCCAGCGCAAAAAAGATGAACGTGAACGTGGCGTAGAGCAGCGAGGTCAGCGTCGAGCCGATGTAGCCGAAGCCGGCGCCCCGGGTCAGCAGGTCCATGTCCACGCCGTGACGCGCCGCGTAGATGCTGATGGGCAGCCCGGCAGCAAAGATGATCAGGCCGGTGGCGACGATGGCCCAGAACGCATTGACAAAGCCATAGCGCACCAGCAGCGTGGCGCCGACTGCCTCCAGGATCAGGAACGACGCAGCGCCAAACGCGGTGTTGGCCACCCGCCACTCCGACCAGCGGCGAAAGCGCTGCGGCGTGTAGCGCAGCGCGTAGTCTTCCATGGTCTCGCTGGCCACCCAGGCGTTGTAGTCGCGCCGCACCTTGACGATGCGCTGCGGCGCATCGTCCAGCGGGGCGTCGCCCGCACCGCGGTCGGCCCGAACGGCCGGCGCCGGCGTCGGAAACGGCGCGGGCTGGAAGTCGGACGCTGAAGGCATGACCGTCCCGGGTGCAGTTTCCATGCCATCGAGTCCCGCGCCATTCCCCGAACGGCGTATGGCCGGCACGACGCTTGCTGACTATGATGGTCGCGAACCCACCACGCCCGTCCGCCCACCTGTATGCCCCAATCACTGAAGCCGCGTGTCCGGTCAGCCCTTGCGGCCGCACGCGCTGACATCCAAAGACCGAGTGAACCGAAATGGAACTGACGCCTCGTGAAAAAGACAAGTTGCTGATCTTCACGGCCGCCCTGCTGGCCGAGCGCCGCAAGGCGCGGGGATTGAAGCTGAACTACCCGGAAGCGGTGGCGCTGATCAGCGCAGCCGTGATGGAAGGCGCCCGCGACGGCAAGACGGTGGCCGAACTGATGAGCGAGGGCCGCAACGTGCTGACCCGCGCTGACGTGATGGACGGCATTGCCGACATGATCCCCGACATCCAGGTCGAGGCCACCTTCCCCGACGGCACCAAGCTGGTGACCGTACACCAGCCCATCATTTAGAGCACTTTTCGGTCATTTTTGGCATCAACCCAGCGTCAAATGGACATTTATTGCTATGAAAACTGATACCACCCTTTCCCGCGCCAGGCGCCTCGCCGGCGCTGCGCTGCTGCTGCCGCTGCTGGCCCAGGCCCACGAAGGCCATGGTTTGACGGGCGCCAGCCACTGGCATGCCACCGATGTCTGGGGCATCCTGGGCATGGCCACGGCCATCGCTCTGGTCGTCTGGTTCACGCGTGGCGGCAAATGAGCGCGCAGGGATTGATCCAATGACGCCAGGCGAGCTTTTCACCGACGCGGGTGAGCACCCGATCAACACTGGCCGGCGCACGCTGACGCTGGTGGTGCACAACACCGGCGACCGACCCATTCAGGTCGGCTCCCACTACCACTTTGCCGAAACCAACGGCGCGCTCGGCTTTGACCGCGATGTAGCGCGCGGCATGCGGCTGAACATTGCGTCCGGCACGGCCGTGCGCTTCGAGCCCGGCCAGCAGCGCACCATCGAACTCGTCGACTACGCCGGCGAGCGCACCGTGTACGGGTTTCGCGGCCTGGTCAACGGCCCGCTTGACGACAGAGCCCAAGGAGCCCGCTGACCATGGCCACCATCGGAAAACGCGCCTACGCCGAGATGTTCGGCCCCACCGTGGGCGACCGCCTGCGACTGGCCGACACCGACCTGATCGTCGAGGTGGAGCAGGACTACACGCTGCGCGCCGGCGGCTACGGGGAAGAAGTCAAATTTGGCGGTGGCAAGACCATCCGTGACGGCATGGCGCAGTCGCAGCGCACGCGCGACGGCACCGACACCGGCGCCCAGGCGGGCGGCGCCGTCGACACGGTGATGACCAACGCCCTGATCATCGACCACTGGGGCATCGTCAAGGCCGACATCGGCCTGAAGGACGGCCGCATCGTGGCCATCGGCAAGGCGGGCAACCCGGACACACAGCCCGGCGTGGACATCGTCATCGGCGCCGGCACCGAAATCATCAGCTGCGAGGGCCACATCGTCACTGCCGGCGGCTTTGACAGCCACATCCACTTCATCTGCCCGCAGCAGATCGAAGAAGCGCTGGCCAGCGGCGTCACCACCATGACCGGCGGCGGCACAGGCCCGGCCACCGGCACCTTCGCCACGACCTGCACGCCGGGCGCTTGGAACATCGAGCGCATGCTGCAGGCGGCTGACGCCTTCCCGATGAACCTGGGCTTCATGGGCAAAGGCAACGCCAGCCTGCCCGACCCGCTGCACGAGCAGATCAACGCCGGTGCCATCGGCCTCAAGCTCCACGAAGACTGGGGCACGACGCCTGCCGCCATCGACAACTGCCTGAACGTGGCCGAGCTGACCGACACGCAGGTGGCCATCCACACCGACACGCTCAACGAAAGCGGCTTTGTGGAAGACACCCGGGCCGCTTTCAAGGGCCGCTCGATCCACACCTTCCACACCGAAGGCGCGGGCGGCGGGCACGCGCCCGACATCCTGAAGCTGGTGGGCGAGGCCAATGTGCTGCCGTCGTCCACCAACCCCACGCGGCCCTACACGGTCAACACGCTGGACGAGCACGTGGACATGCTGATGGTCTGCCACCACCTGGACCCGGCCATTGCCGAAGACCTGGCGTTCGCCGAAAGCCGCATCCGCAAGGAAACCATCGCCGCCGAGGACATCCTGCACGACCTGGGCGCGATCAGCATCATGTCCAGCGACAGCCAGGCCATGGGGCGCGTGGGCGAAGTCATCATCCGTACATGGCAGACGGCGCACAAGATGAAGCAACAGCGCGGCAAGTTGCCGGGCGACAGCGACCGGCACGACAACTTCCGCGTCAAGCGCTACATCGCCAAATACACCATCAACCCGGCCATCACCCACGGCATGGCGCACGAGATCGGCTCGGTCGAGGTCGGCAAATGGGCCGATCTGGTGGTCTGGAAGCCGGCCTTCTTTGGCGTCAAACCGTCCATCATCCTCAAAGGTGGGTTCATCGCCATGGCGGCCATGGGCGACCCCAATGCCAGCATCCCCACGCCGCAGCCGGTGCACTACCGGCCCA
Source organism: Burkholderiaceae bacterium (assembly GCA_014879655.1). Taxonomy (GTDB): domain Bacteria; phylum Pseudomonadota; class Gammaproteobacteria; order Burkholderiales; family Burkholderiaceae_C; genus JACSRS01. The sequence continues at coordinate 3,388 of JACSRS010000025.1, forward strand.
TGTTCGGCGCTTACGGCGGTGCGCTGGCCAGGAGTTCCATCACTTTTGTCTCGCAGGCAGGGCTGGCAGCAGGCATCGGCGAGCGCTTCGGCCTCACCAAGCGCCTGGCCGCCGTCAAGGGCATACGCAGCATCGGCAAGAAGGACATGATCCACAACCACTACGCGCCCCAGATGGATGTCGACGCGCAGACCTATGCCGTGCGCGCCGACGGCGTGCTGCTGACCTGCGAGCCCGCCACCAGCCTGCCGATGACGCAGCGCTACTTCTTGTTCTGATGCTGACCGTTTCCAAGCTGATGCCGCAGGGCCAGGGGCTGGCCGCTGTGCTGCTCAAACGCGCCGCCACCGTCGAACTGGACTGGGACGTGCGTCAGAAAAGCCGCTTTGCCGCCACCGACTCCGGCGGGCGCGAGCTGGGCATCTTCCTGCCACGCGGCACCGTGGTGCGAGGGGGAGACGTGCTGGTGGCCGAAGACGGCTCGCTGGTCCGGGTCGTTGCCGCGCCGCAGCCGGTGCTGGTCATCACGCCTTGCAGCGAACATGGCAGCCCGTTCGACCTGACCCGCGCCGCCTATCACCTCGGGAACCGCCACGTACCGATTGAGCTGACGCCCGACCATCTGAAGATCGAGCCCGACCACGTGCTGGCCGACATGCTGCGGTCCATGCACCTGACCGTGCAAGCGGTCGATGCGCCTTTTGAGCCGGAAGCCGGCGCCTACGCCGCCGGCGGACATGGTGGCCATGGCCATTCACACGCCCACACCGTGCATAGCCACGGCACACACAGCCACGGTGAACACGCCGCACATTCCGCCCATGAACCTCACGACCACGGCGTGCACACTCAAGCCCCGACCGCGTCAAGGGCGGCAACGGATGGGGTGCCGACCGCTCCGCCCCGCGTGCACGGCCCCGACTGCGGCCGCGGGCATTGACGCCGTGATGCGACGAGCCTTGCCGGCCAGCCCGCGCCGCAGTCACGCCGGCCGCGCAATCGCCCGGCGATCCACCCCGCTCGCGACTGCCTCGCCCGGCCTGCTGCAGCTGATCTGGCTCGCCTCCCCTGCCCTGCCCGTGGGCGGGTTTTCTTACTCCGAAGGGCTGGAAGCCAGCGTCGAATCGTCGTTTGTTGCTACTGAAACTGATGCCTCAGCGTGGCTTTCCGACCAGTTGAACATTTCGCTGGCCCGGGGCGATCTGGCCATCGTCGCCGCTGCGGTGGCCGCCTGGCGCCGGGGCGACCTGCCCCGCGTGCGCGAGCTCAATGACTGGGTTCTGCAAACCCGCGAGAGCCGCGAGTTCCGCCTGCAGACCGAGCAGATGGGCCGCTCGCTGGTGGAATGGCTGCGCAACCAGGACGACGCGGCCGACCCCGCGCGTGCTGCTGAAGTGCAGGCGCTGGCCGCGATGGACCCGACCTACCCGGTCGCGTTTGCACTGGCCGCATCGCGCAGCCGCGCCAGCTCGCCCGACATCCTGCAGGCCTTTGCCTTTGGCTGGGCGGAGAACATGGTGCAGGCGGCGCTCAAGGCCGTGCCGCTGGGCCAGAGCGCCGGCCAGCGCATCCTGGCCCGGCTGGCCGCTGAGATACCGGCCGCAGCCGAAACCGCGATCCGCCTGCCGGACAGCGCCCGCCAGGCGTTTTCGCCGATGCTGGCCATCCTGTCAGCCCAGCACGAAGCGCAATACTCGCGGCTGTTCCGCTCCTGATCCGCCGGCGCGGCCAGCTTCTCACCGACCCATCAGCGATTGACCGTTCCCATGAGCCACCTGCACCACGTACCCAACCGAACCAAAACCCTGCCACCACTGCGCGTGGGCATCGGCGGGCCGGTGGGCTCGGGCAAGACGACGCTGCTGGAGATGCTGTGCAAGGCGATGCGCGAGCGCTACGACCTGATCGCCATCACCAACGACATCTACACCAAGGAAGACCAGCGCCTGCTGACCGTCAGCGGCGCGCTGCCGGCCGAGCGCATCATGGGGGTCGAAACCGGCGGCTGCCCGCACACCGCGATCCGTGAAGACGCCTCGATCAACCTCGAAGCCATCGACCGCATGCTGGTGCAGTTCCCCGATGCGGACATCGTCTTCGTCGAAAGCGGCGGCGACAACCTGGCCGCCACCTTCAGCCCCGAACTGAGCGACCTGACGATCTACGTCATCGACGTGGCCGCCGGCGAGAAAATCCCCCGCAAGGGCGGCCCCGGCATCACCAAGAGCGACCTGTTCGTCATCAACAAGACCGACCTGGCTCCCCACGTGGGCGCCGATCTGGCCGTGATGGAAGCCGACACCATCCGCATGCGCACCAACGCCCAGGGGCTCAAGCCCTTTGTCATGACCAACCTGAAAACGCAAACCGGTGTGCCCGAGGTGATCGCCTTCATCGAGAAGAAGGGCATGCTGCAGCCCGCCTGAGCGGCCCCGCGCCTGCAGGCCCAGCGGTTAGAATCCGGGCCTGCCCTGGAGACTTGGGTGAGTGGTTTAAACCAGCAGTCTTGAAAACTGCCGACGGGTAACCGTCCGTGAGTTCGAATCTCACAGTCTCCGCCAGCGCTCCGTTTTCCATGCGCCACCCCCGCCAAATCATTGCCTGGTTTTGCATCGCTGCAAGCCTGTGGATGGGCACGGCCTTCCAGTTCCACGGCTTGGCGCATGCGCTGCAGTCCCTGGAGGCGTCGGAGCATCAGGATTCCGCGCCCGGCCATCAACCCGCTTGCGAGAAGTGCCTGCTGTTCGCCGCGGTGGACGGCGCCATGCCGGTGCACGCCGTCGCCTTGTTCGGCGCGCCCCCGGTCGCACTTGGCGACGCATCAGGCGCCATCCGCTTGCACGCAACGGCTTTTACGGCCTACGCCTCGCGCGCACCCCCGCAGCCCTGCTGACGCCCACTGACCCGGCCGGTCGTCCCGCCGTGTAGCCCTGAGCCTTCGCGCACGTCGCGATGCGGCCGGGCCCTATCGTTTCTTCCCCTCAATGGATGCGGCGCAACGCCCGGTTGCGCCCGCTCACCCCCCTTATGGAGTCTGCCTCGCTATGCCCCATCCCGCCCCCTTTGCCGCCACGCTGATCGCGCTGGCCATCACCTCGCCGCCGCTGCTGGCCGCCGACAACGCCACCCAGTTGCAACAGCTGCAGCAGGAAATCGCCGCCATGCGCAAGGACTACGAAGCGCAGCTGAAAGCGCTCGAAGCGCGCCTGAAGCAGGCGGAGACCAGCCTCGCGGCTCAGCCTGCAACGGACAGCACGGCGCGCGCCCCGACGGCCGCCAGCGCGCCGACTGCGGCGGAAAGCCCGCCGGCCACCCAAACCGCCACGATGGCGCCGGCGACAGCGCAATCCTCGGCTTCCGCCTTCAACCCGGCGATCGCGCTGATTCTTTCAGGCAGCTACTCCAGCTTCTCCCAGGACCCCACCCAATACCGCATCCCTGGCTTCCTCGCCGGCGGCGAGATCGGGCCGGGGGTGCAGGGCTTTTCGCTGGGCGAGTCCGAGCTGACGCTTTCGGCCACCATCGACCCGTGGTTTTTCGGCTCGCTGAACCTGGCGCTGGCCGCCGACAACTCGGCCTCGGTCGAGGAAGCCTTCATCCAGACCACGTCGCTGCCGGGCGGCCTGGGGCTGAAAGCCGGGCGTTATCTGGCATCCATCGGCTACCAGAACGACAAGCACCCCCACGCCTGGGATTTCATCAATGCCCCGCTCGCCTACCAGGTGTTCCTGGGCGGCGCGCTGACCCAGGACGGCCTGCAGTTCAAGGCGGTGTTGCCGACCTCGCAGTTCGTCGAACTCGGCGGTGGCATCGGTGCCGCAGGCGAGTACCCCAGCGGCACCGGCAACCTCAAGAAGCCCGGTACCGCCACGCTGTTCGCGCATACCGGTGGCGACATCGGTGCCAGCCAGAGCTGGCGCGCCGGCGCTTCGATGGTCTGGGCCAACGCCTTGGACCGCGCCTCTGACGACATCGACATTGCCGGCAACCCGGTCAGCAACGTGTTCACCGGCAACAGCCGGCTGGCCATCCTGGACGGCGTGTGGAAATGGTCACCCGATGGCAACGCCAAGAGCACCAGTGTGACGCTGCAAGGAGAGTATTTTCATCGCACAGAGTCCGGCTCGATGATCTATGACGCAAGCGGGCAGGCGCTGGCCGACATCTACCGCTCGGCCCAGAGTGGCTGGTACGCGCAGGCGGTGTACAAGTTCCTGCCCGCCTGGCGGGTGGGCTTGCGCTACGACCGGCTGGATCTGGGCAGCGTCAATGCGTCCAGCAACACTGCCAATCTCTTCCTGCCCGAATACTCGCCGAACCGTACGACGCTGATGTTCGACTGGTCGCCCAGCGAATACAGCCGGGTGCGCCTGCAGTTGGCCCAGGACCGCGCCCGCTACGGCCTGACCGACAACCAGATCATGATCCAGTACCAGATGAGCCTGGGCTCCCACGGCGCGCACGCCTTTTAAGGATTCACCATGAAGAAGACTTTTCTCCCCGCCGCTGCTGCGCTGCTACTGGCGCTTGGCGCCCAGACCGCGCAGGCCGACCTCAAGGTACTGGCCTGCGAGCCCGAATGGGGTGCGCTTGTCAAGGAACTGGCCGGCGACAAGGCCAGCGTTTATGTCGCCACGACGGGGCTGCAGGACCCGCACCATATCGAGGCCCGGCCCAGCCTCGTTGCCGCTGCGCGCAACACCCAGCTGGTGGTCTGCACGGGCGCCGAACTGGAGGTCGGCTGGCTGCCAGTGCTGATCCGCCAGTCCGGCAACAGCGCCATCCAGCCCGGCAAGCCGGGCAACTTCGAAGCGGCCAGTTACGTGCGCAAACTTGAAGTGCCCGAGCGCCTGGACCGCGGCGACGGTGACGTGCACGCCGCCGGCAACCCGCACATCCAGACCGACCCTCGCAACATTGCGCTCGTTGCCGAACCGCTGGCCCGGCGCCTGGCCGAACTCGACCCGGCCAATGCGACGGTCTACCAGGCACGCAGCGCCGACTTCATGGCGCGCTGGAAGGCGGCCGTCCAGCGTTGGGAGAAGGAAGCGGCGCCGCTGCGAGGGACGAATGTCGTGGTGCAGCACAAGGCGTTTCCGTACCTGCAGCAGTGGCTGGGTCTGGTGGAAGTGGCTGTGCTGGAGCCCAAACCCGGCGTCGAGCCGACCAGTTCGCACCTGGGCGCGGTGCTGGCTGGCCTGCAGACCCGCCCCGCGAAGATGATCTTGCGCGCCGCCTACAACGATGGCCGCGGTTCGGAATGGCTGGCCGAGCGCACCAGGCTCCCCATCGTGGTGCTGCCCTTCACGGTGGGTGGCGACGAGCAGGCCAAAGACCTGTTTTCGCTTTATGACGACACCGTTCAGCGGCTGCTGAAAGGCGCGCGATGACCCCTTCGAACATCGACTGGCACATTCTGCTGCCGGCTTTGCTGGCGGGTTTGCTGGTGCTGGCCACCCACGTGCCACTGGGCGCCCAGGTGCTGCAGCGCGGCATCGTCTTCATCGACCTGGCGATTGCGCAGATTGCCAGCATTGGCGTCATCGCCGCTGACGCGATGGGCTTCGAGCCCCAGGGCTGGGCCGTGCAGGTGGCGGCCCTTTCAGCGGCGCTGACCGGCGCGCTGGCGCTGACCTGGACCGAACGCCGCTGGCCCGATATTCAGGAAGCGCTGATCGGTGTGCTGTTCGTGCTGGCCTCGTGCGCCGGCCTGTTGCTGCTGGCCGGCAACCCGCACGGCGGCGAGCACCTGAAAGACCTGCTGGTCGGGCAGATCCTGTGGGTCTCGACGCAGCAACTCATCGTGATGGCGGCGCTGACGGCGCTGGTTCTGGCGCTGTGGTTCGGGCTGCGCGATCGACTCGGCCGCGCCGGCTTCTACCTGCTGTTTGCCCTGGCGGTCACGGCCTCGGTGCAACTCGTGGGGGTGTACCTGGTGTTCACCAGCCTGATTGTTCCGGCGCTGGCAGTTCGCTCCCTGCGCGCAAACCAGCGACTTCCCGTCGCCTACGCCATCGGCGCCATCGGCTACCTGCTGGGACTGGCGCTCTCTGCGCGTTTTGACCTGCCGTCCGGGGCGGTGGTGGTGCTGGTCATGGCAGCGCTTGCACCGGTTTTCGCGTTGCTTGCCTGTCGATTGGCCAAGCCGACTTCGACTTGACGCCTCCCCGGCTTTTCAATTTCCCGATCCCAATGGGTACGACTGCATTTGACGTCTACCCGAGTTTTGGCGGGAGACACCCACAACCGTTACGCTCAGCATCCGGTTCGACGGCGTCGTCCTTCCCCCTTACGCGCTGAACCACTTCTCGACTTTTTCGCGGCTGGGGACGCCGCCAGCGTGCACGACCTTGCCGTCGATGACCACGCCGGGCGTGCTCATGACGCCGTAGCTGGCGATATCGCGCAGTTCCTCCACCTTTTCGAGATTCACACTCACGCCCTTGTCGCTGGCGACCTGGCCGATCAGCGCGATGGTGTTCCTGCAGTTGGTGCAGCCGGTTCCGAGAACTTTGATATCCATGATTTTCCTTTCGGTTTCGAGATGGGTGGAACGGGGGCGATGGCAAGTCCGAGGACCGGCCTGTCAGAGAAAAGCGTTGAAAACGTAGCCGACCAGAAAGATGCCCACAGCCACGACGCCCGCAAAGGTGGCGATCAGCCGGACTTTCAGCACCTTGCGCAGGATGATCATTTCCGGCAGCGACAGCGCAATCACGCTCATCATGAAGGCCAGCACGGTTCCCAGCGCGGCGCCCTTGGCCAGCAGGGCCTGAACGATGGGGATCACGCCGGCGGCGTTGGTATACATGGGCACGCCAATCAGCACGGCCAGCGGTACCGACCACCACGCCTGCTTGCCCATGATCGAAGCCATGAAGTCCTCGGGCACATAGCCGTGAATCAGGGCGCCGATGGCAATGCCCGCCAGGATGTAGGGCCAGACCTTGCCGACGATTTCATGCACCGCAGCAAACCCGGCAACAATCCGCTCACCCAATGTCAACCCGGCGTCTTCGTACTGGGCCGACATTCTGGGCATGTCGCGCACCCAGTCTTCCAGGTAGCGCTCCATTTTGAGGCGCCCGATGGTCCAGCCCGCGACGATGGCCACGCTCAGGCCGAGCACCAGGTAGAGCAACGCAACCTTCCAGCCAAACATGCCAAAGAGCAGCGCCAGCGCCACCTCGTTGACCATGGGCGCCGCGATCAGGAACGAGAACGTGACGCCCAGTGGCACGCCCGCCTGCACAAAACCGATGAACAGCGGAACCGCCGAGCAGGAGCAAAACGGGGTCACCACGCCCAGTGAGGCGGCCATGACGTTGGCCACGCCTTCGGCCCGCCCCGCCAGCAGCGCGCGCGTGCGCTCCGGGGTGAAGTAGCTGTTGACCATGCCCATGACGAAGACGACGGCCGTGAGAAGCAGCAAGACCTTGGGTGTGTCGTAGAAGAAAAACTGGAGCGCGCCACCCAGATGGCTGTTGCGCTCCACCGGGAGCCACGAGACCAGCGTCTCTGATGCCGGGATCAACGCCTGGTATAGGCCCAGCCAGATCAGGGCGGAGACGGCCAGAAATACTGCAGGCTGGCGGGAAAACCAGTTTCGGATCGAGACGGTAATGGAGTCCATACCGGTGAAGACGATGGATCTTTCAAAAAGACGCACAAATATTGCGTGTGGTTTCGGGCGCGTCAAACCTCCCGGCGCCACCCGGGCGCCCCGCTGTAAGTTCAGGCCATCAGTTTTCGTCGGTTTTGCCGATGGGCGGACGGCGCACGAAGTCCTGCACATGCCCTTGCCCGTCAAACCGGACCTGGCACGCCTGGGTCATTTGCTCGCGCATCTTCTGGCGGGCGCGCTGAAGGCGCGATTTGGCGGTGCTCAGGTTCAGCCCTGCTTTTTCCGCATACTGCGCCTGCGAAAGGCCGCCAAGGTCACAAAGGCGAATCGCCTCCTGATCCGTCGGGCTCAGCTCCGAAAGCACCCTGGGAAGGCATGCAGCGAGCTGGTCGACCGCATCCTGGTCGTGTTGCTCGGCCGCCAGATCGTCGGGGAGCTCGACCGACTCACGCTTCATTTTGAGCTGGTCGGCCAGCGCGTTTCGGGCTACGGCAAACAGCCAGGCCCGGGCATTTTCGATGCTGCAGAACTTGTTGCCCTGACCCAGCGCCTTGATGAAAAGATCCTGCATCAGGTCGTCAACATCCTGGGGCTGACGCAAGCGCTGGCGCAACCAGGATCGAAGCTCCGGCGCGTTTTGTTTCCAGGCTTCGTCAAGGCAGTTCATGGCCGTCCTCCAGGGCTGGTTTCATGATTGCGGGGCGTTGCCGACGCTGCCGAACTTTCATTCTGGCAAGAACAACCCCTGCAGATTGCTCAGAAAGTCAAAGCCCCGCGCCGTGGGGCGCACATGGCTGAGATCCCGCTCGATCAGGCCCTGCACTTCGGCCTTCTGCAGCGCCTCCTGAATTGCCGTGATCGCCAGGCCAGTGCGCTCGGCAAAATCCTGCAAAGCGAAACCGTCTTTCTGGCGCAGCGCGTTGAGCATGAACTCAAACGGCAGGTCCGAGCGGCTGACTTCCGATTCCTGTGCGATGGCGTTGCCGGCAGTGGCATGGTCCATGTACAGGCGCGGCTCCCGGTAGCGCACCTGCCGCACCACGCGGTGGGCAAAGCTGAGCTTGCTGTGGGCGCCCGCACCGATACCCAGATAGTCACCAAACTGCCAGTAGTTCAGGTTGTGCCAGCAGCGGTGGCCCGCGCGCGCAAAGGCAGAAACTTCGTAGCGCTGCAAACCCCGGGCGGCGGTTCGGTCGATGATCCGGTCCAGCATGGCCCAGGCCACGTCGTCTTCCGGAACGGCCGGTGGGAAGCGGGCGAACACCGTGTTGGGCTCGATGGTCAGGTGATAGATCGAGAGGTGGGGCGGCGCCAGTGCCAGCGCGGTCGACAGATCAGCTTCCAGTTGCTCGGGCGTCTGGCCGGGCAAGGCGTACATCAGGTCGAGGTTGAAGGTGTCAAACGCCTGCGCGGCCTCTTCGACCGCCGCCAGCGCCTGCGCGCGGTCATGCACGCGGCCCAGCGCCTGCAGGTGCACGTCGTTGAAGCTCTGCACCCCGACCGACAGGCGCGTGACGCCGGCGCTGCGAAAGGCGCGAAACCGGTCTTTCTCGAAGGTGCCGGGGTTGGCCTCCAGCGTGATCTCGCAATCGGCGCCCAGATTCAGCCGGGCGCGCAGGTCGCCCAGCAGGCGGTCGATGGCCGAGGGCGAAAACAGGCTGGGTGTGCCACCGCCGATGAAAACGCTGTGCACCGTGCGGCCCCAGATCAGCGGCAGGCTGGCGTCCAGGTCGGCGATCAGCGCCTCCAGGTAGCGCTGCTCGGGCAGCGCATCCAGACCGCCCTCGCCGCGCCATTCATGCGAGTTGAAATCGCAGTACGGGCATTTCTTCAGGCACCAGGGCAGGTGCACGTAAAGCGACAGCGGCGGCAGCGACGTGAGTTGCAGCGTCCCCGGCCGCATGTAGTGGCCGATGTCGGGCCGCTCTGAAGGCACGCTGGCTGCTGGCCCGGCGCTCTGGGGGCTGATGGTCGGCATCACGGCAACCGGGGGTGACGCAAACCCGCTACCAGGCGGCAGTCTGCGAGGCCCATCACAACCATCGCTCGCGGATCAGTTCGACCATGGCCCTGGCCGCCTGGCCCCGGTGGCTGTTGGCGTTCTTGACTTCAACCGGCAACTGGGCAAACGTCTTGCCAAAGGCTGGGATGAACATCACCGGGTCAAAGCCGAAACCGTTGCTGCCGGCTGGCTCGCGGGCGATTTCGCCGACCACCCGCCCCACCGCCACCAGTGGCTCGGGGTCTTGCGGGCTGCGCACCGCCACCAGGGTGCTGACCAGCGCGGCGCGGCGCTGGGCGCCTTGTGGAAGGCCCTGCATCTGCTCCAGCAACGCCCTCAGGTTGTTGTCGTCGCCTTTTTCATAGCCGAACCGGGTAGCGTAATAAGCGGTATCGACCCCCGGCAGGCCACCAAACGCGTCCACGCAAAGGCCTGCGTCGTCAGCCAGCGCCGGCAAGCCGCTGTGCTGCGCAGCGTGGCGCGCCTTGGTCAGCGCGTTTTCCAGAAAGGTGCGATATGGCTCCTCGGCCTCGCCAATGCCCATTTCGGACTGGGGCACCAGCTCAACCTGCAAGGGGGCCAGCATCGCCTGCAATTCCGCCAGCTTGCCCCTGTTGCCCGACGCGAGCACAATTTTCATCATTTTTGGCACTAACCCAGCGTCAAATCGTCTTTTTTCGCTATTGATCGGTGAGCGATTCGAGCTGCATTCGGACCAGTTCCCCGATGCCTTTTTCAGCCAGCGTCAGCAGGGCATCCATCTCGGTGCGGGTAAACGCGGCGCCTTCGGCCGTGCCCTGCACTTCGATGAAGTGGCCGGCGCCGGTCATCACGACGTTCATGTCGGTATCGCAGGCCGAGTCTTCGGTGTATTCCAGGTCCAGCAGCGGTGTGCCGTCCAGGATGCCCACCGAAACGGCCGCGACCTGGCCGGTGATCGGCGTTTCGGTCAGCTTGCCCTCCCGCAGCAGCAGGTTCACCGCGTCCTGCGCCGCGACAAACGCGCCGGTGATGGCGGCGGTGCGCGTACCGCCATCGGCCTGCAGCACGTCGCAATCGAGCGCGATGGTGCGCTCGCCCAGCTTTTTCAGGTCGAACACGGCGCGCATCGAGCGGCCGATCAGGCGCTGGATTTCCTGCGTGCGGCCGCTTTGCTTGCCGCGCGCGGCCTCGCGATCGCCGCGGGTGTGCGTGGCGCGGGGCAACATGCCGTATTCGGCGGTCACCCAGCCTTCGCCACTGCCGCGCTTGTGCGGCGGCACGCGGTCTTCGACCGAGGCGGTGCACAGCACCCGGGTGTTGCCGAACTCGATCAGCACCGAGCCTTCGGCATGGATGGTGTAGCCCCGGGTGATGCGCACCGGGCGCAACTGGTTGGCACTGCGGTCGCCGCTACGTGAAAAAAGGGTCATATGAATAGCCGGTAATCGTTGAGCCACTGCCCCGAAAGCGGGGCCGTGAAAGGAAAGCCACGCTCAGGGTTTGCGTGAGGCGGAGCGCCGGATGGCTTCGTTGATTTCGGCAATCGAACGTTCGATGGCCTCGTCGTCAAGTTCCTCGACCGTGTTGTCGAGCACGCCGGACTGGATGGTGGACGCAAAAACGCCGTCGCTGATGGAATCGGTCGAGATGCCGCGGGTGGACTCGTAGGCGTCGGGCGTTTCCCACTCCATGGCCACCACGGTCACGTTGTCGCAGCGCTCGCCGCCATTGCGCAGCGCTTTCTCGACTAGGTCGGGGACGGCCTCTGATACCGGCAGGCCGCTCAGTTGCTGGACCACTTCGTCTTCGCTGACCGTTCCCCACAGACCGTCGGAGCAGAGCAACACCTTGTCGCCCTGCTGCAGCGTGACCGGGCCGGTGACATCGAAAACCGGCCTTGTCGGCGAACCCAGGCAGGTGAACAGGATGTTGCGGTTCATCTTGTCCAGCCGCACCACGCCGGGCGGCTGGTGTTCGATGTAGGAGTGGTCGCGCGTGCGCGTCAGCAAGGCGCCGTCGCGCACCAGGTACAGGCGGGAATCGCCGCAATGGATCCAGGTGGCACAGCCGTCCTGCACCACGGCCACCACCAGCGTGGTGCGGGGCGTGTCCAGCATGCCCTTGTCGCTCGCGTACCGGATGATCTGATGGTGTGCGGCCATCAGGCAGTTGGTGAGAAAACCCGCCACATCCTTTACCGCCGGCCGGGCCTCTTTCTGGAACAGGGCCGAGACGGTCTGCAGCGCCAGTTGCGCGGCGACTTCGCCTTCGGGGTGGCCGCCCATGCCGTCGGCCAGTACGAACAGGCCGGACTCCCGCGTGTAGCAGTAGCCCATGCGGTCTTCGTTTTTCTCGCGGCCACCCTTGCGGCTGACCTGAAAGACAGAAAATTTCATCAGGCTTTTGCTCCGAATCCGCTGCCCTTGCGCAGCGTCTTTTTGGTGTCGGTCAGGATGGTGTCGAACTGCATCCGGACCTTTTCGCCCACTGACAATTTGGTATAGCGGCGCTCGCCACCCCGGCTCAGTTCCTTTTGCAGCGCAAAAACCGATTGCGGGCGCGACAGCGGGTCCAGCGACATGCACCATTCGACCACCTCGATCAGGTTGTCGGAGTAGACACCGCGCAGCTTGGCCAGCGACAGCGACAGGCGGTCTTTCTCCAGCCGCTGGGGCGCGTCATTGGGCGGGAAGCCCTGCATGCAGGCATAGATGCAGGCGCCAATGGCGTAGATGTCGGTCCAGGGGCCCATCGATGAATCGCGGCGGTACATCTCCGGCGCAGCAAAGCCGGGGGTGTACATCGGGCGGATGAAGTTGCCTTCCTTGCTCAGCACCTCGCGCGCGGCGCCAAAATCGATCAGCACCGCGCGGTTGTCGTCGGTGATGAAAACGTTGGCCGGCTTGATGTCAAGGTGCAGCATCTTGTGCTGGTGCACGATGCGCAGACCGCGCAGGATCTCGTCAAACAGCGACTGGATCGTCGATTCCCTGAAAACCTTCTGCTTTTTCAGTTCGCGCGCCGTGACGATGAAATCCTGCAGGGTGGCACCCTCCAGGTAGTTCATCACCATGTAAACGGTTTCGTTCTCTCGAAAGAAGTTCAGCACGCTGACCACCGACGGGTGCGAGATCTGCGCGAGGGAGCGTCCTTCTTCAAAAAAACTCTTCAGCCCTAGGCGGTAGAGCGAAAGCTTTTCGGGTTGCACCTGCGGCAGCAACTCGCCCGGCGCCCGGTTGGCCAGCGACGACGGCAGGTACTCCTTGATCGCGACCTGCTGGCCTTCGGTGTCCACCGACAGGTAAACCACGCCGAACCCCCCGGCCGACAGACGCCGCACCACGCGATATCCGCCAATGACCGTATCGGGAGGAAGGGGAGCGGGTTTGACCTTTGACATAATTTGGGACGGGTTGACCAACGACAGAGGCTTGGATTCCCGTTTCTGAAACTGCCAGACTGCGGCTTCTCACAGCCGCCAACAGGAACTCCCCATGTCAGTTTACAGCATGACCGGCTATGCAAGCGTCCAGTCCGAAGGCGCAGAAAGCGCCGGATTGGCCGTTTCCCGCATCGGCACTCACCACCGCATCGGACTGGAGATTCGAAGCGTCAACAGCCGCTTCCTGGATATCGGCTTTCGCCTGCCGGACGAACTGCGGGAATGCGAGCCCGCGCTGCGCGAATTGCTGGGGCGCCATCTCAAACGCGGCAAGGTAGAGGTTCGCATCAGCCTGGGTAGCGGCGACGGACCTGCCCTGGCGGATCCGCCGCCGCGCCTGCTGCAGCGCCTCAACGCCCTGCAGGACAGTGTGCGAACCTGGCTGCCTGATGCTGCCGGCCTCAGCGTCGCCGAGGTGCTGAAGCTCGCAGCGGCCGACAGCCCGGCCAGGGCGGCCTTCAGCGAACAACTGTTGCCGCTGGCTGAAAAGGCCGTATCCGCGCTGCGCGAAGCGCGCTTGCGGGAAGGCGAACGCCTTGCAAGCATGCTGACTGATCGACTGACACAACTGGCGCAACTCGTTGCCCGCGTGGTGCCGCTGGTGCCGCAACTGGTGGAGGTGCAGCGAACCCGGTTTCTGGAACGATGGGCTGAAGCCCTTTCACTGGCCGGCAGTTCGGCCCTGCCAGACACCGCTCATGAACGCGCGATGACCGAAGCAGCGTCCTACGCCATCAAGATCGACGTGGCGGAGGAAGTTTCGAGACTGAACAGCCACCTGGATGAAATCGGGCGACTGCTGACCCAGGGGGGCGAGGTCGGCAAAAGGCTTGAATTCCTGATTCAGGAGTTGCATCGCGAAGCCAATACCCTGGGCTCGAAATCGGGTGCGCTGGAGCTCACCCGCATCGCCGTGGACATGAAAGTGCTGATCGAGCAGATGCGCGAGCAGATCCAGAACATCGAATGAGCCCGTCCATCCGCCACCCCAATCCCTGACAGACACATGGACTATCCCGGAAATCTTTACGTGGTCGCCGCGCCCAGCGGCGCCGGCAAATCCAGCCTGGTAAAGGCCTTGATGGAACTGGACTCGAGAGTTCAGCCCTCGGTTTCGCACACCACCCGACCGCCGCGCGGCCAGGAAAAGCATGGAAGGGAATATTTTTTCGTTTCCCAGCAGGAGTTCGACTCCATGGTACTCGGTGAAGCGTTTCTGGAGTGGGCTAACGTCCACGGCCATCGCTACGGCACGTCAAAGAAGGCGATCGAGGAGCGCGTCGCCAGCGGCGCTGACGTGATTCTGGAAATCGATTTCCAGGGCGCCATCCAGATCAAGAAAATTTTCTCCAACGCCATCCTGATTTTCATCTTGCCGCCCAGCTGGGACGAGTTGCGCAGCCGGCTGGAACGGCGCGGCGAGGACGCGCCCGAAGTGATCGACCTGCGCATGCGCAATGCTGCGGTGGAGATGGCCCAGGTGCACGAATTCGACTTCGTTATAATCAACGAGTTGTTTGAACGAGCGCTCTTCGACCTGAAAGCCATTGTTCACGCCCAGCGTCTCAAGTATGCGGCGCAGCGCCGCGCAAGGGCTGACACGTTCAAAGCCCTCCACATCGAAACACCCACCGGAGACCTCCATGGCTCGCATCACCGTTGAAGACTGCCTGCAACAGATCCCGAACCGTTTCCAGCTGGTGCTGGCGGCGACCTACCGCGCCCGCATGCTCAGTCAGGGCCACGCACCCAAGATCGAAAGCCGCAACAAGCCCGGCGTGACCGCGCTGCGCGAAATTGCCGCTGGCAAGGTCGGCCTGGAAATGCTGAAAAAAGTTCCCGGCTGAATCTGCCGGCTTCTGGCGCTCGCGCCGCAAAAAAAATGCACCGCTCTGCGGTGCATTTTTGTTTCAATGTCGATCAGGGATTGCCGCGCTATATTCAAGGCATGAGCGCGGTTGTCCCACCTGTCACTTCTTTACCCCCTGCGCAGCCTGCCGCCGAAGGCGCACCGGCCGTGGCTGCGGCTGAAAATGCGGCCGCGGCAAGTTTTGCCGCACTGGAAGCGCAACTGGGCTACCTTGAACCGGGCGACATCGAGCAGGTTCGGCGAGCCTACCGGTTTGCCGACCAGGCGCACCTTGGGCAAATGCGCAGCAGTGGTGAACCCTACATCACCCACCCGATTGCCGTCGCCGTTCAATGCACCGAGTGGCGACTCGACGCCCAGGCCCTGATGGCGGCCCTGCTCCACGACGCCATGGAAGATTGCGGCGTCACCAAGATCGAACTGATCGAACAATTCGGATCACCGGTTGCCGAACTGGTCGATGGGCTGACCAAGCTCGATCGCATCCAGTTCGACACCCGGGAAGAGAACCAGGCGGAATCTTTTCGAAAGATGCTGCTGGCCATGGCGCGCGACGTCCGGGTGATTCTGATCAAACTGGCCGACCGCACCCACAACATGCGCACGCTGGCCGACGTGCCGCGTTCCAAGTGGAAGCGGATCTCGGCCGAGACGCTGGAGATCTACGCACCCATCGCGCACCGGCTCGGCTTGAACCAGACCTACCGCGAGTTGCAGGAGCTGTCGTTCAGCCACCTGCGTCCGTGGCGCCACGCCATCCTCGCAAAAGCCGTGGCGCGCGCGCGCAGCCGCCAGCGTGACCTCATCCAGAAGGTGCAGAAGGAGGTCGAAAAGGCATTTGCCGATGTCGGACTTGCCGTGCGCATTGCAGGCCGGGAAAAGACGCTGTATTCGATCTACCGGAAGATGGATGAAAAGCACCTCAGTTTTGCCCAAGTGACCGACATCTACGGATTTCGGGTAATCGTTCCGTCGGTGCTCGATTGCTACACCGCGCTGGGAGTGTTGCACCAGATGTACAAACCGGTTCCCGGCAAATTCAAGGACTACATTGCAATCGCCAAGCTGAACGGGTACCAGTCGCTGCACACCACGCTGGTCGGCCCCTCAGGCGTCAACGTCGAGTTCCAGACGCGCACCGAGTCGATGCACATCGTGGCCGAATCAGGCGTTGCTGCACACTGGCTGTACAAGTCACAGGAAGGTGACGGATCAGCCACAGGGGGCATGGGTTCGCAGTGGCTGCAGTCACTGCTGGATATCCAGGATGAAACGAGGGATGCCGCCGAGTTCTGGGATCACGTCAAGGTTGACCTCTTTCCCGACGCGGTTTACGTTTTCACGCCCAAGAGCCAGATCATGGCCTTGCCCAGGGGTGCGACCGTGGTCGATTTTGCCTACGCCATCCACAGCAATGTCGGCGACCAGACGGTTTCCGCCCAGATTAACGGTGAGCAGGTTCCGCTTCGCACCGAACTCAAGAACGGTGATGTCGTCGAGGTCGTTACAGCACCCCACTCGACACCGAATCCGGCATGGCTGGGATTTGTGCGCACCGGTCGCGCCCGCTCCAAGATCCGGCACCACCTGAAAACCCGGGCGCATTCGGAGTCGCAAGGTCTGGGAGAAAAAATGCTGACCCAGGCGTTGCGTGCCGAGGGCTTGGAGAAATTGCCCCCGGAAGAAGGTGACCATCAGGCAACCTGGGAGAAGCTGCTGCGTTTTACCGGTAACCGCAGCCGCGAGGAACTGCTCACGGACATCGGCCTGGGCAAACGAATCGCCGGGATTGTGGCCAAGCGGCTGGTCACGCTGCTTGCCGAGCGCGGCGAAAAGCCCGACGCCCTGCTCATTTCACGGGAGCGCTACACCGCGCATGAGACCGTTTCTCAGGGAGCGGTCACGCTGGATGGCGCCGAGTCCACATCCATTCGCTACGCAACTTGCTGCCGCCCCGTCCCAGGAGACGACATCGTCGGCTACCTGGGCCACG
Organism: Burkholderiaceae bacterium; assembly: GCA_014879655.1. Lineage (GTDB taxonomy): Bacteria > Pseudomonadota > Gammaproteobacteria > Burkholderiales > Burkholderiaceae_C > JACSRS01. Next base: position 20,301 of record JACSRS010000025.1, read on the forward strand.
GTGAGGGACTGGTCGTGCACCTAGCCGATTGCCCGGTCGCCCGGCGGCTGAAGAACAAGGATGCGGAACGCTTCATCCGGGTCGAGTGGACCGAAGAACCCGTCAGGCCCTTTGAAACTGGATTGCTGGTGACGGTTACGAACGGCAAGGGCGTACTGGCCAGGGTGGCTTCTGCGCTGGCGACCACCGAGGCCGACATCACACATGTGGACATGGGCGTGGAGGTCGCACAGGATACGACCGACCTGAAGTTTGTCATCGCCGTCCGGGATACTTCCCACCTTGATGCGGTCATGCGCACATTGCGCAGGACACCCTCGGTCATTCGCGTCGGTCGGGTTCGGCCATCCGAATGAATTCAGCAGTCACCTGGCGCCGGGTAACTGACTGAAAGGACCTCGATTTCACGGATGCCGGCCGGGGAAACCAGTTGCAAGACATCGCCGGTGCTGGCCTTGAGCAGGGTGCGCGCAACCGGGGAAATCCAGCTGATCTGATTGAGGCTGCTGTCGGCCTCGTCCATACCGACAATCGTCACCTGGGTCTGTTTGCCGGTGTCGTCCTGATAAACGACAGTCGCACCGAAATAGATCCGGTCTCCACCGTGATGAACCGAAGGATCGGTCACAACCGCCGTCTCCAGGCGCTTGGTCAGAAAACGGATTCGACGATCGATTTCGCGAAGCCGTTTCTTGCCGTAGAGGTAGTCGCCGTTTTCCGACCGGTCGCCATTGCGGGCCGCCCAGTGCACGGTTTCCACCACCTTCGGCCGCTCATCATCCATCAGGTGCAGCAGTTCCGACCGAAGCGCCGCATGTCCCGCTGGAGTCATGTAGTTGCGCATGACCGGCGGGGAAGCGGCAGCTGCCGCCATTTCATCGTCGAGATCCGGATCCGACGCGTCTTCACGAGTAAAGGCCTTGCTCACAGAACGCTCCAAATGAAAAAGCCTGCAACCGAAATTGCAGGCTTTTCAATAATGGTGCGGCTGGCAGGAATCGAACCCACGACCCCTTGGTTCGTAGCCAATTTATACGCTACTTTACCCACACCAGACCACGTCCAAACATCAACGTAAGTCATTGAATAATAAGGAATATTGCTCAAGACCGTAGCTAATTATAGCTGACCTGATACACTTTTAGCCAGAGACTTTGTTGGGCACATTGTTGGGCACATTTTCTAAGTCTCCCAAAATCTCAGGGCATGCGAATGGAAGACACCGCGAAGACTGTAACGACCGCCAAGCCCAAGAACGGCAAGCGATGGGAACATAAGGAGCTTGAGGCACGGATCAAGGAGCCCAGCTTAACAAGGGTCTGGGAGCAAGGTGGCCTGTACGGTGTCGTAAGGCGTGGCAAGGACGGTGCGCCGTCGGTCATGTTCCGGTGGCGGTTTCGCCACGACAACAAGCTGGCTGACTTCACCGCTGGCACGTGGCCGGGTGACAGCTTGAAAGAAATCCGGGAAGAGCACGAGAGGGCCGTCGCTCTGCACAGCGCAGGGAAGAACCCCACGACGGAACGCAATCTTCAAAAGTTGGCAGCAGCTCATGCACAGACAGAGCAACTGCGAGTCCATGAGGAGGAGACTGTGAAGGCACTGGCGCTCCGGTGGCAGGCATTGGAGCTTGTCAAACGGGGTGACAAAGGGCGTAAGGACAACGGCGCCGAAGTCATTCGCTCCTTTGAGCGCGATGTCTTCCCCTCGATTGGAAGCACCCCTATCAACAGCGTCCCCCGAAGTGCTTGGACAAACCTGTTTGATGAGGTCAAGGTTCGTGCTCCACGCATGGCAGCAAGACTGTTTGCGGACCTGACCCAGTTCTTGGAATGGTGCGAAAGACGGGACTACATCGAAGTCTCCCCCTTGCACAAAATCCGGAAGTCCGACATAGCCTCTCCCTACAAAGAGCGCCAGCGTTTCTTGTGGAATCCAGATGGCGGCACGCCTGAAACGGAACTACTGGAACTGCGGGAGAAACTCCCTGCCGCGAAACTCCAGCGGTCCACAGAGCTGGCACTCTGGCTCATGTTGTCTACGGGTTGCCGCGTCGGTGAAGTCAGCATGGCCGCATGGAAGAATGTCAACTTCGAGAAGCGCGAATGGGTCTTTCCGGCGGATGACACCAAGAACGGCATGGAGCATCGTGTCTACCTGTCCGACTTCACGCTACGCCACCTTGAAGAGCTTCACAAGCTAACAGGGAAAAAGCCGTGGTGCTTCCCGGCCAAACACAACGATGGTCATGTTTGCGAAAAAAGCATCTCCAAACAAATCCACGACCGGCAGCGCAGCGAGCCGATGAAGAATCGCACCATGGCAACAGACACCCTCCTCCTCAGCGGAGGGCCATGGACCCCTCACGACCTACGGAGAACGAGTGCTCGCATTTTGGGAGGCGTCGGAACAGACCCAATGACAATCGAGGCCTGCATTAACCACGTGATGGAAAAGCTCAAGCGCACCTATCAGAAGTCCGTCCCATGGGAATCAAAACGTGAGGCATGGGATAAGTTGGGCAAGTACCTCGACTCGATATTCACAGAGAAGGACCAAGAAATCGCGTCGCTGTAGAAGCTAGTATTTTTGCCATTTGGTTAGAGCTGTTGACATCAGGATACTATCGGAGAATAATAGCTACATCGTCCTAGCTGAAGAGCACAAGGACAGTAGTAGTGGACCCGTAGATTCATCGGGCGACGTTCGAAAAGACCGTTGTATTGCGCCTCAACACAGATTTACCGCTGTGTGTTGGGAGCAAGCAGCGGTTTTTTAACGTCTGCAGGAGAGTCAGTATTATGGTCACCACTAACAGCACGCCCAGCCCAAGCACAAGGCAACGCGGCCACAGCAAGGCACTTCCCCGAGTCGATTTAAACCAGCCAGCACGATTGAAGGTGGGTCACCTCATGACCCTATATGGCCTCAGTCATTCCAGCATCTATACCCATCTACGGAAGAAACTAATACCGGCACCTGATGGAGTCATCTGCGGTCGCTCGTACTGGCGAACTGAAACCATCCGAAACGACTTGGAAAGATGAGGCGGGCAAGTCTCCGCTATCAGATTAAACCCCTCCCGTAGTCAGCGTCTCGGAGTCAATCTAACAATGACACTCTCGTGTCTGATTGCGATCAAAAGAAAAGCCGCTGGGGCGAATGCCCGCAGCGACCTTAAGAGAGATACTCAGAATGAATTATACAAAACCCAGCACATCTTCGCAATGTGCCCCTTCTGTCAGTACGCGTCCAGCGGTGAAGCTTCACATTGTAAAGGGCACCAGTCAGCCTCTAGACATTTTCGAACAAGTTGGTCTTTCACTTCCTAATGAACTAAATCAAAGTTCTTCGAAAACAATCATCCCGGAAAAATCTCCTGCTCATCTTAAAGCCATTGAGGCCGTAGAACAGCTCAGGGCCAAGAAGATCAACGCCACGAAGTTGAAAAATCTTTACGAAGACACCTATACGAACTGGAAAGACATGAAATCCCGTTGTGGGAAGGTCGATGTAAAAACGGGCACGTCGCCTATCGAACTGCACCCATACTTCATCAAGTTCGCTGACTTCCTCTCAATCATGGGGCCTCGCCCCGAACCGACGTGGAGTCTTGATCGGATTGACCCTACCGGGCCTTACGCGCCTGAAAATGTCCGCTGGGCTAGCGAGACTACGCAAGCCAGAAATCGAACGAACACGGTCTACCTAGAGTACCAAGGCGCGAGACGACCACTCACCGAATGGGCAGAGATTCGTGGTGAAGCCCCTGACACCTACCGTGCCCGGAAACGTTTAGGGTGGACGGATGAAGAGGTCATCGAAGGAAGGCGAAGGCCCTCTTACTCCGCATACTCTACATTGAACCCCGAAAGGCCCCGTGACCCCTTCAGCCACACTCCTTGGCCCATTAACTTTCGGGGGCATATGGAACATGAGTTCCAACGTTTTAAACACATTAATGAGCACCGTTTGGCTTTTATGAAACGTTACGCACAGGAGTGCATGAATGACATTTCAACTAAGGCTGAATATATCTCATGGCCTGAAGACTACACGCCGACTCAAGATGAAGCGTCAAAGGCTGAGGAGCTAGATCAAGAATACAAATTCTGGCGTTCACTTTTTGATGATGCCTGCAGGAAGCTTTGTGATGTCCATTCTCCCCGGTTATACAACAGACTCCATTTGCCTGACTGGGTTGAAGCAAGCCTAGCTAAGCACCGGTAGATCGAATGTTTTGAAACCACAAGACAATAGGTACTGAAACTCTTGTGGTTTTCAATACATGCGATTAGGTTAGGTCACCTTAAGGTTGACTTTTGAGTCTTAGCTTCATCAGTCAATTTACTAGGAGGGTTGGGGTCGATGAAGGGATGATGCATGCTTCCGCGGCGTGAGGATGCATCACACCTGAGGACTTGAATGTTTTAAAAAATTCCAATCTTTTGAAGCACAAAACTAATCCATTCTTCACAATCCATTCTGATGATTGGTAACCCTCACTTATCACTGCTCAGGAGCGCACGGTTTGAGTCTGTCTTTACCGCCTTCGATCCCCATGCACATTTACTTTCGGCCTCTCGTAAGTGGTTGAATTAATTGACATTTTCTGGGAACTTGATATTATATTGGTATGAAGAAGTTACTCAAAGCGCCATGAAACAGCAGCCCCTGTTTTCCATGCAGAATCTGGGAAAACAGTGGGCAGTTACTACGCCGAAGGAATATGAGGCCCTTGCCCGGGTACGGTTAAGTCAGAATTTTATTCTGCGGGACTTTCTCTTCTCCACGGACGCAGCCGCGAATGGGCTCACCAATTTCCCCGAAGACCCGGACATGGTGGTTCGTGCCGGGAAAGCACTTTGTGAGAAGGTGCTCGAACCGGTCCTAGCGCGATGGGGGCGGTTCGCCATCACCTTTGCGTACCAGTCGCGGGAGGCGCTGGAATTGCGCTGGCCCAAGGAGAAGCGTGAGACCAAGGGGCGCAACAGCAACCCGCACCAGTGGGATCGCAAGTCGTGGGGCGAGGACGTTTATGCCCGGCTCGACATTCTTCCCTTCTGCGTGGAAGACGGACTGATCGACCGGCACGAGTTCGGCCATTGGCTGATGCACAACCTCGACATTGACCTCCTGATGCAGTGGAGTCGCAGCAACGTCTATTGCATCTCGATCAGCCCCAAGCCCCGGCGGATTTGGCTGGAGTGGGGCGAGCT
>JACSRS010000210.1 GCA_014879655.1 Burkholderiaceae bacterium
GGTGATCGCGCTGCTGTTCGGCATCCACATGGTGATGGCCATCGGCGGCGCCGACATGCCGGTGGTGGTTTCTATGCTCAACAGCTACTCGGGCTGGGCGGCAGCGGCCACCGGCTTCATGCTGTCAAACGACCTGCTGATCGTGACCGGCGCACTGGTGGGCTCAAGCGGCGCCATCCTCTCCTACATCATGTGCAATGCGATGAACCGCAGCTTCATCAGCGTGATTGCCGGTGGCTTTGGCACCACCAGCGCCACGCCCAAACCGGCGGGCGGCGCGGCCGAGCCGGCCGGTGAAGTGACGCCGATCCTCGCGGCCGAGACGGCCGAACTGCTGCGCGACGCCAAGAACGTGGTGATCGTCCCGGGCTACGGCATGGCGGTGGCGCAGGCCCAGCACACGGTGTTCGAGATCACCCGATTCCTGCGTGAAAAGGGCGTGAATGTGCGCTTCGGCATCCACCCGGTGGCTGGCCGCATGCCCGGCCACATGAACGTGCTGCTGGCCGAAGCCAAGGTGCCTTACGACATCGTCTTCGAGATGGACGAGCTCAACGACGACTTCCCGGATACCGACGTGGCCATGGTCATCGGTGCCAACGACATCGTCAACCCTGCAGCGCAGGAAGACCCGACCAGCCCCATCGCCGGCATGCCGGTGCTGGAAGTCTGGAAGGCCCGCACGTCCATCGTGATGAAGCGCAGCATGGCTTCGGGCTACGCCGGCGTGGACAACCCGCTGTTCTACAAGGAGAACAACCGGATGCTGTTCGGCGACGCCAAGAAGATGCTTGACGAAGTGCTGACTGCACTCAAAGGCTGAATGCCATTGTGAGAAAACCTGCCGTAAAAACCTTCCTGCTGATCGTTGCAGTGCTGCTGTCCGGATGCGTGGCTTATCCGGCCTACTACCCGGTGGCCAATCCCGCCACCTACCCCGCGGCCTACCCGGCGCAAACGGTCGCACCCGGCGGCAGCCAGGCGCAGGCAGCTGCCGACGCGCAATGCGCCAGGACCGGCCAGGTGGCGGTGAAGGCCGAGCCAACCAGCTGCGATGGCCAGAACTGCACAACCCGCTTCATCTGCAAATGAAACTCGGCCGGCTGACCTGCCCTCCATAGGGAAAACATAGGCCGGTCATCGTCAGCTTCAAGTCAGAATAGCGGTTTTCCCATAATGAATCCCGGAGCTTCCTGACATGAATGACCGCATCTGGCTGAGCAGCTACCCCGAGGGTGTGCCCGCCGACATCGACACCACCGCCTACCGCTCTCTGGTGGCGCTGATGGAAGAAAGCTTTCGCAAATATGCGGACCGCCCCGCCTACAGCTTCATGGGCAAGGACATCAGCTACGCCCGCACCGACTCGCTGAGTCAGGCCATGGCGGCCTACCTGCAGGGGCTCGGGCTGGCCAAGGGTGATCGTGTGGCGATCATGATGCCCAACGTGCCGCAGTACCCGGTGGCTGTCGCCGCCATCCTGCGCGCAGGCATGGTCGTGGTCAACGTGAACCCGCTTTACACGCCCCGCGAGCTGGAGCACCAGCTGAAAGACTCGGGCGCCAAGGCGATCTTCATCATCGAGAACTTTGCGTCCACCCTGGAGCAGTGCATTGACGCCACGCCGGTCAAGCACGTGGTGCTGTGCGCGATGGGCGACCAGCTCGGGCTGCTCAAGGGCTCGCTGGTCAACTATGTGGTGCGCAACGTCAAGAAGATGGTGCCCGCCTACAGCCTGCCGCAGGCCGTTCGCTACAACGAGGCCATTGCCCGCGGCACGCGCGCCACGTTCAGAAAGCCCGAAACTTCAGGCGATGACGTGGCCGTTTTGCAATACACCGGCGGCACCACCGGTGTCTCCAAGGGCGCGGTGCTGCTGCACCGCAACATCATCGCCAACGTCATCCAGTCCGAGGTCTGGAACCAGCCGGTGATGGCGCGGGTCCCAACCGGCGAACAGCCCACCGGCGTGTGCGCGCTGCCGCTGTATCACATCTTCGCGTTCACCGTCGGCATGATGCTGTCGATGCGCACCGGCGGCAAACTGATCCTGATCCCCAATCCGCGCGACCTGCCAGCGGTACTGAAGGAGCTGTCACAGCACACCATCCACAGCTTTCCGGCGGTCAACACGCTGTTCAACGGCCTGGCCAACCATCCGGATTTCAACACCGTCAACTGGAAGAACCTGAAGATCTCGGTCGGCGGCGGCACAGCGGTGCAGGGCGCGGTGGCCAAGCTCTGGCTCGAGAAAACCGGCTGCCCGATCTGCGAAGGCTATGGCCTGAGTGAAACCAGCCCGTCGGCCAGCTGCAACCCGACCACCAGCACCGAATACACCGGCACCATCGGCGTGCCCCTGCCCAGCACCTGGATGAAGCTGCTGGACGATGACGGCCATGAGGTAATCGAACCGGGCCAGCCCGGCGAAATCGCCATCAAGGGGCCGCAGGTCATGGCCGGCTACTGGCAGCGCCCGGATGAGACCGCCAAGGTCATGACGGCCGATGGCTACTTCAAGACCGGCGACATCGGCGTGATGGACGCGCGGGGTTATTTCAAGATCGTCGACCGCAAGAAGGACATGATCCTGGTCAGCGGCTTCAACGTCTACCCCAACGAGGTTGAAGACGTCGTCACCGCCTGTCCGGGCGTGCTGGAGTGCGCGGCGGTGGGCGTACCCGATGCCAAGTCGGGCGAGGCGGTAAAGCTAGTGATCATCCGCAAGGACCCGTCACTGACCGAAGCACAGGTACGCGACTTCTGCAAGGCCAACATGACAGGTTACAAGCAGCCGAAACTGATCGAGTTCCGCACCGAGCTGCCCAAGACGCCGGTTGGCAAGATCCTGCGCCGCGAACTGCGGGACAAGAAGGCGGCATGAGCACCTCCGATTCCCGGCCGGTGATCGGCGTCATCGGCGGCAGCGGCATCTACGACATCGAGGGCCTGACCGACAAGCGCTGGCAAAAGGTGACTTCGCCTTTCGGCGATCCGTCGGACGATTTGCTGTTCGGCACGCTCGACGGGCAGCCAATGGTGTTTCTGCCGCGGCACGGACGCGGCCACCGGATCGCGCCTTCTGACATCAATTTCCGCGCGAACATTGACGCTCTCAAGCGCAGCGGCGTCACCGACGTCATCTCGGTCAGCGCGGTCGGCTCGCTGCGCGAAGACCTCACGCCAGGCACCTTCGTCATCGTCGACCAGTTCATCGACCGGACTTTTGCCCGTGAAAAAAGTTTCTTTGGCACGGGCCTGGTGGCACACGTGTCGATGGCGCACCCGGTGTGCAACCGGCTGGGCCGGCACCTTGAAGCTGCGGCGCGCGACTGCGACATCAGGGTTGTCAGCGGCGGCACCTACCTGGTGATGGAAGGCCCGCAATTCTCCAGCCTGGCCGAGTCCCGGCTCTACCGCAGCTGGGGCTGCGACGTGATCGGCATGACCAACATGCCCGAAGCCAAGCTGGCGCGTGAAGCCGAGTTGTGCTACGCCAGTGTGGCCATGGTCACCGACTTCGACTGCTGGCACCCCGACCATGACGCCGTGACGGTGGAGGCAATCATCTCGGTCCTGCTGTCCAACGCCGACAAGGCCCGCGGCATGCTGAAAAAGGCCGCGCCTGAGATTCAGTCCGACACCGCTGCCCCCGCGTGTGGCTGCCGAAGCGCGTTGCAGCACGCGCTGATCACCGCGCCCGACGCGCGTGATCCCGAGTTGCTCAAACGGCTTGATGCGGTCGCCGGCCGGGTCCTGACGGCCTGAACGCCGAGACCTGGGTCAGCGAATCGCCATGGCATCGCCGGCGCCCCGTGAACAGATGGTGGCCGCAGCCCGGCGCCTCGATGCGCTGGGCCTGAACCGCGGCACGTCCGGCAACATCGGCCTGCGCAGTGGCGACCGGTTTCTGGTGACGCCGTCCGGCGTCCCGGTCGACGAACTCTCGCCCGACGGCATGGTCGAGATGGACTTTTCGGGCGCCGTCATCGGCACGGGCAGGCCGTCGAGCGAATGGCGCATCCACCGGGACATCCTCGACGCGCGGCCTGACATCCAGGCTGTCGTGCACACCCATTCGCGCTACGCCACGTCGCTGGCTTGCCTGCATCGCGGGATCCCGCCGTTTCACTACATGATCGCAGTGGCTGGCGGCGATTCGATCCGCTGCGCGCCCTACGCACTTTTCGGCAGCCAGCAACTGTCCGACCTCGCGCTCCAGGCCTTGCAGGACCGCAAGGCCTGCCTGCTCGGCAACCACGGCCAGCTGGCGCTGGGCTCGGACCTGGCAGACGCGCTGGCGGTGGCGGTTGAAGTGGAGTCGCTGTGCGCGCAATACTGGACCGCGCTGCAGGTCGGAGAACCCGCTTTGCTCACCACGTCCCAGATGTGCGACGTGCTGGATCAGTTCAAGGGCTACGGCCGCCGGGGGCAAACATGAACACTCATCGTCACTTCGGTCACATCCACAGGAGCGGCCACCGCCCATGACCCGGACGACTGGCGATTCGGCAGCCGTGCAGACGCTGCGGTGGAAAGACGGCCGCCTCGAAATGATCGACCAGCGCGTGCTGCCCGAGCGGTTCGAATACCGGCCCTACCGCAACGCCGTCGAGGTGGCCGACGGCATCCGCTCGATGGTGGTGCGCGGCGCGCCGGCCATCGGTTGTGCAGCGGCCTACGGCGTGGCCCTGGAAGCGCGGGCACGCCAGGGTGAAAGCCCAGATGCTTTTTTCGTGGCTCTGGATCGGGGCTTTGCCGCGCTGGCCGCGAGCCGGCCAACGGCGGTCAACCTGTTCTGGGCGCTGGCTCGCATGCGCGCTGTCTGCGACGCCCGCCGGGCGCAGGTGCCCGCTTCGATCGCCGATGCCCTGCTGCAAGAAGCGCACGAGATTTCGGCTGAAGACGTTCGCATCAATCGCGCAATGGGCGCCCACGGCGCGGCCCTGCTAGCCGACGGCGCCCGGGTGCTGACGCACTGCAACGCTGGCGCCCTGGCTACCGCCGGCCACGGCACCGCGCTGGGCGTGATCCGGTCGGCGTGCGAAGCCGGCAAACGCATTTCCGTGGTAGCCGACGAGACGCGCCCTTTCCTGCAAGGTGCTCGGCTGACCGCCTGGGAAATGGTGCAGGAACAGATTCCGGTGACGCTGATTACCGACAACATGGCCGGTCACCTGATGAGCCGTGGCGAGATCGATGCCGTGGTGGTCGGCACCGACCGCGTGGCGGCCAACGGCGACGTCGCGAACAAGATCGGCACCTACATGGTGGCCGTGCTGGCACAACGCCATGGCATTCCGTTTTACGTGGCCTGCCCGCTTTCGACCATCGACCGTGAACTCGCAGACGGCACAGCCATCCCGATCGAGGAGCGCGCCGCCGACGAGGTGACCGGTTTTCGCGAGTGCCTGTGGGCGGCGAAGGGTGTCATGGTCCGCAACCCCGCTTTTGATGTCACGCCAGCCGAGCTGGTGACGGCCCTGATCACGGAAAAAGGCGTCGTCATGAAACCCGGCCGCGAGGCCATTGCGCGGCTTTTTGGCGCTTGAAGCGCCGCGGCGAAAAACCCTATTTCAGCCAGCCTCGGCGCCGGAAGTACCACATGGGCACCAGCGCACTGGCGACCATCAAGGCCAGTGCATACGGATAGCCCCACTCCTTGGAAAGCTCGGGCATGTACTGGAAGTTCATGCCGTACAGGCTGGCGATCAGGGTGGGCGGCAGCAGCGCCACGCTGGCCACCGAGAAGATCTTGATGATCTTGTTCTGGTTGATGTTGATGAAACCG
>JACSRS010000072.1 GCA_014879655.1 Burkholderiaceae bacterium
GGCTCGAACCAGGGACCTACGGATTAACAGTCCGGCGCTCTACCGACTGAGCTATCGAGGAACAAGCCTCAGATTATAGCGTTGTTTTTTCCACTTTTTGGTTTGCACGTTCATCCCGCGGAATTTTTTTGCCGGAGCATCAGAACGATGTCTGCAGCACCAGTTTGGCGATGCGCGGGGCGGCCGGAAACAGGTAGACGTGGCCGTACTGATAGGGCGATTCGGTGAAGTAGCGGCTGTTGGCGACGTTGTCGACCAGCAGGCTCAAAGTGGTCGGGTACTTGCCCAGGCGGGTTTCGTAGCGGACACCCAGATCCAGCCTCGTCCAGGCGGGCAGCGTGACCGATTCGTCCGGAAGCACCGTGCGACTGCCTTCGTACGAAAGGGTGCCCAGCAGGCTCAGGCCGGCAACGCCGGGCACGCGCCAGGCCGCGTTGGCGCGAACGATGGTTTCTGGCACGTTGGTCGGCCGTTTGCCGTTCAGGCTGGGGTCGATGGTGGAACCCTGCCGCTCGGCCTGCAGCCAGGTGGCACTCGCGCCCAGCGTCCAAGGGCCGGTTGTTCCGCTGGCGCCCAGTTCGATGCCACGATGCCGGGCGTCACCATCGATCTGGCGGGTGCAGGTTCCGGGCAGATCACAAGTGCCGAGGTCGCCGGATACGGGGCGCGTCACGCTGAACGCGGTGATGTTCCAGTTGAGCTGTTTGCTGTTGCTCTTGATGCCGATTTCGGCCTGCTCGCTTTTCAGAGTGGGCAGCGGCTGGCCGGCGTTGGTGTAGCGGCTGCGGCCAGGGGCGACTTCGGATTCCGCGCCCTGTCCGTAGCTGGCGTAGATCATCTTTTGCGCGTCCAGCTGCCAGGTCGCGGCGATCCACGGCGTGGTGATGTTGCGGCTGTAGCTCGTGGCGCGGCTGCCGTCGGTGCGCACGCTGTCCCGGTTGAGTTGCGAGTAGCGAACACCCAGCCAGGTCTGGAAAGCAGGGGTCCACTCGATCGCATCAAAGAAGAAGAACTCGGTGCCGCGCTCGGTGCGGGTGGTGTACGGGTCCTGGTAGGTCGGGTCCTGTGGCAGTGCCGGCAGCGTATAGATGTTGCCGGTTCCGACGGCGGCGTTGTTGTCCGCCTGCGGCGTGCCGGTTTCGCTGTAGCGCGTGCCCTGAACGCCAAAGCTCAGGTTGTGGCGCACGCCGCCGGAGCGGACCAGACCGGTGAACTTGAGCAACGCCGACTGGGTCTTGCGACGCTCGTCGACGCTTCGGTAGTCGTACAGGTCGAAGTCACCGTTCGGGCAGAAGCGGTCGGCGTAGTAGACATCGGTGCCGGCGTCGTAGCAGCCGAACGGATAGGCCAGGTAGTCGTTGCTCTTGAGTTGCTGGCTGGCCAGCGTGCCCTGCCAGCGCCAGTCGGCATTGATGGCCTGCACGATGCCAATGCTGCCGCTGAAGTTTTCGAAGCGGTTGGCCTGCGACCAGGGCTGGCTGTTGATGTTGATGAACGGGTCAGCTGGTGGCAGCGCGTTGCCGAGAAGGCTCAGGCCCGGCACGCTGGGCTGTTTGCGCTTCGAGAGTTCGAATTCGCCCTCGATCAGCGTGTCGGGTGATACGCGCCAGTCCATCGCCAGCGCGGCCAGGCTGCGCGTGCCATCGGCATCGGGCACATAGCTCTGGATGTCGGCGCCGACCAGGTTGAGCCGGTAGCCGAAACGCTGGTCATCACCAAAGCGTCCGCCCATGTCCAGGTGTGCCAGCAGGCCGCCGTAGCTGGTGGTTTCCAGCGTCAGCGTGCGCAGGTCGGTGTTGGTGGGGCGCTTGACGACATAGTTGACCAGGCCGCCGGGCGAGCTGGTGCCCGCCTGGATGCCGCTGGTGCCCTTGAGGAATTCGATGCGCTGCTTGTTCTCCAGGGGCAGCGAGGTCTCGGCGCTGATCGGCATGCCGTCGCGGCGGAAGTTGTAGACCTGATCGAGGACAAAGCCGCGGATGGTGACGAAGTCCCAGTAGCCGACGGCGTTGTAGGCGTCGGACAGCGAAGCGTCGAAGCGGTACAGATCTGCCAGCCGGTCGGCGCTAATGCCTTCGATGGTCTTGGCGTCGATGACGGTTGCCGCGAACGGACTCTTGTCGAGCGGAATGTCGGCAAAGCCCGTGACGTCAACCTGCTTCGTCACCGCGCCGCTGACCGTCACCGGCGCCAGACTGGGCTCGGCCGCGGGCGGGATGCCCGGCGCTTCGGTTTGAGCCGAGGCGTTGAACGCTACGCAAAGAGTAGCAATGAAAGACCATCCGACGCTGGGAATGGTCGATTTTTTCTTGAAAAATGGCGAAATGTGTGCCATGACGTCGCTCTCAACGTAATGGCAGGTCGGCTTGCATGGGAGTCTGGTCGGGCCGGTGAAAAATCCGGCTGCCGTTGTCCGACTGCTTGCTTCCCTGCGCGAGGATTACCTCAATCAGGTTCAAAGGGACTTTCTCAGTCGGCACCTGTCGGTGCCAACACCCCTAGCGGATGCGCTCTTTCAAGCGCGGTCGCCATTGTAGGCGAATGAAAAAACCCGCTCGAAAGCGGGTCTGATCGTGAGGCGGCGACTTGCGCCGCTTCAGTCGAAAACCGGCGACTCCACGCCCAGCACCTTGTGGAGTTTCGGGCTGGTGGTGGTGTACTGCAGGAACACTTTCTTTTCGGGCGAGATGATGGGCATTGCGCCAAAAGCCGCCAGCGCGCACTCGTGAAAACCCGAGAGGATCAGCTTCTTCTTGCCCGGATAAATGTTGATGTCACCCACGGCAAAAATTCCGGGCACGCTGGTCGAGAACTTCTCGGTATCGACCACGAGCTGCTTGCGTTCGATCTCCAGGCCCCATTCGGCAATCGGGCCGAGCTTGGGGCTCAGGCCAAAGAACACCAGCAGCACGTCCAGCGGCACCACGCGGGTCACGCCGTCAGCGCCAGTGACCTTGGCGCCCGTGAGCTTGCCGTCTTTTTCTTCGTAGCCGGTGACCTGGCCGATGATGAACTGCATCTGGTACTGGTCGCACAGTTCCTTCATTTTGGCCACGCTGGCCGGCGCAGCCTTGAAACCGTCGCGCCGATGGACCAGGATGACGCTTTCGGCCTTGTTCGGACCCTCGGCGGCGAAATTGAGCGCCCAGTCCAGCGCCGAGTCGCCACCGCCGACGATCACCAGATTCTTGCCGGCAAATGCTGCCGGGTTCTTCACCCGATAAAAGAGCTGGCTACCTTCGAATTTCTCCAGCCCGTCCACCTTCAACAGGCGCGGCTGAAAAGCGCCCACACCGGCAGCGATGAAGATGGTCTTGGTCAGAAAGCGCGTGCCCTTTGAGGTTTCGACGTAGAAACGGCCGTCGTCCTGCTTCTGCACGGTGGTCACTTCCTGCCCGAGGTGAAACGTCGCGCCGAAAGGTTCGATCTGCTTGAGCAGCGCGTCGGTCAGTTCCTGGCCGGTGCACACCGGAATGGCCGGTATGTCGTAGATGGGTTTGTCGGGATAAAGCTCAACCGGCTGTCCGCCGGGGTAGGCGAGCGAGTCGATGACGTGCGCCTTGATTTCCAACAGGCCGAGTTCAAAGACCTGAAAAAGGCCAACCGGGCCCGCGCCGACGATCACGGCATCGGTTTCGATCGGGCCGTCGTGGGCTGCGGCGGTATCCATCACTTGTTGGTTCAGTTGCGGTTCCATGGGCTTTCAGCGGACCAGCTCGGAGAGCTTGCCAGTCTTGTCCTTCCAGTCGTCAGCGTCGGGCAGCGGCGCCTTGCGCTTGGTGATGCTTTTCCAGCCCGGCAGGCGGGCCAGTTCTGCGTTCAGCGCGGTCATGTGCAGCTGATCCTTGGGCAGGTCTTCTTCCGCATAGATGGCGTTGACCGGGCACTCGGGGATGCAGACCGCGCAGTCGATGCACTCGTCCGGGTCGATGGTCAGGAAGTTCGGGCCTTCGCGGAAACAGTCCACCGGGCACACATCGACGCAATCGGTGTACTTGCAGCGGATACAGGATTCGATAACGACGTGGGTCATGGGTTCAATTCAATGGATGGGCGGGTGTCGACGGCCCGCGCGCGCGTTCCGTGAAAACCCGTATTTTATTGACATTCGCGCTTTCGCCCCTGTCTGGGGGCTTGTGCGCTGCAGCATTGTTGATTTGAATCAATTCACCAGGACGGCCCCGGCGGTTTTGTGCGTGGCCGTGTCGACCAGAATCATCGACCCCAGCACGCGCGAGCGGCGGTACGGCGCCGCAGGAACGGGTTCCTGCAGCAGCAGTTCGACATGCCCGATGGCGTTGGGTTCCAGTTGCGTGGCGGCGTGTTCGGCGAGCGTGTGGATGTCCAGCCGGTGCACCACACGCTTGACGCGAGCCTTCACCCAGCGATGCGCGTGCAGCGCCCAGTAGACGCGGCCGGCGATCAGCGGCTCGTCGTCCATCCAGGCCACGGTTGCCAGCAATTCGCGCGTGGCCGGCCACACCGCAGGGGCGGCGGCCGGGGTGTCGAAGTCGTCGTGGTCGATGGCCTGACCCGGGGAGGCCGCGTCCGCAGCACCGGGGGCCAGCAACAACCAGTCGCCACGCGAGACGTCGAGCTCGCGGTCCAGAATTACGCCGGCGCTGTGCCCGGCGTTCACGCTGCCGGGCCGGCGCACGTGATCGAGCACCTGCGCAATCGTGGCGGTCTGGCCGCTGGGGAAGACCTGAACCACGGCGCCTGCCTGCAGCGCGCCAGTGGCAACACGACCCCAGAACACGCGGCGTCCCTGGGAGGTGTCGGCCGATGAAGAAAACCTTTCGACCCACTGCACCGGAAAGGCCAGCGGTTCGCCGGATTCCGCCACCGCGCCCGGGAGTTTTTCCAGGATCTGCAACAGGGTGGGGCCGTTGTATCCGCACCATGCCACCGGTTCGTCCGCCGCTTGCACCACGTTCCAGCCCTTCAGAGCCGAAATAGGCACGATGGCAGAAACAGCAATGCCGGCGTGCAGGGCAAAGGCCTGCAGCGCATCACGGATACGGGCAAAGGTGTGCGCGGCGTCGGGAACGGCGTCGAGCTTGTTGACCGCAAAGACGATGGACGGTACGCGCAGCAGGTGCACCAGCAACGTGTGGCGGCGGGTCTGCGCCAGCAGGCCATGGCCCTCGTCCTGCGAAGGCGTGGCGGCGCCCGGCTGCAGGGCCCAGGCCAGCTTGGTGGCATCCACCAGCACCACGCCTGCGTCGGCGCTGGAGGCTGCCGTGACCATGTTGCGGGTGTACTGCTCATGGCCCGGCGCGTCGCCGATGATGAACTTGCGGTCTTCGGTGGCGAAGTAGCGGAAGGCCACGTCGATGGTGATGCCCTGTTCGCGCTCGGCCGAGAGACCGTCGGTCAGCAGCGCCAGATCGGTCTCACCCTGACGCTGCACGCCGGCCAGGTGGTCCTGCAGCACCGCCTTGCTGTCGACCAGCAGCCGGCCGATCAGCGTGCTCTTGCCATCATCCACCGAGCCACAGGTGATGAATTTCAGGGCCGTTTGAGTGTCTTTTTCGGCCTTTTCCAGCGTCAAATGGTCACCTGTTGCTATGAAAGTTGTTGTATCTGTCATGTTTGAATTCTTTCCGGGTTGCGTCTAGAAATAGCCGTCTTTCTTGCGCTTTTCCATCGATGCGTCGCTGGTCTTGTCGTCCATGCGGGTGGCGCCGCGTTCGCTGACGTCGGCGGCCAGTGTCTCGATGACGATGTCGGCGGCGGTGGCGGCCAGGCTCTCGACCGGGCAGGTGCAGGTGACGTCGCCCACGGTGCGAAAGCGCACGTCACGGATCTGTACCGTCTCGCCGTCCCGCGGCGGGGTTAGCTCGGTCACCGGCACCAGCAGGCCGCGCCGGTCCACCACCTCGCGCCGGTGCGTGTAGTAGATCGAGGGCAGGGCGATCTGCTCGCGCTCGATGTATTGCCACACGTCCAGTTCGGTCCAGTTGCTGATCGGGAAGACCCGAAAATGCTCGCCGGGGGCCAGCCGGGTGTTGAACAGCGTCCACAGTTCGGGCCGCTGCGCCTTCGGCTGCCACTGGCCGAAGCTGTCGCGGTGGCTGAAGATGCGCTCCTTGGCGCGTGCCTTTTCCTCGTCGCGGCGGGCGCCGCCGATCAGCGCGTCAAACCGGAACTCGTCGATGGCCTCCAGCAGCGTGACCGACTGGTGCACGTTGCGGCTCTCGCCGGGGTGGGCCAGCCGCACGGTGCCGCGCGCCATCGAGTCTTCCACGCTGCGCACGATCAGCTCGGCGCGCAGCTCCTGCGCCCGCAGGTCGCGAAAATCGGTCACTTCGGGGAAGTTGTGACCGGTGTCGATCATGAGCAGCGGGTAGGGAATGTTGCCGGCGCCAAAGGCTTTTTCGGCGCACTTGAGCATGACCAGCGAGTCCTTGCCGCCCGAGAACAGCAAAGCCGGGCGCTCGAAAACTGCAGCCACCTCGCGCAGGATGAAGATGGTTTCTTCTTCCAGCGCATCCAGATGCGTGTTGCTCAGATGATGGGTCGGGCCAGCCGGCGCAGCGGCGGCCAGCAGATCGGGTTCGGTACGGGCGTTCATGCGGGGGCTCCCTCCTGTTGTTGTTTCACGTGCAGGCCACATTCCTTCGCGGCCTCGTCCTCCCACCACCAGCGGCCGGCGCGGAAGTCTTCACCCGCGCTGATGGCGCGCGTGCAGGGCGCGCAGCCGATGCTGGGGTAGAACTGGTCGTGCAGCGGGTTGTAGGCGACGTTGTGCAGCTGGATGTAGTGCCAGACGTCGCCCCAGCTCCAGCTGGCCAGCGGATTGAACTTGAGCAAGTCGCGACTGGCCTGTTCGCTGGCATCGACCAGCGGCACCTCGGCGCGTGCACCCGACTGTTCGCGGCGCAGGCCGGTCACCCAGCCTTTCTGGCCTGCCAGCGCACGTGCCAGCGGTTCCATCTTGCGAATGCCGCAGCAGGCCTTGCGCAGCTCGATGCTTCTGTACATCGCCTCGGCGCCTTCGCGTTCGACGAACTGCACCACGGCCTCGGCCTGCGGGCGAAGGATGTGCAGCGGCGCCTGCGGATGGGCTGCCTGCTGTGCCTGCAACTGATCGAGCAGCGCCAGCGTTTGCGGGTGCAGCGCGCCGGTTTCCAGCACGAAAACGCTGATCGGCAGTTGCTGCGCGTTGATCAGGTGCGTGATCACCATGTCTTCGGCGCCCAGGCTGTTGGCCTGGGTCACAGGGCCGGTGGCAGCGGCAAACGCCAGTGTGGCAATGGCTTCTTCGAGTCGTTCGGCGAAAGCTGGTGACGCTTTGGCGTTCAGCTCGATGGCGCGCCCGCTGCGGGCGCCCCGATCGGGCAGCAGCGACGAGGCGCCACTTGCACCGGCACGCGCAAACAGCGGCTCGGGGTTGACGGCGTCGCCCTGGTAGAAGGCGCTGAAGCGGTCGAACTGGCGCTGCGCGTCGGCGGCGTCGACTCCTTCGCGCAGCACAGCCGAATCGAAGCCGGCGCGTTGCATCTGCACCAGCTGGTCGATCAGCACGTCGCCAGTGGCGCGAATCTCGCCCTGGAAGCCCAGGCGCCGGCGCAGCAGAAAAGCCTGGCTGTAGGCGCGGCCGTCGGTGAATTTCGGGAACGTCAGGTCGATGCGCTCCACGCCACCCAGATCGACCAGACGGGGGTCGGCCGTATTGTCCATTTTCAAGACATTTTTGCCAGTATCCGGCGTCAAATGGTCGGCTATTGCTATGATTTTCATATGAATTTCTGCCCGTGGATGCGTCAGTCGGCGACGGTGTGTGCGTGCCGGACCGCGTTGGCAGCCGCCTTGAACGGCTCCGCGCCCACACGGCGCAAGGTCGCGATGAAGGTTTCGGCGCCGTCGCGAAGCGAGCGGTAGGTGTCCAGGATGGCCTCGATCACGTCCGGCACCTCGGCCGCGCTGAACGACGGGCCCACCACCTTGCCGGGTTGCGGCGTGCCCGACAGCGCCGAGCCGTCCGAGCCGCCAAGCGTCACCTGGTACCACTCCTTACCGTCCTTGTCGACGCCAAGGATGCCGATGTGCCCGCTGTGATGGTGGCCGCAGGAATTGATGCAGCCGCTGATGTGCAGGTCGATTTCGCCCAGGTCGTGCAGCTCGTCCAGATCCTGGTAACGCTCGGTAATGGCGGCCGCCAGCGGGATGGAGCGCGCATTGGCCAGCGCGCAGAAGTCGCCGCCCGGGCAGGCGATCATGTCGGTCAGCAGCCGGATGTTCGGGCGCGCAAAGCCCGCTTTCCGCGCGGCCCGCCACAGTTCGGGCAGCTGGTCGCAGCGCACCCAGGGCAGCAGCAGGTTCTGGTCATGCGTCACCCGCAGCTCGCCTGCGCTGAAGGTGTCGGCCAGATCGGCGGCGGTTTCCAGCTGCTCGGCCGTGGCGTCGCCGGGCGCCTGGCCCAGCCGCTTGAACGACAGCGTCACGGCGCGCAAGTCGGGGTTGCTGTGCGCTGCGACGTTCTGGTGCAGCCAGCGGCCGAACTCCACGTCGTCTTCGGCGGCCGCACGCAGGATGTGCGCGATCTTCTGGTCGGCGCTTTTGCGATCGCAGTTCAGCGCCGGCGGCGCGAAATGGGCGCTGACGCGGGCCAGTTCGGCCGGTGTCAGCGTGTGCGGGGCACCATCCACGTCGAGAATCTGACGGAATTCGGCTTCGACTTCATCCACAAAGCGCGGACCCTCGGCTTTGACCAGGATCTTGATGCGTGCCTTGTACAGGTTGTCGCGGCGGCCCCAGCGGTTGTAGACGCGCACCACGGCTTCGAGATAGTTCAATATCTGCTGCCAGGGCAGGAACGCGCGCAGCTCGCTGGCAATGACCGGCGTGCGGCCCATGCCGCCACCGACCAGCAACCTGAAGCCCAATTCGCCTTGAGGCACGCCGTGCCGTTCTTCGCCCTCGCTGCGCAGCAGTTGCAGGCCGACGTCATGCCAGGCGATGGCGGCACGGTCTTCACGGGCACCGGTGATGGCGATCTTGAACTTGCGCGGCAGGAAGGCGAACTCGGGGTGCAGCGTGCTCCACTGCCGCAGGATTTCGGCGAAGGGGCGCGGGTCGGCCACTTCGTCGACGGCGATACCGGCACGTTCGTCGCTGGTGATGTTGCGGATGCAGTTGCCGCTGGTCTGGATGCCGTGCAGGTTCACGCTGGCCAGCAGTTCCATCACGTCGGCCGAACGGTCCAGCGGGATCCAGTTGAACTGCACGTTCTGGCGCGTGGTGAAGTGGCCATATCCGGCTTTCAGGCGCGGCGCGGGCGCGTCGCTGATGCGGTCCTGGGTGGCCTGGGCGTGCGCGAGCAGATCGGGATCGGGCCGGTCAAAGTCGCGCGCGAGGGTGGCGAGCACGCGGACCTGGGCACTGTTCAGTTCGCCATAAGGCACGGCCACGCGCAGCATCGGCGCATAGCGCTGCACATACCAGCCGTTTTGCAGGCGCAGCGGGCGGAACTCGTCTTCGCTGAGCTTGCCGGCTTGCCATCGCTCGAGCTGATCGCGGTATTGCGCCGCGCGCAGCTGGACGAATTGTTTGTCGAAATCGGTGTAGGCGTACATGGCGTGCAGGGAGTGAAATCAGATCAGGACCAGCTTGGTGCCGGCCCAGGCCAGCAGCACCGACAGCGCCGAGCGGATCAGGCGCTCGGGCGTGCGGGCCATCAGGCGCGAGCCAAGCCAGATGCCGGGCAGCGAGCCGGCCAGCAGTTGTGCCAGCAGCGGCCAGTCGACCGAGCCGAGCGAGGCGTGGCCCAGCCCTGCCAGCAACGTCAGCGGCACCGCATAGGCGATGTCGGCGCCGACGATGCGCGGCAGCGGCAGCAGCGGGTACAGGATGAGCAGCACGGTGACGCCGATGGCGCCCGCGCCGACCGAGGTCAGCGTGACCAGCGTGCCGATGACGGCACCGAACAGCAGCGGCAGCGTCCAGTGGCGCGGCTGTGTGGCCGCGCCCAGATGGCCGGCAGGGAGGGAGCGGGGCGCCTGCTTGCCGCGGATGGCTTTGTACAGCGTGGCGGCGGCGGTCAGCAGCAGCGCAAACCCCAGCGTGGTGGTCATCACGTGCTGCACCGACTCATCGGCCGGGCCGAACGTGTGCAAGGCGTACAGCGTGACCAGCGCGGCCGGGACGCTGCCGGCGCAAAGGTGCCCCACCACGCGCCACGGAATCAGCCGCTGGCGTGCCAGACTGATGGTGCCGCCCATCTTGGTGAAGGCGGCGAACAGCAGGTCGGTGCCAATGGCCAGGTAGGGCTTGACGCCGAAGAAGAAGATCAGGATCGGCGTCATGAGCGAACCGCCGCCGACCCCGGTCAGGCCGACGACCAGGCCAACAACAAATCCGGCAGCAATGAACGCGAAATCGGGCATGGCCGCGACTCTAAGCGCTCCTTATGTCAAAACAAACGAATATTTAGTTGTTGATATATTCAAATTGGTCATAAGACGCCGATGCGGGGCATCATTGCGCTTGCCCAAGGCTGGCGCTGCAGGTGCCAGCGGTCCCGCACAGCCGGCGGCAGGGCCACAGCGGGACTACTTGGTCAGGATGAGTTTGCCCTGGCGCGTGGCCTGGAGACGGTAGATGGCGCCGTTGTGATGGATCTCGACGGCTTTTCCGCCGCCCAGCAGGGCCTGGCTGTCCAGCGGCCGGGCTGCCGGGTGCGCAGGGATCCGTGCGTCAGATGCAGGCGCGTCTGCGCCGGACGGACGCCCAGCGCCGCAACCCGGTTCGGCCGGCCGCTGCGAGGGGGCGGGTGCATGCATCGGGTTCACCGGGACGGGTCGATGATGAAGCCGATCTTGCGCAGGCCCGCCTGCTGCGCGGCGGCCATCGCCTGCGCCACTCGCTCATAGCGGGTGTTGCGGTCACCGCGAATGTGCAGATCGGGCTGCGGGTTGCGGGCCGCCTCGGCCTGCAGCAGCGCAGGCAGTGCGTCATCGCTCACCTTGCCGTCATTCCAGTAGTACGCACCGTCCGCGTCCACCGACAGGCGCACGGTTTCGGGCTTCACCACTTCGCGCTCGTTGCTGGCGCGCGGCAGTTCGACGTTGACCGCGTGTTTCATGACCGGAATGGTGATGATGAAGATGATCAGCAACACCAGCATGACGTCGACCAGCGGCGTCATGTTGATTTCGTTCATCACCTCATCGGGCTCGTCCTGGGTACCAAAAGCCATGGTTTTCTCCGTCAGGCCTTCTTCATCGGAACGACCTTGCCATCGCTGCCGCCGTTGACCCGGGCGCCGGTGACGAAGTAGGCATGCAGGTCATAAGCGAAGCGGTTGAGCTTGTTGATCACGAATTTGTTGCCGCGCACCAGCGCGTTGTAGCCCAGCACGGCCGGGATCGCCACCGCAAGGCCCATGGCGGTCATGATCAGGGCCTCGCCGATCGGGCCGGCCACCTTGTCGATGGTGGCCTCGCCGGCGGCGCCGATGCCCATCAGCGCGTGATAGATACCCCAGACCGTGCCGAACAGTCCGACAAAGGGTGCGGTGGATCCGACCGACGCCAGAATGGCCAGGCCGTTCTGCAGTCGCGCCGTGGTGTGGTCAATGGAGTTGCGCAGGCAGCGCGTGACCCAGTCGCTCAGGTCCAGGCTGTCCTGCAACTGGTTGCGCTGGGCTTCTTTCTGGCGCAGGTGCGCGGCGGCCTCGCGCCCTTCCTCGGCCAGTTCGCGGAACGGGTTGTCGGCGACCGGACCCAGGCGGGTCAGGCCTTCGGCAAAGTCGGGCGCTTGCCAGAAGGTCTCGGTATTGCGGGCCAGGCGCTTGCTGCTGACGATGGTCAGTGCCTTCACGATGATGACCATCCACGAAGCCAGCGACATGCCCAGCAGCAGCAGCGTGACGGCGCGGGTCACCCAGTCACCCTGTGCCCAGACATTCAGCAGTCCGAATTGCGATTCCATGGGTTGATTACTCCAGAACAAAATTGATGGGGACGTTGAACCACATGGCTTCGGGCTTGTCGCCGCGCTTGCCGGGCACGTAACGCCATTTCAGGACCGTGGCCAGCGCGGCCTGGTCCAGCCGGTCGTAGCCGCTGGACCGGTTGATTTCTGCCTTCTGTGCGCTGCCGTCAGCGCCGATCAGCACCCGCACCACGACCTTGCCCTGTTCACCCATGCGACGGCTCAGCCGGGGGTACTCGGGCGGCGGGTTGTTCAGGTAGTCGGCGGCGCTGGAAGGCAGTTGCAGGCGCGGTTGCGGCGCCGGGGCGGCAGCCGCCGTCGATGCCGCTGCGGGGGACGGCGCGGCAACGGCAGGGGCGATCGGGGCTGCCGGTGTCACGCTGGCCGCTGTCGGAGCCGGTTCGGACACCGACAGGGGTTGTGGCGCCGGCTGCGGTGCCACGCTTCTCACGGGTTTGGGCAGTGCAGGTGGCGGCGGTGCCTTGGGCGGTAGCGTTACCGGCGGTGGCGCGGCTGGCCTCGGTGCGGGCGGGGTGATGATTTCACTCAGGATCTGCACCGGAATCACCAGTTCAGCCGCGCGGCGCAGCAGGCCGGTGTGCAGCGCCCAAAGTGCGGCGAGGTGAAAAACCACCACGCTGACAGCGATGAGGATGAGGCGGTTCATGCCATCGGGGTCCGCTTGAATAGAGTGGGCGGTCATTATGGAACAGGGGTTCGCGCAGGCCTGAAAGCGTGATTCACTTGCGCAGCACCCAGAGCAGGGCGCCAATGACCAGCAGCAGGCTGGCAGGGAGCACGAGGATCGACGTCATGGCGCAGGATGCGGGTCAGTGGCGAAGCAGTGAAAAGGTGTGGCTCATTCTAAATGAGAATTAATCGCAATAACAGCCAATCCCGACTTTCGCTGAAAAATGATTCGCAGCCGTTCGAGAACACGGGACCCCTGTGGTCCCTGGAGGGGAAATTTCCATACAAATTGGCCTCAACCCAGCGTGAAATGGTCATTTGTTGCTTCTGAATGAGTAGTTTTCAGAGGTGCCTTGCAGCAGGATGTCGGTGCCGGCATCCGCCAGCGTGCGGCATCCGGAGAGGGCCATCGCGATCTCCAGCTCGTCGCGCAGCAGGCGCAGCACATGGGCCACGCCTTGCGCACCCGCGTTAGCCAGTCCGAAAACGATGGGCCGTCCCACCAGCACAGCGCTGGCGCCCAGCGCAATGGCTTTGAGCACGTCGGTGCCGCGCCGGATGCCGCCGTCAACGAGCAACGGCAAGTCTGTCTGCACTGCGTCAGCCATTCGGGGCAACGCCCAGGCGGTGGTCGCCGTGGTGTCCAGCGTGCGGCCGCCGTGGTTGCTGACGATCACGCCAGCCAGTTGCAGCGACGCCGCCTGGCGGGCATCTTGCGGGTGTAGCACGCCCTTGATCAGCACGGGTAGCCGGGTGACGGTCTGCAGCCAGGCCACGTCGTCCCAGGTCGGTGCGGTCTGCAGCAGACCGTCGAACAGTGCGCTCTGGCCGGGTTGCAGCGGTGGCGCATTTGATGGACGGTCGGGCAGATGCACGGCTCGCACGCCGGGCGGCAGCCGGAACCCTTGCCGGCGTTCGCGGTCGCGCGCACCGTGCACCGGAGCGTCGACCGTGAGAACCAGCGCCTCGTAGCCGGCCGCTTCAGCGCGCCGAACCAGTTCGAGCGTGCCACTGCGGTCTGGCTGCAGATACAGCTGGAACCACAAGGGCCCGTGATCGGGCGTGCCTCGCACCAGCGCCGCCACGTCTTCCATCGGCGTGCTCGACTGGGTGCTGAGTACCAGGCCGGCCTGCTGGGCAGCCGCGGCGATGGCGCTGGCCCGTTCACCATCAGGATGGGCCAGCCGTTGCCAGGCCACTGGCGCGAGCAGGATGGGGTGGGTCAGTTCGCGGCCGAGCAGACGCACGCGGGTATGGCCGCCCGCCAGCGGACGCAGCACGCGCGGCAGCAGGCCGATGTGCGCCCACGCCCGGGCGTTGGCGCGCAGCGTCAGCTCGTCGGCCGCGCCGCCGCTGAAGTAGGCCCAGGCATTGGCATCGAGCGTGGTACGGGCGTGTGCTTCGTGGTCGGCCAGACTGACAATGCCGGCGGGGATGGCCTGCAGCTTCATGTGTCGGCCCACAGGCGCAGCAGGTTGTGATAGGTGCTGGTCAGCGCCGTGGTTTGCGGCGATTCACCGTGCTGGGTGCGCAGTGACAGCAGCGCCATGTCCATGTCGAACAGCAGGCGGCGCTGTTCGTCGCTGCGCACCAGGCTTTCGATCCAGAAAAAGCAGGCCAGGCGCTCACCACGCGTCACTGGCAACACCTGGTGCACGCTGGTGCCCGGGTAGATCACCGCATCGCCGGCAGGCAGCTTGATGCGCTGCTCCCCAAAGGTGTCGGTGATGCACAGTTCGCCGCCCTCGTAGCGGTCGGGGTCCGACAGGAATACCGTGCACGAGATGTCCGTGCGAACCCGCTGCCCCAGCTGCGGTCCCGGCTGGGCAAGCGTGCGGATGGCGTTGTCCACGTGCGGCCCATACTGGTTGGCTGTGCCGCTGTAACGGTTGACGCGCGGGGTGAAGACCCGTTTGGGCAGCGCGGCTGTGAGCAACAGCGTGCTGCGCTCCATGGCGGCCAGTACCGCCTGGCGCACCTGCAACGCGATGGCGTCATCATGAGCCAACTGCTGGTTATTTTTGACCTGCCGGGCCTGCGAGCCGGCGCTGTCCCTGCCGTCGGACCAGCGGGCGTGGGCAAGTGATTCGCGCAGGGTGCGCACGGTGTCGGCGCTCAACAGCTCGGGGATGTTCAGCAGCATGGGGCGGCGCTTTTGGAGGATGTCTGGTGGGGCGAAGCAGTGGGAACCGGCTCAGAACTTCAACGTGGCCGTCACCTGCAAGGTGCGGCCGGGGCCGGGTACGTAGTGGCCGGAGTAGACGGCGTTCACATACAACTCGTTGGTGACGTTGTTCAGGTTGGCCTTGATCGCCACGGATTCGCTGGCCACGTATTCGAGCATCAGGTCACCGGTCACGTAGCCGGGCACTTCCCAGCCGGGGTTGCGGTTGGGCGTCTGGCCCGTGGCGAAGTTCAGGCCGCCGCCGACGCGCCAGCGCGGTGCCATCTGGCAGGTTGTCCAGACGGTGCCGCTGAACAGCGGGGTCAGCGAAGGTCGGGTACCCTCACCTTCGGACCCCGGTACGCCTTCGTCGATGTTGGCGATGGGAATCCAGGCCATCGAGCTGTACATCTCCCAGCGCGACGTCAGGCGGCCTGACAGGTCCAGTTCCAGCCCCGCCGCATGGCGCTTGCCCGACAGTGTGACCAGGTTCACGTCCGGGTCGGTGTTGCGCTCCTGATACTTGTTGGTCCAGAACGCGGCCACGCGGGTGGTGAAACGCTTGTTGTCCGAGTCGATCTTGGCGCCGATTTCCATGTTGACGCTCTGTTCGGGCGGAATGTCGACATTCGCTGCGCTCAGCGAATACGCGTCACCCGAGGTGTTGAATGAATTGGCCACCGAGGCGTAGTAGGACGACAGCGGCGTCGGCTGGTACATCAGGCCCAGTCGCCCGCTCCACTGTGATACCTTCATCTGGTAGCGAGTGGGGGTGGTCGGACTGGCAGCGTTGTTGGGGATCGAGTACGTGTCGTAGTCGCCGACCAGGTAGTCGTAGCGCAAGCCGCCCAGCACTTTCCAGAAAGGTGCGACCTGTACGAGATCTTGCGCGTACACACCAATGGCCTGGGAGCTGTACTCGCTGGAAGTGCGCAACACGCGCGCCGCTTCGTCCACCCAGGCGCCATCATCGGGTGTGCCCGCCGACGTAAGTGGCTTGGACAACGTGACGCCACCTTGCGCCGCCGACAAGGCACTGTAGACCTGCTTTTTCTCCCCGGCATAGTCCACGCCGGCCAGAAACTGGTGGCGCATGCCGCCCCAATCAAAGGTGGTGGCGTAGTCACTTTGGGCAACCAGCGTCTGCAAGTCCTGGATTTTCAAATTGGTGCCGCGCGTGAACTGGGTCGAACCATCGAAGTTTTCCAGCGTGACATTGGCCGGGCAGTCGGGGTTGGCGGTGGATTGCCGGCACAGCCGGATCGCGCTGGCGCGCTGGTCACGGGTGTATTTGGCTGCGCGAACCTGTGTGCGCAATTCAGTGTCCGCATCAAAGCGGTGCAGGTGCGAAAACGTACCGTAGCCGGCGGACCCGTTGTTGACATCGCTGGCCATGCCGTAGTAGTTTTTCGGGTCCAGCGGCAGGAGCGTGGTGTCGGAAGCGGGCGACGTGGGAGAAGGGCGTATCCACGGCAGGCCGTAGTTGATGCCGTTCTGGTTTTCCAGATAGAACAGGCTGGCGGTGAATTCGTCGCGCTCCCCAATGCCCCAGCGGTAGGCGCCTGCAATACCGGCTTTGCGGATGCTGTTGCCCGCGCCGTCGCTGTCGGCGGTGTTGGCCATGGCGTTGAGTCGCAAGGCCGAACTCTCGCCGGTGTGCACGTTCAGGTCCGCCTCCGCACGCACGAAACCGTAGCTGCCCAGCGTGAGGTTGGCCTGGTTCTCGTTGATGAGGCGCGGCACCTTGCTGACCTGGTTGACGACGCCGCCGGTCGAGCCACGGCCGAACAACATCGACGCCGATCCCCTGAGTACCTCGATACGGTCGAAGTTGAAAGTGTCGCGCGAATAGAAGGCCGGATCGCGCATGGCGTCGACATAGATGTCGCCGCTGGCCTGCAGGGAAAAGCCACGCAGGCGGATGTCTTCTTCGCCTCCCTCGGCAGCGAGAAAAGAGATGCCGGCGGTATTCTTGAGCGCCTCCGCCAGCGTGTCCAGGTTGCGGTCGGTCATCAGTTTTTCAGTGACGACGGTGAGCGACTGCGGAATGTCGCGCAAGGCTTGTTTGCCTTTGCCGATGGTCGAATCGACGGCACGCAGCGTGTCGCGGTCTTCCTCCACCTCTGCGGCTGCTTTGACCGTGACGGTGGGCAGCGTGGATTCCGCTGGCTTCCCGGTTTCCTGCGCGAAAGCGCTGAGCGATCCGGCCAGCAACATCGCACCCAGCGGCAGCAGGTGGACAGGTGCGGTGCCGGTCGGCGACGCGGGGGGCACCGGGGGACGGTTGTGACCGGCCGGACGAGAAGAAAGGCGCGCCGAATTGCGGGCCGGCGGACGGGAGCGACGGAGTTTTGCCATGAATCAACAGCCTGATCGAGGGTTTCTGGCTGGCTCTGGCAATCGCCTTCTTCACGCGACGGTGATGAGGACGCCCTGGCTGGCTGACGACGGGTTCAAGCGGCGATTCTACCCCATCAAATGCGAATCATTCGTATTTGATGGGCTCAGGCGAAAAATGGTGCGCTTTCTGCCCGTGAACCGGCCTCGTGATCCGTGCAAGAAATGACCGGTCGCGCACGGGGACCCCCTGACGCTTCTTACCTGAAAATATTGTCAAAAAGCCGATCAACCCAGCGTCAATGCGTCATTCATTGCTATCAATGCGAGTATTTGCGAGGGCCCGGAAAGCCGCTGTGCCCGGTTTCAGGGCTTGATTTCCTGCAGGATGGTGGTGGCGATCTCTTCGATTGACTTGGTTGTGGTGCTGAGCCAGCGGATGCCGGCGCGACGCATCATGGCCTCGGCTTCGGCCACTTCCATGCGGCAGTTGTCCAGACTGGCGTAGCGCGAATTGGGCCGTCGCTCGTTGCGGATTTCGGCCAGCCGCTCGGGCTGGATGGTCAGGCCAAAGATCTTCTTGCGGTAGGGCATCAGCGCCGGCGGCAGCTGGCGCCGTTCAAAGTCCTCAGGGATCAGCGGGTAGTTGGCCGCCTTCAGGCCGTGCTGCATCGCCAGGTACAGGCTGGTGGGCGTCTTGCCGCTGCGGCTGACGCCGGCGAGGATGACGTCCGCCCCCTGCAGGTCGCGGTTGGACTGCCCGTCATCGTGCGCCAACGCATAGTTGATGGCGTCGATGCGGTCGTGGTATTCCTGACTCTTGCTCGCATCGCTGAAACGACCGACGCGGTGGTGCGACTTGACGCCCAGTTCAGTCTCCAGCGGGTTCACGAAGGTGCCGAACATGTCCAGCAGCATGCCCTTGCAGCCTTCCTGGATCACTTTCAGCACTTCCATGTTCACCAGCGTGGTGAAGACAATGGGCTTGCGGTTCTCGATCTCGTAGGTGTGGTTGATCTGTCGCACCGCCTGATGCGCCTTGTCGGCCGTGTCGGTGAAGGGCAGGCGCACCTGACGGGTGGTCAGCTCGAACTGGGCGAGGATGGCCTTGCCAAAGGTTTCGGCAGTGATGCCGGTGCCATCGGAGATGAAGAAGACGGTGCGATCGGGCATGGCGTGCTGGGCGGTGGTTCCTTGTGCCTGCACTGTAAACGGTCGGCCGGCCACTGCGCCAGGCTGCGACCGGGTTCAGACGCCTGTGAATCCTTTTCACGCTGACAGCGGCGCCCCGTGCCTACAATGACGCGGTGACCCACCGATGCATCAACCCGGCGCAGTTTCGTGCGTCCATGGATCCGATCACCTTGCGCTGTGCCGACATCCGTCAAGCAACAACAAGTCGTCGCGCTGCGATTCGCACGCCGCACAGCCTGTCCCGGTTTTTTACTTCTGGAGCTTTCCCATGTCTGCACTTTTTGATCCGGCCGCCCTGGTCGTACCGTTTGAAAACCTGAGGATGACCGACGTCGCGGTGGTTGGCGGCAAGAACGCCAGCCTCGGCGAGATGATTTCCCAACTGCCCGCCGGGGTTCGCGTGCCCACCGGCTTTGCCACCACGGCCCATGCGTTTCGCGAGTTTCTGAAATTCAACGGTCTGGACGCGCGCATCAACGCGATGCTCGATGTGCTGGACACCGAAGATGTGCGGGCGCTGGCCGAAACCGGAGCAGCCATTCGCGAACTGGTCGAGGCCCAGCCGTTTCCGGCCGATCTGGAAGCTGCCATTCGCGCCGCCTTCATCACGCTGACCGATTCGGGCACCAGCCCGTCGTTTGCCGTGCGTTCGTCGGCCACTGCCGAAGACCTGCCCGACGCCTCGTTTGCCGGCCAGCAGGAGACCTTCCTGAACGTGATCGGCATCGAAGAGGCGCTGCTCAAGATCAAGGAAGTGTTTGCCTCGCTCTACAACGACCGCGCCATCAGTTACCGGGTGCACAAGGGTTTTGCGCACGCCGATGTCGCTTTGTCGGCCGGTATCCAGCGCATGGTGCGCTCCGACCTGGGCGCAGCCGGCGTGATGTTCACCATCGACACCGAGTCTGGTTTTGAGGACGTGGTCTTCATCACCTCCAGCTACGGCCTGGGCGAGACAGTGGTGCAGGGTGCGGTGAACCCGGACGAGTTCTATGTGCACAAGCCCATGCTCAAGGCCGGCAAGCGCGCGGTGATCCGCCGCAATCTGGGCTCCAAGCTGATCGAGATGGTGTTTTCCACGCCCGAAGAAAAGGCCGCAGGCGGCAAGCTGGTCAAGACCATCGATGTGCCCGCCGAGCAGCGCAACCGCTACTCGCTGACCGACGCTGAGGTGGAGCAACTGGCGCACTACGCACTGGTGATCGAAGAGCATTACGGCCGTCCAATGGACATCGAATGGGGCCGCGACGGCAACGACGGCCTGCTCTACATCCTGCAGGCGCGGCCCGAGACGGTGAAGAGCCATTCGCAGGCGGGCGCCGAGATGCGCTACAAGCTCAAGGGCCGTGGCACGGTGCTGGCGGAAGGCCGGGCCATTGGTCAGAAGATCGGCACCGGCCCGGTGCGGCTGGTGCACAACATTTCGGAAATGGACAAGGTGCAGCCTGGCGACGTTCTGGTGACCGACATGACCGACCCGAACTGGGAGCCGGTGATGAAACGCGCCAGCGCCATCGTGACGAACCGGGGCGGCCGTACCTGCCACGCCGCCATCATTGCGCGCGAACTGGGCATTCCGGCCGTGGTCGGTTGCGGTCACGCGACCGAACAGCTCAAGGATGGCACGCTGGTGACGGTGAGTTGCGCGGAGGGCGACACCGGTTTCATCTACGACGGTCTGCTGGAGATGGAGGTGAACGAGGTGCAGCGCGGCGCCATGCCCGACATCAGCACCAAGATCATGATGAACGTCGGCAACCCGCAACTGGCCTTTGACTTCTGCCAGTTGCCCAACAGCGGCGTGGGTCTGGCCCGGCTGGAGTTCATCATCAACAACAACATCGGGGTCCATCCGAAAGCAATCCTGGACTATCCGAACATCGACTCCGACCTGAAAAAGGCGGTGGAATCCGTGGCGCGCGGTCATGCCTCGCCAAGGGCGTTCTACGTCGACAAGGTTGCCGAAGGCGTGGCCACGCTGGCCGCCGCGTTCTGGCCCAAGCCGGTGATCGTGCGGCTTTCCGATTTCAAGAGCAACGAATACCGCAAGCTCATTGGCGGCAGCCGCTACGAGCCGGACGAAGAAAATCCGATGCTCGGTTTCCGTGGCGCGGCGCGCTATGTCAGCGAGGATTTCCGCGAAGCCTTTGCGATGGAGTGCGAGGCGCTGCGGCGGGTGCGCGAGGACATGGGCCTGACGAATGTGCAGGTGATGGTGCCGTTCGTTCGCACGCTGAAACAGGCCGAGCGCGTGACCCGCTTGCTGGGCGAACACGGACTGCGCCGGGGTGAAAACGATCTCAAGCTGATCATGATGTGCGAGGTGCCGAGCAACGCCATCCTGGCCGACCAGTTCCTGGAGCACTTCGACGGGTTCTCGATCGGGTCGAACGACCTGACCCAGCTGACGCTGGGGCTGGATCGTGATTCGGGTCTGGAACTGCTGGCCGCCGATTTCGACGAGCGCGACCCGGCGGTGACGGCACTGATCTCGATGGCCATCAAGGCTTGTCTGGCGCAGGGCAAGTACATCGGCATCTGCGGCCAGGGGCCCAGCGACCACCCGGACTTTGCGATGTGGCTGCGGGACCAGGGCATTTCTTCGATCTCGCTCAACCCCGACTCCGTCATCGCGACCTGGAAACAACTAGCGGAGTGAAGGGCTTTGCCTTCACATCAGCGCCCCGACCGGGGCGCTGATGCCTAGCGAAAGACCGGGCATGGGCCGCTGCACCATGGCTGGACGGTTCACGCTGTAAGAACGCGGTAAGGCGCTGCCCAACAATGCGGGCATGGCGCATGCACGACTCACCACTTTTCACGAGATTCAGCAGCGGCAGGCGTCCGACGCCCATGGTCTGTCCATGACGGGTCGCCGGCCGGCGCGGAAGGCAGGCCGTTGACGCAGCCCACTGAAGGGCGTTCGGGCGATTCCCGGGCTGCTCGCGACGCATTCCGCCGGAATCTGGGCACGGTCTATCGCTGGTATGTCGGCGCCTTCGTGCTGTTTGTCGGCGCGCTGGCGGTGCTGGAGCAGATGGGACTGCCGCGTCGCTGGATCGGCTTCATCTTTCTGCTGGCCACCATCCTGCTCTATGCCGGTATCGGCATCATGAGCAGGACCACCGACGCCGAGGAGTACTACGTTGCGGGCCGTCGCGTGCCGGCGGTCTACAACGGCATGGCCACGGCCGCAGACTGGATGTCGGCCGCGTCGTTCATCAGTCTGGCCGGCACGCTGTACCTGACCGGCTACAGCGGTCTGGCTTTCATCATGGGCTGGAGCGGCGGGTTTTGCCTGGTGGCCTTGCTGCTCGCGCCGTATCTGCGCAAGTTCGGCCAGTTCACCATTCCGGACTTCCTGGGCGAGCGCTACGGCGGCAATCTGCCGCGGCTGCTGGGTATCGCGGCAGCCATCTTCTGCTCCTTCACCTATGTGGTCGCGCAGATTTACGGGGTGGGGTTGATTACCTCCAGGCTGACCGGCGTGGCGTTCGAACTGGGCATCTTTCTGGGGCTGGGAGGCATTTTGGTGTGCTCGTTCCTCGGCGGCATGCGCGCGGTCACCTGGACGCAGGTGACGCAGTACATCGTGTTGATTGCGGCCTACCTGATACCGGTGGTGTGGCTGTCGGTCAAGCAGACCGGTGTGCCGGTGCCGCAGGCGATCTACGGGTTCCAGCTGGAAAAAGTCACGGCGATGGAAAAGCAGCTGATTCAGGACCCGGGCGAACGCGAGGTGCGCGAAATCTACCAGCAAAGCGCCATCGTGCTGGCCGAAAAACTGAAAGATCCGCGCGCCGCGCTGGCCGCAGACAAGGCTGCCGCAACCCGGGAACTGGCCGACCTCAGGGCACGCAATGCGCCAGACGCGGAAATCGTCGCGGCGGAAAAGGCCTTGTACGGGCTGCCCCGGGAGGCTGGAACCGCGCGCCGGCAATGGGCGGCCGCGGCGGAAACGGCAGCGACCAAGTCCAGGCCGCTCAACGGCATGCCGGCGCATGCGCAGCAGTTTTCCGGCGATCCGGATGGCAGCGATGCCGAGCGCCTGGAATTTGACGTGTCGCGGCGCAATTTTCTGGCGCTGATCTTCTGTCTGATGGTGGGCACGGCGGCGCTGCCCCACATCCTGATGCGCTACTACACCACCCCGAGCGTGCGCGAAGCGCGCGAGTCGGTCGCCTGGTCGCTGCTGTTCATCTTCGCGCTGTATGTCACTGCGCCGGCGCTGGCCGTGCTGGTGAAGTACGAGGTGTTTCACGTGCTGGTGGGCACGCCGTTCGACCAGTTGCCAGCCTGGATGGTGGCGTGGAGCAAGGTTGATCCGTCGCTGCTGTCGGTCACCGACGTGAACAAGGACAACATCCTGCAGCTCAACGAGCTGTCGATCGGCGGTGACATCATCGTGCTGGCCACGCCCGAAATCGGTGGCTTGCCTTATGTGATCTCGGGGCTGGTGGCGGCCGGTGGTCTGGCGGCGGCGCTGTCGACGGCCGACGGCCTGCTGCTGACCATTGCCAGCAGCCTCAGCCATGACCTGTACTACAAGATGATCGACCCGAATGCCTCGACGGCGCGGCGGGTGACCATCTCAAAAATGGTGCTGCTGATCGTCGCGCTGAGCGCGGCCTATCTGGCCGCGCAAAAGCCGGCAGATATCCTGTTTCTGGTTTCGGCCGCGTTCTCGTTCGCCGCCGCTGCATTTTTTCCCGCGCTGACGCTGGGCATCTTCTGGAAGCGCACCACTGGCATCGCGGCTTCGCTGGGCATGGTTGCAGGGCTCGGGGTCACCTCGTACTACATGCTGACGACGCAGCCCTGGTTGCGCGATCTGTTTGGCGTTACCACCCCGGTTCGATTGTGGTGGGACATTCAGCCCATCTCGGCCGGCGTCTTTGGCGTGGCGCTGGGCTTCATTGTCATCATCCTCGCCAGCCTGGTGACGCGGCAGTCAGACCGGCGCGGGCGCGACCTGGTTGATCAGGTCCGCTATCCGCGGCAGGAGCGCTGAGGCGCGGGTTACCGCGATGCCCGCCGGTGCACACGGCGCCTGGCCAGCAAGGCCCGATCGGGCTATAATCATGGGCTTCGCCTTGCCACACCCTGTACAGACGCCGGGGGTGGCTACCATTTCGCCCGATTGCGGGCCATCCACAAGGAGTCTCAATGCGTCATTATGAAATCGTCCTGCTGATCCATCCCGATCAGAGCGAACAGGTTCCCGCCATGCTGGAGCGCTACAAGGGCATGATTACCGCCGGTGGCGGTAAAGTGCACCGCGTGGAAGACTGGGGCCGGCGCCAACTTGCCTACCAGATCAACAAGCTCGGCAAAGCCCATTACCTCTGCGTCAACATTGAAGCTGACCAGGCTGTGATGGCCGAGCTGGAGCATGCCTTCAAGTTCAACGACGCCGTGCTGCGCCATCTGACCGTTCAGAAGAAGACCGCCGAAACCGGCCCGTCCTCGATGATGAAGACGGTCGAGCGCGAAGAGGCGCGCAAGTCGAACCAGGCGGAATACAACAATTCCTGATGCGGATGATCGTTCGCGCGGTGTGAACCACCTGGTTTTGACGGGCGGCATTGCAGAAGTCAAAACCCTGAGGTACACGCCAGCCGGGTTACCGGCCCTGGATTTGCAACTCGACCACGAGTCGGCAATTTCCGAGGCAGGACAGCCCAGGCAGGTGAAAGTGGTGGTCAAAGCGATTGCCTTGGGGTCGGTGGCCGAAAGACTGGTTATCCAGCCCGTCGGCAGTCACTGGCAGTTCACCGGCTTTCTCGGCCCATCTCGCAACGGCAAATCCGTCCTGTTTCACGTTCAAGAATTTCAGCAAATTTAATTGAGGAGTCCATCATGGCCGGACCAAAACGTTTCAACAAAGACAAGCGCCCGAAGCGCCCCGCACAAAACCTGCTGTTCAAGCGCAAGCGCTTTTGCCGCTTCACCGTGACCGGTGTGGTCGAGATCGACTACAAGGACATGGACACGCTGCGTGATTTCATCGCCGAAAACGGCAAGATCATTCCCGCCCGTCTGACGGGTACCCGCGCCATCTTCCAGCGTCAGCTGAACACGGCGATCAAGCGAGCTCGCTTCCTGGCCATGCTGCCGTACAGCGACCAGCACCGCGTTTAAGGAGAACAACCATGCAAATCATTCTGCTCGAAAAGGTTGTGAACCTCGGTGACCTCGGCGATATCGTCAAGGTCAAGGACGGCTACGCCCGCAACTTCCTGATCCCCGGTGGCCGTGCCCGCCGCGCCACCGAAGCCAACAAGGCCGCTTTCGAAGCGCGTCGCGTGGAGCTCGAAAAGGCCGCTGCAGCCCGTCTGGCTGAAGCGCAGGCGCAGGGCGAGAAACTCGCCGGCGTGACGGTCAAACTGACCCAGAAGGCTGGCGTTGACGGCCGCCTGTTCGGTTCGGTGACCAACCACGACATCGCCGACGAACTCAACAAGCTCGGCTACAAGCTGGTCAAGTCGCAGGTTCGCATGCCTGCTGGCCCGATCAAGACGGTGGGCGACAACACGGTCAACGTTTCGCTGCACACCGACGTGCATGTCGACATCACGGTTTCGGTGTACGGCGAATCAGCCTGATCCCCCGTTGCGTTGATGCGAAGCCGCTGGGCGCCAGTCCAGCGGCTTTTTTTTCATATTCTGCGAGCCGTCAACAGGTTTGCGCCAGCTGTCCCACTGTCAATGCACAGGCTGTCCACAGCCTTTTCCGATGACAGCGCGTCTTCCCCGTCGTAGCATTAAAGGCTGCGTTCAGCGCCTATTGGCGGTCCCCTCATAACCGTCATTGGCGGGATGTTGCTCGCCAGGCTGTGGCGTTCGTCTCTAAAAGGATTGGTTCCTGTGTCTTCAGCATTTCCAACCGGATTTTCGGGTGATATCGACGATTTGCCGATCGATCGGCAGGTCGCCCAGTTGCGCATTCCGCCGCATTCGATCGAGGCCGAGTCCAGCGTGCTCGGCGGCCTGCTGCTGGAC